>JAWXBS010000101.1:0-6133 GCA_034440275.1 Alphaproteobacteria bacterium
GCCCGCGCCGGCCGGCACCGCGCCGGTCCCCGCGCCTGCGGTCGAGCCGTCCACGGTCACGCCGACGCCCGCGCCGGGCGCCGTGCCTGCACCGGCAGCGACCACGACGCCTGCTCCGGCCACGCCGGCGCCGACGAAGTAACTTTCAGCGCAAGCTGGAAACGGAAAAGCCGGCCGCCCTCGGGCGCGCCGGCTTTTTCATGTGTGGTGCAAGAGAGTGGAGACGTAAGCCGCCCGAAGCTCGCGTGAGCCGAGCGTAGGGTGGCTGGGGCGCCAGGATTCGAACCTGGGAATGGCGGTACCAAAAACCGCTGCCTTACCGCTTGGCGACGCCCCAACACGCGGCGAAGCACTCGGCGGCTGCGACGCGGGAGGCGACCGTTTAACGCCCGCACCCCGCCGATGCAACCATGCCGGCGCCGGCGGAACACGTTTGCGTCAGCCCCGTTTTCGCCGCCGTCGCAAGCACCATATGGCCTGTCAAACGCCAACGACGGAGGATCATCCTTGCCGCTTCTCACCTGCCCGAATGACAACACGCCGATGCAGCCCGTGAAACGCGAGGGTGTCGAGATCGACATCTGCACCCTGTGCCGCGGCGTGTGGCTGGACCGCGGAGAACTGGAAAAACTGCTCGGCGTGATCCGCGCTGCGGACGCCGATGAACAGCGCGTCGCCACAGCCGCCGAACAGCAGCGCCCCGCGCCGCAACAGGCCTATCCCCCGCATCAACCCTACCCCCAACAACCCGGCTACGGTGAGCATGGCGAGTACGGGGAGCGCGGCGAACACGGCGAACGTGGCGAATACGTTCGCGGGCGCCATGGCGCGCGCCGCTTCGGCCTGTTCGACATCTTCGACTGACGCCGACGTCTCACCGCTCAACGAAAAAGGCCCCGGTCTCCTGCGAGACCGGGGCCGATTTTCTTGGGGCCGATTTTTCAGCGACGTCGCGAAAGCCTATTCGGCAGCTTCGCGGGTGCGCTCCTCGATCTGACGACGCAGGACGCCTTCGCCGCTCGCGAGCAGCTTCTCGTCGCGCTCCGCCGCCACCGCCTGGTAGCGCCGCAGCTGACCGCCCGTGCCCGCCGGGATGAGACGGCCGACGATGACGTTTTCCTTGAGACCCTCGAGCGTGTCGGTCTTGGCGTAGGTCGCCGCCTCCGTGAGCACGCGCGTTGTTTCCTGGAACGACGCCGCCGAGATGAACGAGCGCGTCTGCAGCGAAGCCTTGGTGATGCCGAGCAGCATGGGCTGCGATGTCGCGGGCTTCAGGCCGAGTTCGAGAACGCGCTTGTTCTCGTCTTCCAGATCGAGGCTGTCGACGGCCTCGCCCTTCAGATACTCGGTGTCGCCGGCATCCATCACTTCGACTTTCTGCAACATCTGGCGAACGATCACCTCGATGTGCTTGTCGTTGATCGGCACGCCTTGCAGACGATAGACCTTCTGGATTTCCTCGACGAGATAGTTCGCGAGCGCTTCCACGCCCATGATCGCCAGGATGTCCTGCGGGGCCGGGTTGCCGTCGAGCAGGTAGTCGCCCTTGCGGACGATTTCGCCTTCCTGCACGGCGATGTGCTTGCCCTTCGGGATCATGTACTCGGCCGGCTCGAGGCTTTCGTCCTCGGGCACGATCTTGAGACGGCGCTTGTTCTTGTAGTCCTTGCCGAACTCAACGCGCCCGTCGATCTCCGCGATGATCGCGTGATCTTTCGGACGCCGCGCTTCGAAGAGCTCCGCCACCCGCGGCAGACCGCCGGTGATGTCGCGCGTCTTGGCGCCGCCGGTGGTGATCCGCGCGAGATCCTGCGCGGGCTTCACCGTATCGCCGTCCGCGATGGACAGGATGGCGTTGACCGGGAGCAGGTAGCGCGCTTCGGCCTTGTTGGAGAGCTTCGCGGGATTGCCCTTGTCGTCGACGATCACGATCGCCGGACGGAGCTCGGCGGCCTTGGCCGTCGAACGCCAGTCGATGACGTGCTTGGACGAGATGCCGGTCTCTTCGTCGAACTCGTCGCGCGAGGAGATGCCGTCGATCACGTCTTCGAAACGCACCGTGCCGCCCACTTCCGTGAGGATCGGCGTGGAGTAGGGATCCCACTCCGCGACCCGGTCGCCGCGCTTCACGGGCTTGCCGTCGTCGATCTTCAGCTTCGCGCCGAAGGGCAGCTTGAACGATTGGCGTTCCTTGCCCTCGGCGTCGATCACGAGCGCCTGCATCTGGCGGGTCATGACGATGAGATCGCCCTGGCCGTTCTTCAGCGTGCCGCGATTGACGAGCTTGATCGTCCCGCTGTGCGCCGATTCCGCGCCCGACTGCTCGGCGACCTGCGCCGCGCCGCCGATGTGGAACGTGCGCATGGTGAGCTGGGTGCCTGGCTCGCCGATGGATTGCGCCGCGATCACGCCGACCGCTTCGCCGATGTTCACGCGCGTGCCGCGCGCGAGGTCACGACCGTAGCAGGCGCCGCAGACGCCCGTGCGGGTTTCGCAGGTGAGCACCGTGCGCACCTTCACCGTCTGCACCGCAGACTTCTCGATGGCGACCACGAGGTCTTCGTCGAGGAAGGTGTTGGCCGGCGCCACGAGCGCGCCGGTACCCGGCTCGAAGATGTCGGTCGCACAGGTGCGGCCGAGCACACGCGTGCCGAGCGAGACGACGACTTCCGACCCGTCGATGACGGCGGAGATGTCGAGGCCGAGCTGGGTGCCGCAATCTTCCTCGGTGATGATGCAGTCCTGCGCGACGTCGACGAGACGGCGCGTCAGGTAGCCCGAGTTCGCGGTCTTCAGCGCCGTGTCCGCGAGACCCTTGCGGGCGCCGTGGGTGGAGTTGAAGTATTCGAGAACCGAAAGGCCTTCCTTGAAGTTCGAGATGATCGGCGTCTCGATGATCTCGCCCGACGGCTTGGCCATGAGGCCGCGCATGCCGGCGAGCTGCTTCATCTGGTTCTTCGAACCGCGCGCGCCCGAGTGCGCCATCATGTAGATGGAGTTCAGCTCGTTCGTGCGGGCGTTCGAAACCTTTGCGGGCTTGGCCGCCTCTTCCATCATGGCATCGGCGACCTTGTCGGTGCACTTCGACCACGCGTCGACGACCTTGTTGTACTTCTCGCCCTTGGTGATGAAGCCGTCAGCGTACTGCTGTTCGTATTCGGTCACGCGCGTGCGTGTATCCTCGACAAGCGCTTCCTTGGCCTTGGGCACGATCATGTCGCCCATGCCGAAGGAAATGCCGGCGCGGCACGCCTCGCGGAAGCCGAGCGCCATGATCTTGTCGGCGAAGATCACCGTCGCCTTCTGGCCGCAGTGGCGATAGACGGCGTCGATCAGGTTGCCGACTTCCTTCTTGGTCATCAGCGCCTGGATGATTTCCGGCGACACCTTCGGATGGCGCGGCAGGAATTCGGCGATCTTCATGCGACCCGGGGTCGTCTCGATCGTGATCCATTTCTGCTTGTTGTTCTCGTCGACCGTTTCGTACCGCGCGAGGATCGGCGTGTGCAGCGAAACGATGTCGGCCTGCAGCGCGTGCTCGATCTCTCCCATGTCCGAATACATGCGGAATTTCTTCTGGCCGGTCTTCTTGTCCACTTCCACGCCGTCTTCCTTGACGACGGAGAGGTAGTAGAGGCCCAGAACGATATCCTGCGACGGCACGATAATCGCCTTGCCGTTGGCGGGGCTGAGGATGTTGTTGGTCGACATCATCAACACGCGCGCTTCCAGCTGCGCTTCAAGCGACAAGGGCACGTGCACGGCCATCTGGTCGCCGTCGAAGTCGGCGTTGAACGCCGCGCAGACGAGCGGGTGCAGCTGGATCGCCTTGCCTTCGATCAGCTTCGGCTCAAACGCCTGGATCCCGAGGCGGTGAAGCGTCGGCGCGCGGTTGAGCAGGATCGGGTGCTCGCGGATGACCTCTTCCAGGACGTCCCAGACTTCCGGGCGCTCCTTCTCGACCATGCGGCGCGATTGCTTAACGGTGCCGGAGAGACCCTTGGCGTCGAGCTTCGAATAGATGAACGGCTTGAACAGCTCGAGCGCCATCTTCTTCGGCAGGCCGCACTGGTGCAGCTTGAGATCGGGACCGACGACGATCACCGAACGGCCGGAGTAGTCGACGCGCTTGCCGAGCAGGTTCTGACGGAAGCGACCCTGCTTGCCCTTCAGCATGTCGGCGAGCGACTTCAGCGGACGCTTGTTGGCGCCGGTGATGACGCGACCGCGACGGCCGTTGTCGAACAGCGCGTCCACGGACTCCTGCAGCATCCGCTTTTCGTTGCGGATAATGATGTCCGGCGCGCGCAGCTCCATGAGCCGCTTCAGGCGGTTGTTGCGGTTGATGACGCGGCGATAGAGATCGTTCAGGTCCGACGTCGCAAAGCGACCGCCGTCGAGCGGCACGAGCGGACGCAGTTCCGGCGGGATGACCGGCACGACCGTGAGGATCATCCACTCGGGGCGGTTGCCCGACTTCACGAACGCTTCGACGAGCTTCAGGCGCTTGGCGAGCTTCTTGGGCTTCAGTTCGGTGGTCGCTTCGGCGATGCCGCGACGCAGGTCCTCGGACTCCTTTTCGAGGTCGAGCTGCATCAGCAGTTCGCGCACGGCTTCCGCACCGATCAGCGCGGTGAAGCTGTCTTCGCCGTACTCGTCCTGCGCCTTCTGGTAGGCTTCCTCGGTGAGCAGTTCCTTGGCCTTCAGCGGCGTCAGGCCCGGTTCGAGAACGATGTACTGCTCGAAGTAGAGCACGCGCTCGATGTCCTTGAGCGGCATGTCGAGCATGAGGCCGATGCGGCTCGGCAGCGACTTCAGGAACCAGATGTGCGCGACGGGCGCGGCCAGTTCGATGTGCGCCATGCGCTCGCGGCGGACGCGCTGCAGCGTGACTTCGACGCCGCACTTTTCGCAGACGACGCCCTTGAACTTCATGCGCTTGTACTTGCCGCACAGGCACTCGTAGTCCTTGATCGGCCCGAAGATGCGCGCGCAGAAGAGGCCGTCACGTTCCGGCTTGAACGTGCGGTAGTTAATCGTCTCGGGCTTCTTCACTTCGCCGAACGACCACGAGCGGATCTGTTCAGGCGAGGCGATCGCGATCTTGATCTGGTCGAACGTCGGCGCCGGAGCCTGTCCGCCGAAGACGTTCGCGATATCCTGGTTCATCATGTTCATGCGGGATGGTCTCCCATTTTCGTTTCCGGATCAGAGGCGCGCCCGCTCCTGATCCGCACTGGAGTCTGACGCCGGTCCGAACCTACGGACCGGCGCCGATCTCCTATTCGGCCGCCTTCGCGATCTTGCCGTCGGCAAGTTCCACGTTGAGACCGAGCGAACGCATTTCCTTCACGAGCACGTTGAAGCTTTCCGGGATGCCCGCCTCGAACGTGTCGTCGCCGCGTACGATAGCCTCATAGACCTTCGTGCGACCCGCCACGTCGTCAGACTTCACGGTCAGCATTTCCTGCAGCGTGTAGGCGGCGCCGTAGGCTTCTAGCGCCCACACCTCCATTTCGCCGAAGCGCTGGCCGCCGAACTGCGCCTTGCCGCCCAGCGGTTGCTGGGTGACGAGCGAGTACGGGCCGATGGACCGCGCGTGGATCTTGTCGTCCACGAGGTGGTGCAGCTTAAGCATGTAGATGTAGCCGACGGTGACCGGACGGGTGAACTGCTCGCCGGTCAGACCGTCGTGCAGGATCACCTGGCCGTTCTCCGACATGCCCGCCTGCTTCAGCATGGCGCGAATGTCAGCGTCCTTGGCGCCGTCGAAGACCGGGGTAGCGATCGGGATGCCCTTTTCGAGGTTGCCGGCGAGTTCGACGGTTTCCTCGATGGTCTTGGGCAGTTCCGCGTCCGCGCCGTAGATCTCCTTCAGCTTGTTCGTGAGCCCCTTCTTCTCGCCGTCGCGGTGATAGGCGTCGAGCGCCTGCTTCACCTGCTTGCCGAGATTGGCGCACGCCCAACCGAGGTGCGTCTCGAGGATCTGGCCGACGTTCATCCGGCTCGGCACGCCGAGCGGGTTGAGAACGACGTCCACGTGCGTGCCGTCCGGAAGGAACGGCATGTCCTCGATCGGCACGATCTTGGAGATGACGCCCTTGTTGCCGTGACGGCCGGCCATCTTGTCGCC
>JAWXBS010000102.1:0-47012 GCA_034440275.1 Alphaproteobacteria bacterium
CCCTAATACATGACATCAGATGTCATGTATCCCCCCGTACAACCCGACCCATGAGCACAGAACACGATTTCGACTTCCTCATCGGCGCCTGGCGCGTCGATCATCGCCGCATGAAGCAGCGCCTCGCGGACTGCACGGACTGGGAGACCTTCGCGGGCGCCTGCACCGTGGCGAAGACGCTCGGCGGGCAGGGCAACTGGGACGACAACATCCTGCATCTGCCGTCCGGCAGCTACCGCGCCAAGGCGTTCCGCGCGTTCGATCCGCTCACGCGCACATGGGCGATCTGGTGGCTGGACGCGCGCAGTCCGCACGCGCTCGATCCGCCGGTGATCGGATCGTTCGTCGACGGCGTCGGCACGTTCGAATGCGGCGACACATTCGAGGGCCGCCCGATCCGCGTGCGCTTCCAGTGGTCGCGCACGGATACGGCGTCGCCGCGCTGGGAGCAGGCGTTCTCGCCTGATGGCGGCAGGAGCTGGGAGATCAACTGGGAGATGGATTTCCATCGTCTCGAGAATGGGGGAGCACTGACATGAACCAGGACCGGCGCAATATTCTCAACGCCGCCGCAGGCGCCATGCTCGCCGGCGCCGTCGCCCCTGCAGTTGCGCAAGAACCGGCGGCGCCCAGCAAGGCAGGCGAGTTCGATTTCCTCAACGGCGAATGGCGTATTGCACACCGTCGCCTGAAAGCGCCGGGCGAATGGGACGTGTTCGACGGCGAGGCGACCTGCTGGTCGATCCTCGGCGGCGTCGCCAGTGTCGAGGAGTTGCGGATACCCGCGCGCAATTTCGCCGGCATGGGCCTGCGCACGCTCGACCAGACCAATCACGTCTGGATGGATTACTGGATGAACGCGAAGGTCGGTCTCGTCGGCGGCGCCGGCACGCCGGGGCGCTTCATCAACGGCGACGGGGTTTTCACGAGCGACGACACGGCTGACGGCAAGCCGATCAAGGTGCGCGGCCTCTGGGACCGCATCACCGGGCGCTCGCATCGCTGGAGCCAGTCGGTCTCGCGCGACGGCGGCGTGACGTGGGAGGACAACTGGCTGATGGAGTGGGTGAAGGTCTAGGGCAGTATCGTTGCCGCACGCGCGAAAGTCGCGTCGGAGATCGTGCGGTTGGTCCGCACGTAGCGCGTGCGGCTGAAGGTATGGACCGGAAACGCCTGGCCCGGCCCGCCGAGTGCGATGTCAGGAATGCCGGTCGAGGCGTTGGGCAACAGCGCGATGTAGCCTTGCCCGTTGAAGATCACGCTGAAGTCAGTGCGCAAGTAGCGCACAACGTACACGTCGCCGGGACCGTCGCCATAGCAGGCCGGCGCGGTCGTCCCTGCGGGGACGACGACGACGAGGTGATTGCCGAGATTGCCGAGATCCACACGCTTCACGTCGAGCGTCACCTTGTCGCCGCAGGCATTCGTCACGCGGCCGTCGGCCTCCGAGCTGAGCTCAAGCAGGGCATTCATCTGCTGGCGCTCGTAGTCGGTCAGGACGACCGCATCGGCATCAGGCTCCTGCGCGGCGGCGAGCGGCGCCATGGCGGCGAGAGCGAAGGCGATCAGGACGGCGCGCATGATAACTCCAGCTGGATGCGTGATGTTCATCGGGATTTCAGCCCGCACAAGCGCTAACCGTCAAAATGGCGCGCCTACGGCTTCGGTCAGGAACTTGATCAGCGGCTTGGCGTCCGCATAGGCTCCCGCCACGTGATCGACGAACTTCGGATCGCCGGCCTGCGAGATGGTGGCGGTGGTGGTGACGAAGAAGCTCTTCTTCTTCAGGTCGTCGATCATCGGATGATCGGCGGGATAACCCTTCGGCGGACGGGTGAGGGGATCGCCTTCGGAGAGATCGCCGAACGTCTCGACGACGGACGGCGCCGTGCGCGCCTTCTTCCACGCGGGCGTTTTCGCAACGATGGCGTCGCGGATCTTTCCGAGCGTCGGGCTGTCGGGCATCCACACGCCGCCGCCGAAAAAGACCTGGCTCGGTTCGAGGTGGAGGTAGAAGCCCGGCGCGTGCGCGTCCTTGCCGAAGTCATGGCGGAACTGCAGGCCCGCGTGCGTCTTGTACGGCGTCTTTTCCTTGGAAAAGCGTGTGTCGCGATAGATGCGGAACATGGAGCCGCCGGCGGGGCGCGGGTCGGCGACGAAGTGCGGCGAGATCTTCTTCAGGCGCGGCCCAATCGCCTCGATGAAGGCGACGCAGGGCCCGACGACGACCTCCTTGTAGCGCGGCTTGTTGGCCTCGAACCACGCGCGGTCGTTGTTCTTCGCGAGTTCGCGGAAGAAGCCGAAGAAGGTTTTGTCGAAGCCTGTGAAACTCATGGCGGAGCCGCGTCCAGGGAAAGCGCGCGTACAAATGCTTCTGAGTTTGCGGCATCGAGATTGTCAGCCTCAATTTCGAACACGCGCTCGGGTGTTTCGATCGTGAATGCGCCGTTCCCCGATCCCTCAGAGAATCCGATGCGTGATGCACGCGAACCAAGCCCGCTTAGTGCAACGGACTCACCATACTTTGAATAGAATACTTGAAGGTCGTCGAATTGCTTCTGGGCTGTGTGAAGACGGTTGGAAATGTCTTCTTCTGCCAGTGATCCGAGTCTGATGGACTTTGTTCCGTCCGCACTTGTCCAGAGGCATCCTGGTACAAATATGCCTTCGACATCATGTGTTTCGGCGGCGCGCGCTTGCGGCCCCAAAAGCGCTTCTATCGCGCTGGGTTGCGCCACATGGCACCAGACAAGCTGTGCGCTGGAAGGCGGGGCATCTGGAGCTGGTGCGCTACATGAGATTAACAGCGCCGAAGTCACTACCGCCGAGTTGACCCACCTCATTGTCACCGTCCCCCGTAGTCGTTTCTACTGGTAGCTCTTTTCGCCGATCACCCATTGCTTCTGCCACTTTCCCCAGTCGGGGAAGTAGAGATAGATCGCGTTCTCGCTCAGTTCGATGCGCATGCCGGCCTGGCGGCCGTCGTCGCGCAGCGTGATGGTGTCGCCGTCGCGGCTTTCCTCGCGCCAGCGCGCGCCGTCGAGCGCGCCGGTCTTGTCGTTTTCCTCGATCCATGTGCCGGCCGCTTCGCGCACGATGGCGCCGCCGCTCTCAAACGCGACGCGGCGCAGACCCTGAGTTGCTGGCGCTGCTTCTGCGGGCGCGACCGCAGGCGCATTCATGTCGCCCTCGTGCGTCTCGATTTCGGGCGCGGTCGCGGGCGGCGGGGGCAGGGCCGGATCGGGTGCGGTGGTCTCGGCGGTTTCCAGCGGCGTCGAGCCGCCGAGCATGCCGCTCTGGTACGCATACCAGCCGCCGCCCGCGAGCAGCGCCACCAGCACGAGCCCGATGATGAGGCCGCCTGCGCCGCCTTTCTTCTTCGGCGTTTCGTCGATCGATGACGCGACCGCCGCGCGCGGCGCAGCTTTCGGCGTCGCGAACGGCTTGGGCGGCCCGCCCGGCGCGCGTCCGACGAAATGCGCCACAGCTTCCACGGCGTTCCGCCACTCGTGGTCGGCGGTATCGCCTGTCCAGCCGATCAGGCGGCCCGCCTCGATCTGGCGGAATCCGTAGGGAATTTCGACCTCGTCGATCATCAGCGGCAGGAGCACGTTGCGCTGCTTGCCCGCGTCCGCCTCGTCCAGCACCCATTGGCCCGCCACGGAGAGCTTGGACCAGACCACGACGACGCATTTCGCGGTCTGCAAGGCGGCGCCGATCACCTCGCGGTAGGAGCGTCCCGGCGGGATATGGTGGTCCCACCAGACCTCGTAGCCAGCCTGCGCAAGCGCGCGCGCGATCGGCTCGACGCGGCTTGCGTCTTCCTTCTTGTAGCTGATGAAAACGTCCGTCATCGCCTGTTCCCCGCAACGGTCGAGACGATGGCCCGAAGATGGCGCGGACGCAATGAAGGTGGGCCCCGCGCCGATGGCCAGCCGCGCGCGTACGCCCTATGTCCGGGAGCAGAGGCGAGGATCACCCATGACGAACTGGAACGACGCGGGCCGTACGGCGGTCATCACCGGCGGCGCGAGCGGCATTGGTCTGGCGACGGCGGTGCGGTTGCTGGGCCGGGGCATGAACGTGGTCGTCGCCGATCGCGATCAGGCCGCGCTCGACGTCGCGCAGGCGACGCTGCAGGCGGCCGGGGCGGACCGCGTGCTCGCCCGCGTCTGCGATGTCGCCGACGATGCGCAGGTGATCGCGCTGCGCGATGCGGTGCTCGATCGCTTCGGCGGTGTCCATTTCCTGATGAACAATGCCGGCAGCGGCATGGCGCCGGGCCTGCCGTGGGAAAATCTCGAGGCATGGAAGACGCTGTCCGAGATCAATCTCTGGGGCGTCATTCGCGGCTGCCAGGCCTTCATTCCGGCGATGATCGATGCGGGCGCGCGCGGCGTGATCGTCAACACCGGCTCCAAGCAGGGCATCACCAAGCCGCCCGGCAACTGCGCCTACAATCTCTCCAAAGCGGGCGTGCTCGCCTACACCGAGTGCCTCGCGCATGCGCTCCGGCAGATCCCGGACGGCGCGCTGTCGGCGCATCTGCTCGTGCCCGGCTATACGTTCACCGGCATGACTGGCGCGCGTGCGGCGACGAAGCCCGCCGGCGCGTGGACGCCCGACCAAGTCGCAGGCTTCATGTTCGACGCGCTGGAGAAAGGCGACTTCTACATCCTGTGCCCGGACAACGACGTCACGCGCGCGATGGACGAAAAGCGCATCCAGTGGGCGGCCGACGATCTCATCCAGAACCGCCCGGCGCTGTCGCGCTGGCATCCCGACTTCGCCGACGCCTTCGCAAAATACATGGACAGCTAGGGCGTGCGGCCGTTAGTCCGGCGCAAAAGCAGAACAGGGGAGGCAGGCATGCTCAGAACAACTCTCATCGTCGGCGCGGCGTTCATGGCGCTCGCCGCCTGCGAGCCGAAGCCGCCGGAAGCGCCGCCTGCGGCCGAAGCGGCTGTGGCGACCGTCGCCGAGGCCGATACCGAAACCCGCAACGCGCTGCTCACGGCGCTGACAGGCGTGATCGAGTACGAACTCGGCGGTCAGCGCGTCTCGTTCAAGCTTGAGACCGCACGCACGCAGGGCGATTTCGGCTGGGTCCAGGCGACGCCGCTCACGCGTGAGGGCGCGCCGATCGACTGGTCAAAGACGAAGTACGACGAACAGAACCGCGAGGGCATGCTCGACGGCGGCGGCGCGACGCGCGCGCTGCTGCAGAAAGTCAACGGCGTGTGGGAGGTGAAGGCCTTCGACATAGGCTCGACGGATGTGGCGTGGGGCAACTGGCCGACGGAGTACCGCGCGCCGCCGGAGTTGATGGGGCTGAGCGGGGCGACGGAAGAGGCGCCGACGGAGAAGGACGGCTGAACCATCGCGCTCTCCCTTCTCCCCCGCAAGGGGCAGAAGGTGGCCGCGAAGCGGTCGGATGAGGGGGTGAGTCTCAGGATGAAGTTGGACGCTGCGGGCAATCGCCGGGACGCCCCCTCATCAGTCCCTGCGGGACACCTTCTCCCCCTCGCGGGGGAGAAGGGCGGAGGAAGCGTATCTCATTGAATTCGCGCAGCGATCCGGCGTAGCACTCCTGCATGCGCACTCATCTCATCGCCTTGGCCTTCGTCCTCACGGTCGCCACCGCCGCCGCGCAAACCGCGCCGCCGCCCGTCGTGGCGCCCATCCCCGCATCCGTGCAGGCGAACGTGGAGCGCCTTCAGAAGGCCGCGCTCGGCAGCGACCTGGCCTATGACATCGTCGAAGGGCTTACGACGGAGATCGGCCCGCGGCTCGCGGGGTCGGACGCCGAAGCTAGGGCGCGCGCGTGGGCCGTCGCCATGCTGCGGCGCAACGGCTTCCAGAATGTTCGCATCGAGCCGTTCACGATCCCGTACTGGGAACGCAAGGTCGAACGCGCGACGGTCATCACGCCCAACGGGCGCCAGAACCTCGTCGTCGTCGCGCTCGGCGGATCGCCGGCGACGCCCGCCGCCGGCGTGGAGGCGGAGGTCGCGCGCTTTGCATCGATTGCGGCGCTCAACGACGCGGCGCCGGGCGGCGTGCGCGGCAAGATCGTCTTCATCGACGAAACCACGATCCGCACGCAGGACGGCGCGGGCTACGGCGCCGGCGTCGCCAAGCGGGGTCAGTGCGGCATGGCGGCGTATGCGAAGGGCGCGGTCGCGTGCATCATCCGCTCCGTCGGCACGCATTCGCACCGCTTCGCGCACCAGGGCGGCTCCACCACCCCGCGTCCCGCGCCGGCGACGCCGTCCGCAGCCGTGTCGCCGCCCGACGCCGATCAACTCACGCGCCTCCTCGCGCGCGGCGCCGTGCGCGTGAAGCTCGAAATCGCCGTGGAAACGCGCGAGATTGCGCAGTCCGGCAACGTGGTCGGTGAGATCGTCGGCCGCGAACGTCCCGAAGAAATCATCGTCATCGGCGGTCATCTCGATTCATGGGACCAGGGCACCGGCGCCATAGACGACGGCGCGGGCGTCGCGATCACGACTGCAGCGGCGAAACTCGTGCGCGATCTGCCGCGCCGTCCGCGCCGCACGATCCGCGTGGTGCTGTTCGGCGCGGAGGAAACCGGCATTCACGGCGGCACGGCCTACGCGCGCCAGCACGCATCGGAGCTGGACAAGCACATCGTGGCGGCGGAATCCGATTTCGGCGCGCGCGAAATCTACCGCATGCGCTCGCGTTTCGGCGAAGGCGCGCTGCCCTATGCACGCGCCATCCAGCGCGCGCTGGCGCCGCTGCGCATCAACGCCGGCGACAACACGGCAAATGGCGGGCCGGACGTCGGTCCCCTGCGTCCGCTCGGCGTGCCGATGGTGGAATTGTCCCAGAACGGCTGGGACTATTTCGACTACCACCACACGCCCGACGATACGCTCGACAAGATCGATCGCGCCGAGCTTCGCCAGAACGTCGCCGCCTACGCGACATTCATCTATCTCGCGGCCGAAATGGACTGGGACTTCCGCAAGCCGGCTGATACGCCTGCGCCAGCGGCGCGCTAGACGCCGCAATCCCGTAATGAGCCCGAGGGGGGGAACGCATGATCGGCCGCATCTTTGGTCTCGTTTTCATCGCCGCGCTGATCGCGGCGGGCGTGTGGGTGTATTTCTTCCTGCAGGCGGCGGGCGTGTTCACCACCGTTTCGGCGAAGGCGCCGGGCGCGTGCACGGCGGTGACGGGCGGCGAGATCGTCGGCGTCGAGGATCTCACCATCGATCCCGTGACCAAAATCGCGTTTCTTTCCGGATATGACCGCCGCATCGTGACGCCGGGCGCGGCAGCGCGCGGAGCGATCTGGACGTATGATCTCACGGAGCGTTCCGATCCCGTCGATGCGACGGTGACGGCGCTGCCGACGGGTTTCTCGCCCCACGGCATCTCCCTCTGGAGCGGTGCAGACGGGCGCAAGGTGCTGTTTGCGATCAGTCACGCGGGCGGGCGCCACACCGTTGAAGTGTTCGACGTGAACGGCGCGGCGCTCACCTACCGACGCACCGTCGAAGGTCCGGAGCTCGTGTCGCCGAACGACATCGTCGGCGTCGGGCCGGACGCGTTCTACGTCACGAACGATCACGCCAACGTCGCCGGCTGGCGGCGCACGGCGGAGGACTATCTGCGGCTGAAGGAAACGAAGGTCTACTACTTCGACGGCCAGGGCTTCACGCAGGTGCTGGACAGGATCGGCGGCGCCAACGGCGTCAATGTCAGCGCCGACGGCAAGTCGCTCTATCTCTCCGCTGCGTCGGAGCGGACGGTCTATGTCTTCGATCGCGATCTGCAGACGAACGCGCTGACACAACGCGCCGCGATCGCCGTGCCGGGCTTCGCCGACAATATCGAGGTGCTCGCCAACGGCGACCTGCTGCTCGGCCTGCACACCAAGATACTGCAGCTCATTGCGCACTTCTCCGATCCGTCGAAGCGCTCGCCGAGCCATGTCATGCATCTGAAGCAGGACGGGAAGGGCGGCTTCACGGCGCAGACGATCTACTACAACGACGGCGCGGAGATTTCCGGCGCCAGCGTCGGCGCGGGCGTCGACCGCCGCCTGCTGATCGGTGCGATCATCGAGCCGAAGATCCTCGATTGTGCGTGGGAAACAGCGCCCTGAGCGCGCCGGGCCGTGAAGTAAAAGTGTCTCGAAACGGCGGTATCGTGCGAGACATGATACACAAGCACTTGATCCTCGCCGCCGTTTTCGCCCTCGCCGCCTGTGCGCAAACCGCCGAGCCGCCGCGCGATCCGGTCACTGCGCTTGCGCCCTACGCGGCGGCGGTCAGCGATCTCCCCGTGGCGCCTTCCGGGGCGGCCCTGCCGTCGGCGTCCAGCGTGCTGAACCGGATCGTGTTCGGCTCCTGTCAGACGGCGGAAAAGCCGATTCCGATCCTGGACCGCATCATCGCCGACAAGCCTGATCTCGCAGTCTATATGGGCGACAACGTGTATGGCGACGCGAACGCCGGCGACATGGCGCTGCCGGAACTGCGGACGCAGTACGCGCTGCTCGCCGGCCGGCCGGAATTCCAGCGCCTCCGCGCCGCCGTGCCGATGCACGCGGTGTGGGACGACCACGACTACGGCCTGAACGATGCGGGCGCGACCTTCTCCGGGAAGGGCCTGTCCAAGCGCATCTTCGAGACCTTCTGGGGCACGACCGCACGCACCGGCGCCCGGGACGGCGTGTACGACTCCGTCATCTACGGCCCTGAAGGCCGCCGTGTGCAGATCATCATGCTCGACACGCGCTACGCACGCTCGGCGCTGACACGCTATCCCGCCAACGATCCGCGCGGCCGGTACGCGCCGTCGGAAGACGCCGCGCAGCGCATGCTGTCGGAAGACCAGTGGCGCTGGTTCGAGGCCGAGCTCGCCCGGCCCGCGGACGTGCGCTTCGTGGTGTCGTCCATCCAGGTGCTCGCCGACGGCCACGGCTGGGAAGCGTGGAAGACCATGCCGCTCGAACAGACCCGCCTGTTCGAGACGATCAAGCGTGTCGGCGCGAAGGGCGTCGTGTTCGTTTCCGGCGATCGCCACGTGGCCGGGCTCTATCGCCAGGACGGGCTTATCGGCTACCCGGCCTATGAGCTGACCGCGTCGTCGCTCAACCTGTCGTTCCGCACGACCAGCGACGAACGCAGCAAGAACCAGATCGGCGATCTCTACGCGCCCCTGAACTACGGTACGGCGCTGATGAACTGGGACAAAGGGTCAATCGCGCTGCAGGTGAACGGCGAGACGGGTGCGGCGGTGCGCGAGCAGATCGTGCAACTCGCCGAGATCACCCCGCGCTAGATCCAGCCGGCCTCTTTCAGCGCCTTGACGTTCGGTCGGCTTACCGGCGTCTCGACGCCGCCCGGTATCACGAGTGTCACGCGCCCATCGGTGCGCTTCACCTCGGTCACCGCCTCGCGGGCCACCCACCAGGAGCGGTGCACCTGCGCGCCCTCGACGCCTTCCAGCTCGGCGATGGCGTCGGCCAGGCGGCAGAGGATGAGGTCTGCGCCCTTGGAGGTGTGCAGGCGCAGGTAATGATCTTCGGCCTCCACGGCGTGGATCACGGCGCCCATCAGCTTCGGCGGCAGGCGCTCCAGAAAGCGCACGCGCGGGGCGGGCGCACCGGAGGGCGCGGCATGCGTCGCGGGGCCGGGATTGTTGAGCACCATCATCAGCGCTGTGACCGGGGCGGTGACGATGGCGGTGACGCCCAGGAAATACGGAAGCGTGTCCGGCCCGCGCCCGGCGAACATGAGGCCGGTGAGCCACCACACGAACAGCGTCAGCAGCAGGGTGACGGCCGTGGCGATCACCGCCCATCGCAGCACACTGTTTTCGTCCAGACGCGGTCGCCGCGACGTGACCGCGCCGACGATGACCCCCACGACCGATCCGCCGATCATCAGCGTCAGCCAGTAGAGCGTGCGCGGCAGGAGCGGCGCGGTCTGCGTGCCGAACGCGCCGACCAGCGCCAGGAAGACGCCCACCACTGCGGCGGCGGCGAAGGTGCGCCAATGTTCGACCGCCATTCGCGAAGCGTGAGCGGCTAGTCCTTGCGGCTCACGGAGTTTCGCCGGCGGTTCACGCATGTGCGGGTGCATCCTCGTGGGCCACGGCCCATCGCTGCTTCGACGCCGGCCGACGCCGGCCGAGGAGATGCCCGATGAACGCCACCGCCAGCAAGAGCCCTAATCCCAAGACGGCTTTCACCATCTCGCCGACGGTGCGGATGATCCTCATCATGACGGTGGTGATCGCCATCGTGCTCTACGCCATCGGCATCACGCCGCAGATCCTGATGACGTCCTACCGCCCGCACGCGCCGGACTTCTCGGTGTTCAAGGGCATCTCGCTGATGCTGGCGGGGCATATCGCGGCGGCGAGCACGGCGCTGGTGGTCGGCATCGTCATCATGCTCGCGCCGAAGGGGCGGGGCCTGCACAAGCCTCTCGGCTGGACCTGGGTCGTCGCAATGGCGCTGACGGCGCTGACGTCCTTCGGCCTGCTGCTGGAGGGCATCGGCCTCAGCGTGATCCACGGTCTCTCGGGCTACGCCATGATGGCGCTGCCCATCGGCATCGCCGCGATCCGCCGCCGGGACATCAAGACCCACCGGGGCACGATGACCGGTCTTTTCATCGGCGGCCTGATGACCGCCGCCGTCCTGACGCTGCTGCCGGGCCGGCTCATGTGGCGGGTCTTCTTCGGCTGAGGAACTTTCTCGGGCGTGCCCGGTTATTCCCCGAACGCCGTCGCACACGGCGACTCTGGAGGTTTCAATGCGCGGTCTGTTGCTGTGGCTTGTCGGCGTGCCCTTGCCGATCGTTCTTCTGCTCGCGTTCTGCACCGACATCGTGTGAGCTCCGCTTTCCGCTTCGGCAGGTTGCGGAGTTCGGCGAGGTTCGCTTTGGTGGCGCCAACCACCACGGGAGGAACCTCAGATGAAGCTCTACACAGGCCTTGGTCCCAATCCGCGCGTCGTGCGTCTGTTCATGGCCGAGAAGGGGATCGAGATTCCGATGGAGATCGTCGATCTGATGGCCGGGGATAACCGCAAGGGCCCACACGTCGCGCGCAATCCGGCAGGGCAGCTGCCGACTCTGGAACTCGATGATGGCTCGATGCTCGCCGAGATTACCGCGATCTGCGAATATCTTGAAGAAAAGCACCCCACGCCCGCGCTCATCGGTACAACGCCGGAGGAGCGCGCCGCCACGCGCATGTGGACGCGCCGCATCGATCTCGGCATCGTCGAGCCGCTGACCAACGGCTTCCGCTTTTCCGAAGGCATGCCGATTTTCAAGGATCGCCTGCACTGCATCCCCGCCGCCGCCAATGACCTGAAAAAGATCGCTCGGGACAAGCTCGCCTGGCTCGACGGTCTGATCGCGGGCCGCGACTTCATCGCCGGGCCGAAGCTCACTCTGGCGGACCTGCACCTCTTCGCCTTCCTCGAATTCGGCAATCGCGTGGGCCAGCCGCTCGATCCCGCAAACAAGAACCTCGCCGCGTGGTACGCGCGCGTGGAAGCGCGCCCGAGCGTGACCGCGAGCGCGTAGACAATGTTCCCTCTCCCGCGTGCGGGAGAGTGTTGCTGACTGAAATGTCGGTTTCGCGTGCTATCGCCGCGCCCGAGTCGGCGTTACCACCGGCGCCATGACCTCCCTGCGCAACATCGCGTCGCTGGTGTCGGCGATCACGATCCTGCAACTCGCACAGGGGTTGATGGGCGTCTACCTGCCGTTGGCCATGAGTGCGGACCGCCTGCAGGGCGCGGCGATCGGATTCGTCGGCGCGATGTATTCGGCGGGCTTCATGGCCGGCGCTTGGTACGGCCCGACCATGCTCGCGCGCGTCGGCCATATCCGCGTGTTTGCGGCGGCGGCGGCGATGGTGACGGCGACGACGCTGGGTCTCGGCGCCGCTGACGATGCGATCTCGTGGGGCCTGCTGCGCGGCGTGATGGGTTTTGCCGTCGCGTTCGTGTTCGTCGCCGTCGACAGCTGGATGAGCATCTCCGTCTCGAAGGACGAGCGCGGCAGCGTGATGGGCATCTATCAGGTGCTGACGAAGGCCGCGCTCACGCTCGGGCCGTTCCTCGCCTTCGGCGCCATACCCGGCGCGATGGGGCCGCTGATGATCGCGGGCGCGCTACAGGCGCTGGCCATCGTGCCGATCAGCCTGACCTCGCGCGCGCAGCCCGCGCCGCCGATGGCTGCGCCGCTGGCGTTGCGCGGATTGTTCGACGTGGCGCCGGCGGCGGTGACGGCGTCCTTCTTTGCGGGGTTCGTGAATGCGGGCGTGATGACGCTGGCGCCGCTCTATGCGCTCGAACACTTCGGCGCGGCGCAGGCGTTGACGTTCCAGGCGGCGGGCTTCTTCGGCTCTCTGCTGCTGCAGTATCCCGTGGGACGCTTGTCGGACCGGATGGATCGCCGCGTGGTGATCGCGGGACTGTCCGGCATAGCGTCGATCGCGGCGCTCGCGCTCGCGCTGTTCGGCGGACAACTCACCTTCGTCGGCGCCGCGGCGCTCTTTGCATTGTGGGGGGCGGGGGCGCTCTCGTTCTACGGCATCGCGATTGCGCACATGGCCGATCGCGCCGAACCCGGACGCATCGCGCAGGCGGCGTCGGGTCTCTTGTTCGTGTGGGCGGCGGGCTCGGTCGCGGGGCCGCTCTTCCTCGGCATGGCGGTGGAGATCGGCGGGCGCGAGGCGATGTTCTGGTTCGCCGGCGTCTCCGGCGCCGCGCTCGTCTTCTTCATGTTCTGGCGACGCGCCGAGCGCGGCCCGGTGGAAAGCACCCGCAAGGAAGCCGTCGCGCCGGCGGCGGCGACGAGCGTCGCGGCGGCGGATCTCGCCTATGGCGGGAATGACGAAGCGCCGCCGCCGGCAGCTGAAGGCGCGGCGCCGCAGACGTAGGGGCCGTAGACGTAAGGGCAGGGCGGGGTCGGTTCTTGCGGGCTAGGGCGCTCCGGTCCATTAGAGCGGCTGATTTTTCCACTGCCGACCGGAAGGGCGACCAATGAACATCCACGAGTATCAGGGCAAGGCCATCTACGCGAAGTACGGTCTCCCGGTCTCGAAGGGCTATGCCGCCTTCACGGCGCAGGAGGCCATCGAGGCCGCCGCGAAGCTGGGCGGGCCGCTGTGGGTGGTGAAGAGCCAGATCCACGCGGGCGGGCGCGGCAAGGGCAAGTTCAAGGAAGCCAAGGCGGGCGAGAAGGGCGGCGTGCGTCTCGCGTTCAAGGCCGAGGACGTGGGCATTTTCGCCGAGCAGATGCTGGGCTCCACGCTCGTCACAGAGCAGACCGGCCCCGCCGGGCGCGTCGTGAAGCGCCTCTATATCGAGGACGGCTCCGACATCGAACGCGAACTGTATCTCTCCGCGCTCGTCGACCGTGAAACCGGCGGCATCTCGTTCATCGCCTCGCCCGACGGCGGCATGGACATCGAGAAGGTCGCGCATGACACGCCCGAGCGCGTGCACACCATCGCGACGAACCCGACGATCGGCGCCACCGATGCCGACGGCAAGAAGATCGCTGCTGTGCTCGGTCTCACCGGTCACCTCGAGGCCGAGTGCGTCGACGTGGTGAAGAAGCTCTACGAGATGTTCGTGAAGGAGGACATGAGCCTCCTCGAGATCAATCCGCTGATCGTCACGAAGGAAAACCATCTCAAGCTGCTCGACGCGAAGATCAGCTTCGACACCAATGCCGGCTACAGGCACCCCGAGTGGTCGGAGCTGCGCGACCTCGGCGAAGAGGACGAGAAGGAAATCGAGGCGTCGAAATACGACCTCGCCTACATCGCCCTCGACGGCGACATCGGCTGCATGGTCAACGGCGCGGGCCTCGCCATGGCGACGATGGACATCATCAAGCTCTTCGGCGCCGAACCCGCCAACTTCCTCGATGTGGGCGGCGGCGCGTCGAAGGAGAAGGTCACGGCCGCCTTCAAGATCATCACCGCCGACCCGAAGGTGAAGGGCATCCTGATCAACATCTTCGGCGGCATCATGAAGTGCGACGTCATCGCCGAAGGCGTCGTCGCGGCGGTGAAGGAAGTGGGCCTGCAGGTGCCGCTGGTGGTGCGCCTGGAAGGCACCAACGTCGACCAGGGCAAGAAGATCATCAACGAGAGCGGCCTGAATGTGATCTCGGCGGATGATCTGGAGGATGCGGCGCGGAAGATCGTGAAGGCGGTGAAGGGGTAGGGGACTACCGCTCCGCCCGATGACGCGCTAGACTCGACCCCTATTGACGGGGACGGTCGATGGGACGGGTTTCAATGTTTATGGCGGCGGTCGCGGGCGCGATCGCCGCCTATTTGCTGGTCGCTCCAGCGGCGCACGCGGAAACCGCCTGGTGGCGCGGGCAGTCGGTTCAGAACGGGCGGGCCACGCCGTTCGAGGGGGCGCTGACCATCGAGAATGGCCGCGTCACCGGGCGTTTTTCCGAGATCAACACGTTCACGGACCGCCGCTATTCGCATCTGTTCTCCACCGTCATCAACGGCACGGTGCACGGGCGCACGATCCGGTTCGGCAAGTTCTATGACGGCTTCGCGCGCATCGCCGGCGAGGCACCCTACACCGGAACCTACGACGCCGCCGCCGGCATGATGCAGGGGACCTTCACCTTCAACGGCGCGCGCGGCACGTTCACCTTGCGCCGCGCCGCATCGCCGCCGTCGCTCTCCAACATGCCGAATACCGCGCGTTTCGTGGCGATGATGGAAGGCTCAGCGATGAACCGTCTCGCTGGGCAGTTCAACGAGGTGTTCTGGGCGTTCAGTCCGAGCGTGGCGGCATCCGGCCTGCCGGGCGGCAGGCTCGCGTCGCGCATCCGGCGCAAGGATGCCGCCGCGCTGCGGGAACATCTGACCGAGACGATGGCGCTAAACCTGCCGAACCTGCAGGCTCATGCCAATCAGATGTGTTCGCGCCTGACGCCGGCGCAACGTGAAGCGCTGCGCGCCGTCGCGCGCGAACGCTACGCCGTTCTCACCGCCCAGCTCGCGCGGCGGCGCGGCGACATTTCCCGGGTGATGGTGCGCGATATTTCGGGCGTCTCCGCTGATGTGGTGCCGCTGCGCTTCTCCACGGAATGCGGCGCCGGCGCGTCCAGCGGTGCGCCCGCGACGGGCGCCCGTGACGAAATCGTCGTGGGCGACGACCTGCTGCTCTCGGCGGTCTTTGCGACGATGTATGTCGACAGCCTGTTCTTCGTGTTTCCCGATCGCGCTCTCGCGAACATGGAGACGTTCCGGGGCGACGGCAGAGCCGATTCTCAAACGCCGGCGGATCTCAGCGCCGCACTTCTGCGACTGCGCGCCTTGCCGCTGTGGGAAAACACGATGCGCCAGCAGCGCGTGAGCACCGATCAGCGGACGATCCCGCTACACATGTTCGAGGGCGGATTGTTCTGGGCAAGGTGTCCGGACAATTCCTTGCGGTGCTGGTTCGATCAGGCGCTCACCTATGCGACGTTGTCCCACTACAAGTCCGAAGCGCTGCTCCAGGACCAGGTGGACTTCGTCCTTGCGCACGAGATCGGCCACTATGCGCTTCAGCATTTCTCCGCCGTCCAGAGTTGCGATGCAGAGCTTCCGCGCGAGCGTGACGCCGACTTCTTCGCCGTGGCGCTGATCCGCCCGCCGAGCGGACTGTTTACGGAACGACGTGAGCTGCGGCACATGAAGGGCGCGCCGACAGACGCCCGCTTCCAGTCCGGCGTCGAGCTGTTCATGACGCAGGACTACCACGGCCTCATGGCCGGCGGTTGTCAGTATCCGCCGATCTCGGAGCGCATCGCGGCGGCCAAGGCTTTTGAGGCGCGGGTCTTTCCACCTGCCCGACCGTAATTCCACCACCCCGATTGCGTTCGCGCCCGGAAGCGCCCAGCGTCGCGCGACACGAGAGGTCCACATGAACCGCGCATTGCTCATTGCTTTCTCACTCGGCCTGGCGGCGTGCGCTTCTGCGGAATCCCGCGGCGTTGCGCTGACCGGCGCGCGCCTTGAGCGGGCTCTCTCCAACGCGTCGGCGCATCCGCTCGGCAGCCGCGCCAACCCCGTGCGCGCTGAAGGACTGGCGGGTTCGCGCGCCTATCTCGCTCGGCTGCGTTGCGCCAACGGCGCGGCGCCGCGCGCGACGAGCAGCGGCAGCGCAAGTATCGGTCCGTTCGGCAGCGTGATCGAACGCTATGAGGTCGTCTGCGACGGCGGCGACCCACCGGCGGCGTCGCTTTTCGTCGACACGCATCACGCACACATTGAGGCCGAAGCGCCTCCCGGTTTCGCGATCATGCCGTAAGACGCGATTTTTCCGGGCGTGTTTCGGCTTTCGCCCGAGTTTCTGGTGATTGTGCTTGCGTTCGTGAGACCACATGCCAGCATCCCCAGGGTAAACAGTATCTGGGGAGCGCGTGCATGGAACCCGTGTTGGCGACTTCGGCCGCCGCAAAGGGCTGGCGCAGCGATCAGCCGTTGCCGTTCCAGCTTGCGCTCGCATGGCGACGTCACGGGCCGATCGGAAAATCCGCCATTCCGCGCATGATCGGGCGCACGCTCGGGAAGGGGATGCGCACGACGATCCCTCTCGCCAGCGGCTCGCGCCTCGCGGTGGATCCGAGCAATCTCGACGTGTTCACGAACGTGGTCGCCAACGGCGGCTGGTGGGATCGCGGCGTGACAGTGGCGCTCTGCAGCGCGATCCGCGACGGCGACGTGGTCTATGACATCGGCGCCAACGCCGGTGCGATCAGCCTGGAAGTCGCCGGTCGTTTCCGCGACAAGATCAAGCTCTTCGCCTTTGAACCAATTCCAAGCCACACGCAGCAGATTGCCGTGTCGGTGGAGATCAACAATCTCGGCGACACTGTGAAGGTGTATGAGGCGCTGCTGGGCGAGCAGTCCGGTACGGCCACGCTCTATGTGCCGCGCCATTCGATCCACGCGTCCATGGTGGCGCGCGAAGCCGACGCCGAAAAACTTGAGCGCCCCATCCATCGCCTCGACGATCTCGTCGCGCGCGGCGAGCTGCCGGCGCCGGACGTGATCAAGATTGACGTGGAGGGCGCCGAACTCAGCGTGTTCAAGGGCGCGCTGGAGACGTTCCGCGCCAAGCCGCCGGTGATCCTCATGGAAGCCGACGACAACATGGCGCGGTTCAACTACACCCGCGCCGATCTCCTCGGCCTGCTGCGCAGCGTGAGCCCGGACTACCGCTTCCAGTTCGTCGATGAACACACGGGCGCGCTGTCGCCGATGACGGACGAGAGCGCCGAACTCGTCTCCGAGACGCGCAACATTCTCGCGTTGCCGCCGGGACGCGACGTGGCGCAATCCTAGAGTTTTCCGGCCCACCCTCGGCGGGTCGAAGACCCCGATCACAGAAGTGGAAGTCGGGCGGTCGTGCGCTTCAGCGTGTGTAGCTCACTGTGCTCGTCTCGCCCGCGACGTGAAGGCGGGTGACGGCAGGGGCGGCGAGAAGCCGGACGGCTTCGTTGAGCGCTTCGTTACGGCACGCCGCCATCGCGCGGCGCGTGGCCGCCGTGGGATTGTAGAGCTCCGGCGCGTCGCAGACCGCGTCCGCCGCCCGGCGCAGGCGCTGCAGCATGATCGACGCGCCACGTTCGGAAGAGAGATCGAGATCGTTCTGGCGCACGGGCGCAACGCGTTCCGCCGGCGCGGATCCGACCCGTTCATCGGCGGCGGCGGTTCCTGCGAGGCCAACGACGGCAAGGCTGGCGAGGGCGATCAGGGCGGTGCGGATCATGGCGTTTCTCCCGGCGCGTCGACACCGTTCATGCGGCGGCGATCGCAAACTTCATCGAATTGAAGTCTACATGTCATACAACTGTCATGAAAGTGGATTATCGTAAAACGAGCAACGGCTCTGATGTTGTAACGAGGGGTGTTCACCGATCGCCCTTGGCGCGCAAGCCCAGGCATGGGCTCAACCTCTCCCGATTTTATTTGTGCGCGCCGCTGTTCGTCGCTGCTGACTCTTCCTGTCAGCAGGGTGGCTGTATGATCGCGCCATAGCCACCAAGGAGGGACCGGCCATGATCGGATACGTCACACTCGGCACCAACGACCTCGACCGCGCCGCGAAATTCTACGACGAACTCGCCAAGGAGCTCGGCACGGGCCGCATGATGGAGTGGCCGGGTGCGATCGCCTGGGGCACGCCCGGCGGCGGCGCCGGCATCGGGCTGACCAAGCCGTTCGACGGTAACGCGGCCAGCGTCGGCAACGGCGTGATGGTGGCGCTGGAAGCCAAGGACAAGGCGCACGTTGATCGCATCTATGCCTGCGCCATGGCCAACGGCGCGACCTGCGAAGGCAAGCCGGGTCCGCGCGGCGACGGCGGCTTCTACGCGGCCTACTTCCGCGATCCCGACGGCAACAAGCTCAACGCTTTCATCATGGGCTAGAATCCGAAGCCCTCGACATTTCGGCGCGCTCATTGAAAGTGCCCGCCTCTCTTGGAAGGGGCGGGCATGCGCGTTTTCATCGGTCTGATCTTCGCGATGCTTCTTTGCGTGCAGCCCGCAGCGGCGCAACAGCGTTTCTTGCCCGGGCGTGCGGTCGAGGAGAAATCCATCGCCGGGCTGCAGGCGGAGATGACCGCCGGACGTACGACTTCCGAGCGGATCGTGCGTGCTTATCTCGCGCGGATCGACGCCATCGACCGGCGCGGACCTGCCTTGCGCAGCGTCATCGCCGTGAACCCGGACGCCGTGGCGCAGGCGCGTGCGCTGGATGCGGAACGGCGCGCGGGGCGCGTGCGCGGACCGCTCCACGGCGTGCCGATCCTCGTGAAGGACAATATCGAAACGCTCGATCCCGTGGCGACGACGGCGGGATCGCTGGCGCTGGCGCAGAACGTCACGGGCCGCGATGCGCCGGTGATCGCGCGGCTGCGTGCGGCGGGCGTAGTGATCCTCGGCAAGACCAATCTGAGCGAGTGGGCCAATATCCGCAGCAATGATTCCACCAGCGGGTGGAGCGCCATCGGCGGGCGCACGCGCAATCCATATGCGCTCGACCGCAATCCGTGCGGATCGAGTTCGGGGTCGGGCGCGGCGACGGCGGCGAGCCTGGCTGCGGCGTCTCTCGGCACGGAAACGGACGGCTCGGTGGTGTGTCCGTCGTCGGCCAACGGCGTGGTCGGCATCAAGCCGACGGTTGGGCTGGTCTCGCGCACGCACATCATTCCGATCAGCGCCACGCAGGACACGGCGGGTCCGATGGCGCGCTCTGTGGCGGACGCGGCGGCGCTGCTGACGGTGATGGCGGGGAGCGACGGCGCGGATAGGGCGACCGCGCAGGCGGATGCGAAGAAAGCCGACTACACGGCGGCGCTCGACGCGAACGCGCTGGCGGGCAAGCGCATCGGCGTCGCGCGGTTTCTCGCCGGCTGGCACGGGCCGACGGATGCGGTGTTCAACGAAGCGATCGCAGCGCTGCGTGCGGGCGGGGCGGAGATCGTGGAGATCACGCAGGGTCCGCCGCGCGCTGAGATCGGGCCGGCGGAATTCGCGGTGCTGCTGACCGAGCTGAAGGCGGGGCTGAACGCCTATCTCGCGACCACGTCGGCCGAGCGCGTGAAGGTGCGCACGCTTGCGGACGTCATTGCCTTCAACAAGGCCGAGCCACGCGAGCTCGCCTTGTTCGGCCAGGAGGTTTTCGAGCAGGCCGAGGCGACGAAGGGCCTCAGTGATCCGGCCTACCTCGCAGCAGCGGCGAAAGCCAAGCGCCTCGCCGGCGCCGAAGGCATCGACGCGCTGATGGCGCAGCATCGTCTCGACGCGCTCATTGCGCCGACCGGTTCGCCGGCGTGGACGAGCGATACGGTGCTCGGCGATCGGTTCGTCGGCGGGTCGTCGTCGCTGGCTGCGGTGTCGGGCTATCCGAACATCACCGTGCCGATGGGCTATGTGCGCGGACTGCCGGTGGGACTGTCAATCTTCGGAGCCGCGTGGAGCGAGGCGAAACTCATCGGGATCGCCTATGCATTCGAGCAGCGCACGAAGGCGCGTCGCGCGCCGACCTATCTGCCGACATTGCCGGAGTAGAACTCAGGCGAGCGTCGCGGAGGCCATGATCGCTTCGTCGCTCGGCAAACCGGCCGCGAAGTAGTGCTCCGTGGCGGCGAGATAGAGGATGACGCTCAGGCGTCAGCCCTTTTGCGCGTAGAGCGCGGTCCCGGAAAAAGCGAGGCCGTCGCCGGTGGCCGTCGCGATGTCGAGGCGCCAACCGTCGGCGCCGCCGAACGGGGCAGGGCGGTCGTTCGACAGGGCGGGCGCCGTGAATCCCAGCGCATCGACGCTCGCCACGATGAAAGCGTGCAGGTATTCCGCCGTGCTCGTCGACTTGTAGACGCCCGCGCCGCGCGGGCGGTTCGTCAGACCCTCGCCGGGTTTCAGGCCGCCAACGAGATAGAGTCGGTCCAGCGTTGGTCCGTTCTGCGAAAGCAGGCGTAGTTTGCGCGCGCCGGAAGGCGTGAAGTCAGACCGGACGCGATCGAGCTGCACGGAGAGGCCATCGCCGACGCGAAACGCGCCCGGAGCTGGATCGCGCATGGAGGCGCAACCGGCAATGGCAAACGCCGAGAGGAGGAGCGTGCGACGCGCGATCACAGCGGCGCGTCGTTCAGCAGAGCGGCGACGAACGCCTGCGCGCCTTCCGCAGTGCGCACGTCCTGATCGGGCCGCGCGACAATGCTGTTCTTCCAGACGATGGCGCCGCTTTCGAGATCCACGAGCGACGCAGACGCACGCGTCAGACCCGTCGGCGCGAGCACGCCCGTCGCCGCCGCGCCGACGACGAAAACCGCACGCAGTGCGCTGGTGAAGTCGCCGTCGCAGCTGATGATCAGCGCGTGCGTGGCGGTGCTATCCGCAGCAAGCGATTTCGCGCCGGCGCCGAGCGTCCAGGCGCGTTCGCGGCGCATCGTGGGCGGGGCGGGATCACCGGTTTCGGCGGTGCGCATGGAAACGCGCAACGCGTCGTGCAGCAGCAGAATCTGGCGCGCCTGCGCCGATGCGTCGGCGCGCGACAATGTCAGCGCCTGTCGCCCGCGCGCCGCAACCGTGTTGCGCGCATGCAGCGCGATGTGATCGCGCGCGGTGGCGCTCCAGTCCGGCTTCGCGATCGTGCGCGCATTTACGGCAAGCAGCGCCAGATTCACGTCCGGCTCGACGATGACGATGGCCGCGCCCGGCAGCGGCAAACGGGGCGCGACAGCTTCGGGTGGCGTCGTCGACGCACAAGCGGTCACGCAAGCCAGCGCGAGCGTCGCAATCCAGTGTTTCATGCAGCCCCCAGCTATCCCCCGAGGGCACCTTAGACAGGGAGGAAACGCCCCTCAAGGCCGGTTTCGACCCGCGTCGAAGGGCAGGGTTTGCCTTTCGGGCGCCGTGCGCTAGGACGGCGCGACTCTTTCCAAACAGCGGCGGTCCGGCTTCTCATGTCCATCCTCATCAACGCGTCCACCCGCGTCATCTGCCAAGGCTTCACCGGCAAGAATGGCACGTTCCACTCCGAACAGGCCATCGCCTATGGGACCAAGATGACGGGCGGGGTATCGCCAGGGAAGGGCGGGTCCACGCACCTCGGCCTGCCGGTGTTCAACACGGTGGCTGAAGCCCGGGACAAGGCCGGCGCGGACGCGACGGTGATCTACGTGCCGCCGCCGGGTGCGGCGGCCGCCATCGAGGAAGCCATCGACGCGGAAATCCCGCTCATCGTGTGCATCACCGAGGGCATCCCGGTGCTCGACATGGTGCGCGTGAAGGCCAGGCTCGCGAAATCGAAATCACGCCTCATCGGCCCGAACTGCCCCGGCGTGCTGACGCCGAACGAGTGCAAGATCGGCATCATGCCGGGCTCCATCTTCTCGAAGGGCAATGTCGGCGTCGTTTCGCGCTCGGGGACGCTGACCTATGAGGCGGTGTTCCAGACGACCAATGAAGGTCTCGGCCAGACGACGGCGGTCGGCATCGGCGGCGATCCCGTGAAGGGCACCGAGTTCATTGATATGCTTGAGATGTTCCTCGCCGACCCTGCGACGACCTCGATCATCATGATCGGCGAAATCGGCGGTTCCGCCGAGGAAGACGCCGCGCAATTCCTGGCCGACGAGGCCAGGAAGGGCCGCAAGAAGCCGACTGTCGGTTTCATCGCCGGCCGCACGGCGCCTCCGGGCCGCCGCATGGGCCACGCCGGCGCGATCATTTCCGGCGGCAAGGGCGACGCGGAATCGAAGATCGCCGCCATGGAAGCCGCCGGCATCACCATCTCCCCGCACCCCGCCGCGCTTGGCAAGACAATGGCGGCGTTGCTGAAAGGCTGAGCGTCACGCTGTTTGGCATGGCAGGCCTGCGCCTGTGCAGGACAGTCGGCGCGTGATTTCCCGCATTTAGGGAGGCGCGCGCAGACAAACCGCCCTATATCCCGTCCAAATCACCGGAGGTTTGACGACTATGGCGGATGGCGGCCGTGGCGTGCCGAATGCGGCGTTTCTGGAAACAAGTTTCCTGGACGGAACGAACGCGCTCTTCGTCGAGCAATTGCACGCGCAGTACCTCGCGGATCCCACGTCGGTTGATCCGTCGTGGCGCACCTTTTTCGATGAGATGGGCGACAAGACCGCTGCGCACGGGCCGTCGTGGGCCAAGCCCGGCGTCGCCGACCCTGCGCCGAACGAAATCACCGCCATGCTCGACGGCAACTGGGCCGCGCTCGAGCCGAAGATCGCCCAAAAGATCACCGAGAAAATCGAAGCGCGCGCCGTCGCCACTGGCGGTCCGGCGCCCGCGAAGGCGGTGATCGAGGGCGCTGCGCGCGACAGCGTCCGCGCACTCATGCTCATCCGCGCCTATCGCTCGCGCGGGCACCTCGCCGCAAATCTCGATCCCCTTGGGCTGGAAAAACCGCAGCCCGTCGATGGTCTCGACCCTGCCGGGTACGGCTTCGGCCCCGGCGACATGGATCGCCAGATATTCATCGACGGTGTTCTCGGCCTGCAGGCCGCCACTGTCCGCCAGATGCTCGACATCCTGCGCCGCACCTACTGCGGGCCGATCGGCGTCGAGTTCATGCACATCACCAACCCCGTCGAGAAGGGGTGGATCCAGCAGCGCATCGAAGGGCCCGACAAGGAAATCACTTTCACGCCCGAGGGCAAGAAGGCGATCCTGCGCAAGCTGATCGAGGGCGAGACCTTCGAGCGCTTCATGCACAAGCGCTATCCCGGAACCAAGCGCTTCGGCCTCGACGGCGGCGAAGCGATGATCCCGGCGCTGGAGCAGGTCATCAAGCGCGGCGGCGCATATGGCGTCGATGACATCGTGCTCGGCATGGCGCACCGCGGTCGTCTCAACGTCCTCGCGGCAGTGATGGGCAAGCCGTATCACGTGATCTTCCACGAATTCCGCGGCGGCTCGGCGACGCCGGAAGACGTGATGGGTTCGGGCGACGTGAAGTATCATATGGGCGCCTCTTCGGACCGCGCGTTCGACGGTCGCGTGGTGCACCTCTCGCTGACGGCCAACCCCTCGCACCTCGAAATCGTGAACCCTGTCGTGCTCGGCAAGTCGCGCGCGAAGCAGGCGTCGCGTCAGACGCATGTGGAGAACGACAAGGAACTGTTCGATCTGCGCGCCCGCGTGATGCCGTTGCTGATCCATGGCGACGCGGCGTTCGCGGGGCAGGGTGTGGTGGCCGAGTGCTTCGCGCTTTCCGGTCTGCGCGGTTACCGTACCGGCGGAACGATGCACTTCATCGCCAACAACCAGATCGGCTTCACGACGAGCCCGCGCTTCTCGCGCTCTTCGCCGTATCCGTCCGATGTCGCACTCATGGTGCAGGCGCCGATCTTCCACGTGAACGGGGATGATCCCGAAGCGGTGGTGTACGCGACAAAGGTCGCGACCGAGTATCGTCAGGAGTTCGGCAAGGACGTCGTCATCGACATGTTCTGCTACCGGCGGTTCGGCCACAACGAGGGCGACGATCCCTCGTTCACGCAGCCGCTGATGTACAAGAAGATCAAGGATCAGCTGTCCACCCGCGAAATTTACGCCCGCCGTCTCGTCTCACAGGGAGACATCACGCAGGCCGAAGTCGACGGCATGGTCAGCGACTTCGAGGCGTTTCTCGATACCGAGTTCGAGGCAGGCAAGTCCTACAAGGCCAACAAGGCCGACTGGCTGGACGGCGTGTGGGCGGGTCTTGGTCTGCCGGGCGACGAGGATCGTCGCGGCGTGACCGGCGTCGCCGACGAAAAGCTCTTCGAGATCGGCCTGCGGCTTACCGACATTCCGAAATCCGTGGACATCCACAAGACGCTCGCGCGCGTCGTCGACGGTCGCCGCAAGACGATCGAGGCCAAGGAAGGCATCGACTGGGCGATGGCCGAGCATCTCGCGTTCGGCACGCTACTGGACGAGGGCTTCCCGGTGCGTCTCTCGGGGCAGGATTCCTGCCGCGGCACGTTCAGCCAGCGTCACTCGCATTTCGTCGATCAGACGACGGAAGAGCGCTACACGCCGCTCAACAACATCCGCCCCGGCCAGGCGCATTACGAAGTCATCGACTCGCTGCTCTCGGAAGAAGCGGTGCTCGGCTACGAGTATGGCTATTCGCTCGCGGCGCCGAAGACGCTGACCCTTTGGGAAGCGCAGTTCGGCGACTTCGTGAACGGCGCGCAAGTGGTCATCGACCAGTTCATCTCGTCGGGCGAGCGCAAGTGGCTGCGCATGTCGGGCCTCGTGATGCTCCTGCCGCATGGCTACGAAGGGCAGGGCCCGGAGCACTCCTCCGCGCGGCTCGAGCGCTTCCTGCAGCAATGCGCGGAAGACAACATGCAGGTCGTCAACTGCACGACGCCGGCGAACTATTTCCACGCCATCCGCCGCCAGATGCACCGCGATTTCCGCAAGCCACTGATTGTGATGACGCCGAAGTCGCTCCTGCGCCACAAGCGCGCGATCTCGCGGCTCGACGAAATGGGTGCGGGCACCTCGTTCCACCGCTTGCTGTGGGATGACGGCGACGCGGGCCTGCCGGGCACGCTCACGTCCACCCGCGTGAAGCCGGATGCCGACATCCGCCGCGTGGTGATGTGCTCGGGCAAGGTCTACTACGATCTGCTCGAAGATCGCGAGAAGCGCGGCGTCGACGACATCTATCTGCTGCGTCTCGAGCAGTTCTATCCGTGGCCGATGAAGTCGGTGATGGCGGAGCTGGCGCGCTTCCCGAACGCCGAACTCGTGTGGTGTCAGGAAGAGCCGAAGAACATGGGTGGCTGGCAGTTCGTCGATCCGTGGCTCGAAGTCACGCTTGAGAAGATGGACCAGAAGGGCAAGCGCGCGCGCTATGCGGGTCGTCCCGCGACGGCGTCGACGGCGACGGGCCTCATGTCGAAGCATCTGAAAGAGCTGGAAACGTTCCTGGAAGAAGCGCTGGGATGATCGAGGCTTCGTGCCATTGCGGCGGCGTGCGCTACACGGTCGACATCGCGCCGACCTGGGCGATGGACTGCAACTGCTCGCACTGCCGACTCTACGGCAGTCTCTGGGCGTACTATCCGCAGCGCGACGTGAAGTTCGCGGCGGCGCCGGATACCTTCATCTACCAGTGGGGCGACCGGATGCTCGACATGCATCATTGCCGGACGTGCGGCTGCTTTTCGCACTTCACTCACACCGGCAAGGACGATGCTGAAAAGATCGGCGTCAACATTCGTCTCATGCGCGGACTGACGCCGGACATCGTCCCCATCGTGCAGAAAAATAACGGCAACGATCACGTGTTCTGGACGAAATCGGATCGCCCGCCGCTCCCGAGCCATGACCAACCCGCGCAATCGTGATAACGCGGCGCAAAGGATCGAAAGATGACTGATATCGTAGTGCCCACACTGGGCGAGTCCGTGACGGAGGCGACCGTCGCCAAGTGGCTGAAGAAGCCGGGCGACGCGGTTGCGAAGGACGAAGCGCTCGTCGAGCTGGAGACCGACAAGGTCTCGGTGGAAGTGTCGGCCGTTGAAGCCGGAACGCTCGGCGATATCGTCGCGGCGGAAGGCGACACCGTCGGCATCGGGGCGCTGCTCGGACGTCTCGGCGCTGCCGGCGCTGCGAAGCCCGCGCCCGCCGCGAAGCCTGCTGCGGCTGCGCCCGCACCCGCGCCGAAAGCGCAGCAACCCGCCGCACAGACCGCGCCGCCGAGCGTGCAACGCATCGCCGCCGAGAACGGCATCAGCGTCGACGGCATGAACGGCTCCGGCAAGGATGGCCGCGTCACCAAGGGCGATGCGCTCGCAGCACTTCAAGCCAAGCCCGCCGCGCCAGCGCCGTCTGCGCCTGCCGCGCCGCGTCGTCTCGATGCGCGTGAGGAGCGGGTGAAGATGACGCGCCTGCGCGCCACCATCGCACGCCGCCTCAAGGAAGCGCAGAATTCCGCCGCCATGCTCACCACCTTCAACGAGGCGGATATGAGCCCGGTGATGGCGGTGCGCGCGCGCTACAAGGACAAGTTCGAGGAAAAGCACGGCGTAAAGCTCGGCTTCATGAGCTTCTTCGTGAAGGCGTGCGTGACAGCGCTGCACGAAGTGCCGTCGGTCAACGCCGAGATCGAAGGCGACGACGTCATTTACAAGAACTACTACGACATCGGCATCGCGGTGGGCACGGAGAAGGGGCTCGTGGTTCCGGTGCTGCGCGACTGCGACAAGAAGTCGATGGCGCAGATCGAGCAGGATATCGCGGGCCTCGGCAAGAAGGCGCGCGAGGGCCAGCTGAAGCTTGAGGACTTGCAGGGCGCGACGTTCACGATCTCCAACGGCGGCGTCTATGGCTCGCTGATGTCGACGCCGATCCTGAATGCGCCGCAGTCGGGCATTCTCGGCATGCACAAGATCCAGGACCGCCCGGTGGTCGTGAACGGCCAGATCGTCATCCGCCCGATGATGTATCTCGCGGTCAGCTACGATCACCGCCTCGTGGACGGCAAGGAAGCGGTGACCTTCCTCGTCCGCGTGAAGGAAAATCTCGAAGATCCCGAGCGGATGCTCCTCGACCTCTGAGATGCCGCTCGCGGAAGGCCTCGTCTGGGTGCTGCGCGCGTTCGGCGTGCTGTACGTTCTCGGCGCCGTGTTCATGGTGCGCCAGCTGCGGATGGATTCCTTCCTCGACCGCGCGATCTCGCAGATCGAGACCATGACCGACGCGATCGCCGCCGATCTCGAGGAGAAGGCGCCGACGCGATCAAAGTTGCCGCCGGACGATCCGGGCCGTCGCGTCTGGCTGATGAGCGGCGCCGTGCTGCTCTTCATCGCCGGCGTCGCCATGGCGATCGGTCACCGAATTGCCGTGCCGCTGATGGTGCTGCTCGTTGCGCAACAGCTCGCCTACTTCACCCGGCAGCGCCGCCGCGAACTGCGCGCAACGACCCCGGAGAAGGCCGCCGACGCGCGGCCCGCACAATCGACGCGCAACGGGCTCTACTGGTGCCTCATCCTGACGGTGTTCGCCGCTTGGCTCGGCTGGCAGGGCGCGCTGCTGTGATGACGAAGCGGAACGCGAAGCGTATGAACGCCGCAACATTTTCCAGAAGGCTATTCCATGTCTGACACCTATGACCTCGTCATCATCGGCGGCGGCCCCGGCGGCTACAACTGCGCGATCCGCGCGGGCCAGTTGGGCCTGAAGACCGCCATCATCGAGAGCCGCGGCAAGCTCGGCGGCGTGTGCCTCAATGTCGGGTGCATCCCCTCGAAGGCGCTGCTGCATGCTTCGGAGATGTTCGAGGCGGCGAAGTCGACGTTTGCGTCCATGGGCGTGATCGTCGGCGAACCAAAGCTCGATCACGCGGCTTTCATGAAGCAGAAGGACGACGCGGTCGACGGCCTCACGAAGGGCGTCGAGTTCCTGATGAAGAAGAACAAGGTCACGTACCTGAAGGGGAAGGGCCGCATTGCGGGCGCGGGCAAGGTCGAGGTGACGGGCGAGAACGGCGTGGAGACGCTGACGACGAAGAACATCGTCATCGCTACGGGATCCGAGCCGACGCCGCTCCCGGGCGTGACCATCGACGAGAAGCAGATCGTGTCGTCGACGGGCGCGCTGTCGCTCGAAAAGGTCCCCGGCAAGCTCATCGTCATCGGCGGCGGCGTGATCGGGCTGGAGCTTGGCAGCGTCTGGCGCAGGCTCGGCGCGGAAGTGACGGTGGTCGAATATCTCGACCGCATCCTGCCGACCAATGACGGCGAGGTGTCCAAGCAGTTCCAGCGGATGCTGACCAAGCAGGGCTTTGCGTTCGAACTGTCGACGAAGGTCACGGGCGTGGAGAAAAAGGGCGGCAAGCTCGCCGTCACCGTCGAACCGGCGGCCGGCGGCGAGAAGCGCACGCTCGACGCCGACATCGTGCTCGTGGCGATCGGACGTCGCCCCTACACCGAGGGCCTTGGCCTGGAGACGGTCGGCATCGAGACCGACAAGCGCGGCTTCATCCCCAACGATCACTGGAAGACGAGCGCGCCGGGCGTCTACGTCATCGGCGACGTCACCTACGGGCCGATGCTCGCGCACAAGGCGGAAGAGGAGGGCGCCAACGTCGCCCAGATCATCGCCGGCAAGTGGGGCCACATGAATTTCGATCTGGTGCCCGGCGTCGTCTACACGAAGCCGGAGGTCGCTTCTGTCGGCAAGACGGAAGAAGAGCTCAAGGCCGCCGGCGTGAAGTACAAGGTCGGCAAGTTCCCGTTCATGGCCAACAGCCGTGCGCGCACGAACCATGAGACCGACGGCTTCGTGAAAATCCTCGAAGATGAAGCCACCAGCCGCATCATCGGCGCACACATCATCGGCGTCGGCGCCGGCGAACTGATCGGCGAAATCTGCGTGGCCATGGAATTCGGCGCGAGCGCTGAGGACATCGCACGCACCTGCCACGCCCACCCGACCATGAGCGAAGGCATCCGCGAAGCCGCCAAGGGCGTCGACGGCTGGACGATGCAGGCGTGACAACAAAAAAAGCGGGGAGGAGAGGATGACGGTCGTTCGCCGTGCGTTTCTCACGGGCGCCATCGGCGCGTCTTTGGCCGCCGGCTGCGCGAGCGCACCGGAAGGGGTCTATCTGCTCGAGCTGCTCGAAAAGAAGGCTGGCGGACGTCTCGGCGTCTTCATTCTCGATACCGCCACGGGTCTTGCGCAGACGCATCGCGGCAAAGAGCCGTTCGGCATGTGCTCCACCTTCAAGCTGCCGCTGGCGGGCGTCGTGCTGCGTGAGGCGGATGCGGGACGCCTCGATCTCGCGGAGCGGCTGACCTACACGCAGGCCGACATGGTCAACTATGCGCCGGTGACATCGCGCAATCTGGCGCAAGGCTGGATGACGGTCGAAGCGCTCGCGGAAGCCGCGCAGAAGACGAGCGACAACGTCGCCGCCAATCTCCTGCTGAAGCGCCTCGGCGGCCCGGAAGGCTTCACGGCGAAGGTGCGCGAAATCTATGCGCATGGTTTCCGTCTCGACCGCTACGAGACGCAGATGAATTTCGTCCCCGCCGGCGAAGTGCGCGACACTGCGACGCCGGAAGGCATGGGGCTGATCGTGTCCAATCTCCTCGCACCCGAAGAGGGCTCGACACGCGGCCTCGCGCCCGCCTCACGCGACAAGCTCAGCCAGTGGATGGTCGACACCACGACGGGCGCCAAGCGCATCCGCGCCGGTCTGCCGCCCGAATGGCGGGCAGGGGACAAGACCGGCACCGCTGACGCCACGGGCATGCCCAACAAGGTCAATGATGTCGCCGCCATCTGGCCGACACCGGGCGGCGATCCCGTCATCGTCGTTTCGTTCTACGAGGCGCCCGGCGAATTCGATGGTACGCGGGATCAGGATCAGGCGGTGCTCGCGGAAGTCGGCAAGCTCGCGGCGATCTGGATCAGGCGGCAGCGCGAGCTCTGACGTTCACTCCGCCGCGCTCAGCATCGCCTTCAGCCGATCTAGATACGCAATCCACGCATCGCGCCCGGCCTCCGTGAGATGCGCGCGCGTCACCGGCTTCTTGCCCTCGAACTGTTTCTCGATGCGCACGTAGCCCGCCTCCTCGAGCTTGGAGAGGTGCGCGGAGAGGTTGCCGTCCGTGGCGTTCACCTTGGCCTTGAGTTCGAGGAATGTCGCGGGGCTCGCGGTGGAGAGATACGCCATCACACCCAGCCGCAGGCGGCCGTGGATCACGTCGTCCAGTTCAGTGTGATCGAAGGATGTCATGGCTCAGACGGTCGTCGACGGTTCTTTGCGCAGGAGCGCAATGCCGGGCACGAGCAGCGTCACGATCGAGCCCGCGGCGCCGGCCAGATAGAACCACGACTCGCTCAGGAACACGCCGAGCGCAGCGGATAGGCCGAATGACACCAACGCAAATCCGCCGAGCCACTTTTCCTGCGTGACGATGGACGTGACCATCAGCGCGCCGCCGTAGAGTGCGAACGCCGCAGGTACGATCACATCCGGCGCGGTGCGGTCGCCGCTGAACGCCATGTGTCCAATCGCGCCGATTACCACGGCGCCCGTGCCGATGCCCGCCCCCGCCCACGCCGCGCGCTCCATGCGGTTGCCGAGCGAAGATGTGCCGGGCTTTTCCTTGATGCGGTTGCCGAGAAGCACGGAGCCAACACCGGCGATCACGCCATAGCCCGCCCACAGCGCGCCGAAGTGCCAGCTCGGATCCGTGACGAGATACTGGTTCACCAGTCCCCATTGCACCGCCCAGGCGACGGCGTTGAGCACGCCCCAGAACATGAGGAACGAACCGCCGAGCAGCGGCGCGTGACGGCCTTCTTCAGCCAGCGTGCGGACGTAGTTCAGATCCTCGGCGATCTCGCGGGGGCTCATGTCGTTCTCCATTCGATGGAGGGGACATATGCAAAGCACTTTGAAATGTCAAGTATAGTGGGGACCCCCTACGCGGCCGTCTCGAAGAGGGGCTTGCGGTAGGTGGCGGGAACGGCGAGCGAAAAGGTCGAACCGCGTCCCGGCGTGCTCTCCACGGTGACGTCGCCGCCGAGCAGGCGCGCCAGGTGGCGGGTGATGGCGAGGCCAAGACCCGTACCGCCGTAGGCGCGCGTGACGGAGGCGTCGGCCTGCACAAACGGCTGGAAGAGGCGCTGAAGTTTCTCCGGCGCTATGCCCACGCCTTCGTCGGCGACGTGGATGACGATCCACTCGGCGCCGTCGCGCATTTCACGCAGCGCCGAGAGACGCACGGCGCCGCCCTTGGTGAACTTCACGGCGTTCGACGTGAGGTTGAGCACGCACTGGCTGAGCTTGAAGCGATCGGTGAAGGCGTCGCCGAGGCCTACGTCCATGTCGATGCGGACTGTGTTGCGGTTGGCGGCGGCCATCGGTTCGATGGTGCCGGCAATGTCCTGCAGCATCAGATCGACGGAGAAGGGGGCGGGTGAGACGTCCATGCGGCCCGCCTCGATCTTCGACAGGTCGAGCACGTCGTTGATGAGATGCAGCAGCTGGTTTCCGGCCGCAAGGATGCGGCGGAGATCCTTGTCGTCAGACGCGTCGCCGCGCGCCTGCGCGAGTTCGAGCAAGATCTCGCCGTAGCCGATGATGGCGTTGAGCGGCGTGCGCAGCTCGTGGCTCATGTTGGCGAGGAACTGCGACTTGGCGAGATTGGCGTTTTCGGCGGCCGCGCGGGCGTTGTCGAGGTCAGCGATCATGCCCACCAGCGCTGTGTCGCGCGCGGCGATCTCGCCGACGACCGCACGCAGGCGCGCGACGGAGCCGGCGAGCACGAATTCGGCGCTGATGCCGTTGTCTGTTTCCGCCAACGGCTGCGGCGCGAGCACTTCGCCGGCGTAGGCGGCAAAAATCTGCCGCTTCTCGTCGAGCGCCGCTTCGGCCGCACGCGTGGCTCCCAGCAGTTCGATTTCGAGGCGTTTCTCGGCGGTTATGTCGTGCGTGAGTCCGGAGAGACGGACGAACAGTCCGCGCTTGTTGAACGAGGCGATCGCCGCCGTGCGCAGCCAGACGATCTCGCCGTCCGGGCGGATGATACGGTGGTCATTCATGGCGCGCGGCGATTCCGGCGTCATCGACAGGATCGTGGCGGCGACGCCGGGAGAGTCGTCGGGATGTGCCAGCGTGGTGCCCGGCGTCATCACGTCTTCCCATGCGAGCGCGCGACCGTAGAGGCGCTCCATGCCGCCGCCGGTCCGGAAAGTCTGCGTGCGGTAGTCGATGTCCCATGTTGCGGCTTGCATGGAGTCCACCGCGAGGCGGAGCTGTTCCACGAGCGCGAGATTGTCCGCGTGCGTCTGCCCGACCTTCTTCTCCACCATCGCGGCGAAGAAAATCTGGGTGCAGACGGCGCCGCCGAGCACCAGGAACGCGCACAGGATCGCGAGGCTGCCGCCGTGCTGGATGGTGTCGACGACGAAGTACATCGCCGCCAACGAATAGGGCGCGCTGATCGCGACCATGATCTTCGGTGAGCCGCGGAACTGCGCCGCCACGAGCGCGAAGCCGGCCGCGACGTAGAGCACGGCGACGGGAATCGCGGCGGAGTGTCCCGAGTGCCATGCAAGGAGCGGCGCGGCCGCCCAGAAACAGGTGGTGGTGAAGCCGACGGCGAGGAAACGCGGATCGCGCGTGGGGTCGGGGCGCGTGTCGCCGCCGCGCGTGAAGAGCCACTTTTCTGTCAGCGTACGGCAATGCGCGGCGGTCAGCGTGGCGCAGGTCCACAGCGTGGCTGTGAGAAGGCCCGCCAACGGGATGAGGCCCACGCCCCAGCCGAGGATCAGGAAATATCGTAGGTTCTTGCTGCTCAGAACGGCGGCGATGGTCGCGTTCGTTCGGACGCCGGCGATGGTGGCGGACAAGAAGGGGCTCCCCAACAGGACGGCGCATAGTGCCGGGGAGGGGATAAATCTTCGTTTGCGCGCGCTTCGAAAGGCCCAAAAAGCAACTGCGCCCGACCGTGAGGCCGGGCGCAGTGTTCACTTCACGAAGAGGCGGACGGGCTTCGTCCGCGCTTTCGCCGCGAGACCAGTTAGGCCTTCGCCGCGACCGGCTTCACGACCTTCGTCGTGCGAGCGGTCGTCGTGCGCTTCGTCGCGACCTTGGCCGGACGGCCGCGCTTTGCGACCTTCTTCTTCGCGGCCTTCTTGGCGGTCTTGCGAACGGTCTTCTTCGCGGTCTTCTTGGCGGTCGTCTTGCGAGCAACCTTCTTCTTCGCGGTCTTCTTCTTCGCGGTCTTCTTCACGGTCTTCTTCGCCGCCGACTTCTTGGCGACCTTGCGGACCGACTTCTTCGCGCCGCGCTTGGCAGTGGCCTTCTTCGCGGTTTTCTTGGACACTTTCTTCATCTTAGTTCTCCCGTTTTCACTGTTTCACTAGGTTTCACCAAAAGCGATCTGCTCCATCGCTGCGTGCCAATTTGGACCACACATAGTTGTCAAGTGGTTTATACCGCGAGACCTCGAAAATGTTTTTCGTTATATTGTGGTTAAATTGGTCGGTGACTTCCCATTACTTCTTTTGCATTCTGCAGGGGGCCCTAGCCCTTGGGTCCCATAGGTTTCAACGCCTCAAGCGCGCGGGTGCGCAGACCTGTAAGCGTCGAAGACGCGTGCCGCCTCCACGTCGGCATATTTCTGTGTTGTCGAAAGTGATTCGTGTCCGAGCAGCTCCTGAATCACGCGCAGATCGCCGCCGTACGCCAACAAATGAGTCGCGAACGCGTGTCGCAACGCATGTGGCGTCGTTGATTCGGGCAGCGAAAGACGCGCGCGAAGTTGCGCGACACGTTCCTGGATGATGCGCGGCGAGAGTTCGCCGCCACGCGCGCCGCGAAACAGCGGCGCATCGCGATCAAGTGCGAAGGGACAGAGTGCTGCGTAGCGCTCGACGGCGTCGCGCGCGGCATCGAGGATCGGCACGATGCGTTCCTTGCCGCCCTTGCCGGTGATGCGCAGCGTGCGCGGCAGCGGACGGTCTCGGCCCTTCAGCGAGAGCGCCTCACTGATTCGCAGGCCGGCCGCATAGAGCAGGGTGAGCACGGCGGCGTCGCGTGCCGCAATCCATCCGGCGTTCTCGGGCGCCGCCACGTCGAGCATGGCGCGAGCGTCTGTCTCGGAGACAGGGCGGGGGAGCGTGGCGCGCAGGCGCGGGCCGCGCACGAGCTTGATGCGCGCATTGACGACGCCGCAGCGGCGCTCGAGCCACTGGAAGAAGGCGCGGATCGCGGCGAGCGCGCGCATCCTGGAGCGCGCCACGAGGCCGTCTTCGGCGCGGTGTGCGAGATAGGCCCGCAGGTCCTGCGGTTCCAGCACGCCCAGATCGCCGAGTGTCGGGGCGCCGCCGAGGTGCCCGGTGAGAAACTCAAGGAATTGAAGGACGTCCCGGCGATAGGCCGAAACGCTGGCCGGGCTGAAGCGCCGCTCGGTGGCGAGGTAGTCGACCCAGCGGGCCGAAGCTTCCAATGCTGGCGTCGAAGCGCCCGTATCCCTAATTAGCGACATATGAGTCCGTCAGCCCGCATGCGCGCCGCGCGCCGTCGATCGAATACGATCGCGTCGCTGCCCGGCTTCGAGGAGGAGTCCTCGGACTTCACGCATGATGCTCAACTCTCCAAAGTCGCCGTCCTGTTCCCACTGCCTTTGCCGGAACCATTCGACTACTGCGCGCCCGATGCGTGGTCCTTGCAACCGGGCGATCATGTGATCGCACCACTCGGTCCACGCAGCGTACGTGGAGTCGTATGGAGCGTTGAAACAAAAAGTGCAAATGCCGCGAATCTGAAACCGCTCGAATCGAAGGCGCTCGCGGCGCCGTTGCCGGATATTTCGCGACGCTTCATCGACTGGACGGCGAAGTATGTCGTCACGCCGCCGGGCAACATTCTGCGCATGGTCGTGCGCTCCACCGAAGCGCTCTCACCGTCGCCGACATACGCTGTCTATGCACCGACCGAGACCATGTCCGGCGCCGTTACACCGCAACGCGCGAAGGTGATGAGCGAGGCTGCGCGAGAGCCTGCAACAGGCGCCGAGCTCGCACGGCGCGCCGGCGTTTCTTCAAGTGTTGTCAAAGCCTTGGTCGAAATGGGCGCGCTCACGCGCATCGACGTTCCGGAAGACGCGCCGTATCCCGAACCCGATCTTTCGTTGCCCGGAAACTCGCTGAACGCGCAGCAGGACGCGGCTGCGGAAATGCTCAAGGAGAGCGTGCGCGCCGGCGACTTCCAGGCCGTTCTGCTCGACGGGATCACGGGCTCTGGAAAGACCGAGGTCTATCTCGAAGCGATCGCCGAAACGCTCGCCCGCGACCCGTCGGCGCAGGTTCTCGTGTTGCTTCCAGAAATTGCACTGACGCAGGCCGTGCTCGCCCGATTCGAGCAGCGATTCGGCACGCGACCCGTCGAATGGCACTCCGCGATCACCCAGAAGGCGCGTCGTCGCGCGTGGCGTGAAGTGAACGACGGACGCGCCCGACTGATCGCCGGCGCGCGCTCGGCGCTCTTTCTGCCGTTCCGGAATCTGCGCCTCATCGTGGTCGATGAGGAACATGACCCATCCTACAAGCAGGACGACGGCGTTGCATATCAGGCGCGCGATCTTGCGGTCGCGCGGGCGAAGCTCGGCGGATGCGCCATCGTCCTCGCCAGCGCGACGCCGTCTCTCGAAACGCTCGTCAACGCGCAGGCTGGTCGCTATCGGCACGTAAAGCTGACGGCGCGTCACGGCGTTGCGGTGTTGCCGGACGTGGAATTGATCGATCTCAAGATCGACGCGCCGGACAAGGGCCGCTGGCTGTCGCCCAAACTCGTCACCGCCGCCGCCGAAGCGTTGGCGCGCGGAGAGCAGGTGCTGCTCTACATGAACCGCCGGGGCTACGCGCCGTTGACGCTGTGCCGCGCGTGCGGCCATCGCATGCAGTCGCCGGACACGCAGAGCTGGCTCGTCGAGCACAAATACTCCGGCCGCCTCGTCTGCCACCTCACCGGCTTCTCGATGCCCAAGCCGAAGGAGTGCCCCACCTGCATGGCGCCCGACAGCTTCGTGGCCATCGGTCCGGGCGTGGAGCGCGTGGAGGAGGAAACGCGTCAGCTCTTCCCGAACGCGCGTATCGAAATATTCTCGTCGGACACGGCGCAGACGGGCGATCAGGTCCGCGCGATCGTCGAGCGCATGGCCGTGGGTGAGATCGACATCCTCATCGGCACGCAGATCGTCGCCAAGGGCCACAACTTCCCGTTGCTCACTGTCGTCGGCGTCGTCGACGCCGATCTCGGACTTAAGGGCGGCGACCTGCGGGCAGGGGAGCGGACGTATCAGCTGCTCAGTCAGGTCGCTGGCCGCGCGGGTCGTGCGGATCGACCCGGTCGCGCGCTGATCCAGACTTATGCGCCGGAGCACGATGCGATGATCGCGCTGTCCAAGCATGATCGCGACGGCTTTCTCGCGGCGGAAGCCGCGGGACGCGAGGCGATGGGCATGCCGCCGTACGGGCGTCTGGCGGCGGTGATCATCTCGGGGCCTGACGAGCCGACCGTGAATTACGCGGCGATCACGCTGGGCGAGAAGGCGCCGTCAGCGGACGGCGTGGATGTGTGGGGCCCTGCGCCTGCGCCGCTGTCGGTGATCCGCGGTCAGCACCGCCGGCGCTTCCTGGTGCGCGCCGATCGCGGCGTCGACATTTCGGCCTTCATGGCGGCCTGGCGAGAGCGGGTGAAGCTCCACTCGTCGGTGCGGGTGCAGATCGACGTGGACCCGTATTCGTTTCTCTAGCGCTCACATCAACGGCAGTTCCACCCTCACGCTTTGCCCCGCATCGTTCCGCGCATCGCCGACGAGGCGGAAGTCGTCGGTGGGTTGCAGGACGAGAACAGTGTTGCGGTCGTCCGCGCCGATCTTGCAGCGCGCGGAGATGGTGACGCCCGTGCGGTTGACAGTGCCGGCCATGCCGGTCGGTGTGCAGAGGCCGCCGTCGAACGCGCCGGAGGTTTCGTTCAGCGAGCGGATAGTCAGGCCCACGCCCTGCAGCGCGTTGGCGAAGGATTGCGCATCTTCAGTGGCTGCCACGGCCAGCAGCGGCATCCGCGCGCCGCGCCGCATGGAAAGCAGACGCTTCACCGCGATCTGACGCAGCGCGGGATCGTTGGTCCGGTAGAGCTTGTCCACCGAAGCGGCGACGACGGCGTCGTCCTCGCTGTCGAGCGCGTTGAGGCCCGCACGCAGACGTTCTGCAGGATCGGGGGACGCGATGCCGGTCGCCAGGTCCTGCATGGCCTTTTGCGCTTCGGAGAGCGTCGGCGCCGCGACGCCTGCCGGCGCGACAACGACATCGGCCTTCGGCGTCAAGGCCGAGAGTGCGAGAGCCTGCACGTCGGCCGCCGGCGGCAACACGGTCGCGAGGAAACCCTTTGCCGGGCCGGACGGCTTCGGCGCGACGAAGTTCTGCAGGCCCGCAAACGCGCCGAACACGATGGCGCTGACGATGGCAAAGCCCGCCAATGGCCGCAGCAAGCCCGTCAGCGGCGGCAGCAGGGAGAGCAGCACCGCAATCACCGCGACCACGCCGAACACGCCCGTCAGCGCGATAGCGATCGGGCCGAACGGTTGCAGGATGTCGGCGGTGACGGCGGTGATGAGGGCGGTAGCCGTCCCCGCGATGGATGCGCCGATGCCGATCCCGCTGCCGGCGCCGTGGCCGCCATGATCGTCGCTCATGGAAATCCCCTTCCGATGGACGCTTCTCTTACCACCGCAGCAAGGCTGCGCCACCCGGACTCGCCGCCACGGCTTGACGGAAGGGCCTGACGCATGCGCAAAGCGGCGAAAATCAACGGACGCCTATCGCCATGATCGAGTTCCTCGCCTCGCCGGCCTTCTGGACCAGCCTTGCGGCGCTGACTTTCCTGGAGGTCGTGCTCGGCATCGACAACCTGCTGTTCGTGTCGATCGCGGTCGGCAAGCTGAAGGGCGCGGAAGCGGAGAAGGCGCGCAAGATCGGCATCTGGGGCGCCATGGTGCTGCGCATCGTCATGCTGGCGGGCATTTTCCTGATCATCGGGGCGAGCAAGATCACGCTGCTGCAGTTGCCCGAATGGCTGGCCTCGGCGTTCGGCAAGTCGACGACCGATCACTACGAGGACTTTGTCAATTTCACCGTGAAGGACCTCGTGCTCTTCGCGGGCGGGCTATTCCTGCTGTGGAAGGGGACCCAGGAGATCCACCAGTCGGTAGAGGGCACGCACCTTGAACAGTCGGAGGCGAAGTCCGATTTCAGCTCCGTGGTCATTCAGCTATTCGTGATCAACGCGGTCTTCTCCATCGACTCCGTTCTGACGGCGGTGGGCCTCGTGGACATCGAAGGCGCGCCCGTCGAGGCGATCACGACGGCGGTCGGCGCGGTGGTGCTCTCGACCATCGTGATGGCGTTCGCGGCGAAACCCCTGGCCGAATTCATCGACCGGCACCCGACGACGAAACTCCTCGCGCTCGCCTTCATCCTGCTGGTCGGGGTGGCGCTGGTCGCGGATGCGCTCGGCTTCCACATCCCACGCGGCTATCTCTACTTCGCAATCGCCTTCTCGGTGGCGGTGGAGTTGCTGAACATCCGCGCGCGGTCGAAGGACGGGGACGGGGTCAAGACGGCGGCGCACTAGGCGAAGGCTGGCGGCGCGCAAGCGCCGGCGCCGCCAGAGTCCGAACGCCAAGTCCGCCGCGCGTTGAGGTTTGCGCCGGTTGGCGGAGTTCGCGGCGGACAGAGAGATTTTGGCGGAACTCCTGCGCAAGCGGTACGTTCTTGGAGGGGATGTTCCGACCATCGTTGAACACCGCCTGATGAGATGCGCCGACGTGCCAGAGACCGAGACCGGCGGCGCTGTGTGGAGCGCCAGGCATCTGCGCCTTGCCATTGAAGCCGCAGGTGTGGCGCTATGGGCCTGGAATGTAGAAACCGACCATTTCAGGATGGATGAGCAGGGGTGCAGGCTCTGGGGGATGCCATTCCGGCCATCTGTGAGCTTTGAAGACCTTTCAGCCAAAATTCACCCTGCAGATCGCGACAGGGTGCGCTCAGCCTTCGCCGCAACCCGGGCGATTGTCGGGCAGTACGACATCGACTTCCGGATCATTGTGGACGACGAAGTGAGGTGGATAGCCGCGCGGGGACAAGGCGACGATGCCGAGGCGGAAGGACAGACAATGTTCGGCGTCTTTATCGACGTCACCGCGCGCAAGCACGCCGAAGAGTCCAACGAACTTCTCGCCGGCGAAATGAGCCACAGGGTGAAAAACCTGCTCAGCATTGCTTCAGCACTTACAACGATAACATCGCGCTCGGTGCAGAGCGCTTCTGAAATGGCCAAGGAACTGACCGGCAGACTGAGCGCTCTGGGTCGCGCCCATGACCTTGTTCGTCCGGTGACGGGGCGGGTGGAGAATGGCGCCCTCCTAGGGGATCTGCTCACGATACTTCTCGCCCCCTACGACGAGGACACCCCTTTTGGCGGGCGCATCCGCGTTTCAGTGCCCCGCATGTCGGTGGGTGAAACCGGCGCCACGGCGCTGGCGATGGTCGTGCATGAACTCGCGACCAACTCCATGAAGTACGGATGTCTTTCCGTACCGACGGGCACGCTCGATATCGCCGCAGACGTGGATCAAAATGCCGTCACCCTCGTCTGGACGGAAACGGGAGGGCCGCCTGTTGTGGCCCCGACGCAACCACCCGGCTTCGGAAGCGGTCTGATGTCGCGAAAGATGAGCCTGCAACTCAACGGGTCCATCGAATACGACTGGTCGGAACAAGGCGCGGCCATAACCTTGCGCGTGGCCAAGGATCGTCTCGAGACCTGATTGCCGACTCCGCTTCGCGGGTGCAGCTTTCTCACTCACCTGGAGCGAGACGCCGCCATGACCGATATCCTTCTCGTCGACGATCTCGCGCCCTTCGTGCGACGGCTCACGCTCAACCGGCCCGAGAAGCGCAACGCGCTGTCCAATGCGCTGCGCGGAGAAATCTTCGCGGCGCTGGAGGCGATCGAACGCGACGACGCCGTGCGCGTGACCATCATCCGCGGCGCGGGGTCATGCTTCTCGTCCGGCTATGATCTCGCCGGACTCGGCGACCTGCCGTTCCCGACGTCGGGCGGGCAGGGGCAATGGGCGCGGCATGTGGTGGAGGGCTGCTTCCGCATGTGGGACCTCGCCAAGCCGATCATCGCGCAGGTGCATGGCTGGTGCCTGGCGGGCGGGTCGGAACTCGCGGTCGCGTGCGATCTCGTCTACGTCGCCGAGGACGCCAAGATCGGCTACCCGGCCGTGCGCACCATGGCGCCGCCGGACAACCAGTATCACGCCTGGTTGATCGGCATGCGTGCGGCGATGGAGGCCATGCTCACCGGCGACGCCATCGACGGGCTGGAGGCGGTGCGGCTCGGCTTCGCCAACCGGGCCTTCAAGGCGGAGGATCTCGACGCGGCGGTGCTCGCGGTGGCGGAACGGGTCGCCAAGGTCGATCCGCAGCTGGCGCAGCTGAACAAGCGCGTCGTGCACAGGCAGATGGAAGCCATGGGCATGCGGGCGGGCCTGCGCGCGGGGACCGACCTCCACGCCCTCGGCTGGCACACGCCCGCCTCACGGGACTACGCCCGGGCCTTGCGGGAAGGGGTGAGCGCCGCCCTGACGCAGCGGGACGGGGCGTTCGGGGACTATCGCACCGACAAGAAGTAGGGGCCGCGCCGTCTCGTCGCGGGGCCTTTGGGCCGGTTGTCATCCCCCGAACCTCCGTGTACCACGCGGGCGCGTTTCGGGCTGGGGGCAAAAGCGATTGCCGCCGGTCCTTGAGGCGCGTTTTTCGTGCCGCTGGCGATTGCCGGCTTCCACCGTTTCTCTGCGTAGGCGGGCGGGCTGGCGACAAGCCGGGGCTTCGGGAAACCGGCTTTGAATTCAGGGAACTGACGTGGCGCAATCCAACGAAGGCCAAGCTTTGCAAGTCAGGCCCTCCGAAGCGGCGGAACGTTACGCGCAGGCGGCGTTCGAACTGGCGCGGGACGGCAAGGCGCTCGAAGGCCTGGAAAAGGACTTCGCGACGTTCAACGCCGCACTCGCGGAGAGCGCGGACCTGCGCACGACGCTGAAGTCTCCGCTAATCGCGTCCGATGAAAAGAGCCGCGCGCTCGTCGCCGTGGCCACCAGGCTCGGCCTCTCGGAGCTGGGCCGCAACATCATCGGCCTCGTGGCGAAGAATGGCCGCGCCGTCGACATCCCCGGCATCATCACCGCGTTCCGCGCGCGTCTCGCCAAGTACCGCGGCGCGAGCCAGGTGGAAGTGATCTCGGCCAGGCCGCTCGACCAGAAACAACTCGATTCCATTCTCGCCGGCGTCACCAAGGCGCTCGGCGGCAAGGTCGATGCGGTCACCCGCGTCGACGAGAGCCTCATCGGCGGGTTCGTGGTGCGCGCGGGTTCGCGCCAGTTCGACGCCTCGCTGAAATCGAAGCTCGATTCTCTCAAACTCGCTCTCAAGTCAGCCTAATCAAGGAAGCCCCGCGATGGACGTCCGCGCCGCCGAAATTTCCGCCATTCTCAAGGAACAGATCAAAGGCTTCGGCGCGGAGGCGCAGGTCGCCGACGTGGGCCGCATCCTTTCCGTCGGCGACGGCATCGCGCGCGTCTACGGCCTCGACAACGTCCAGGCGGGCGAGATGGTCGAGTTTCCGGGCGGGGCGAAGGGCATGGCGCTCAACCTCGAAAAAGACAACGTCGGCGTCGTCATCTTCGGCGAAGACCGCGGCCTGAAGGAAGGCGACACCGTCAAGCGGCTCGGTGAGATCGTCGACGTGCCGGTGGGCAAGGCGCTGCTCGGCCGCGTGGTGAACCCGCTCGGCGAGCCGATCGACGGCAAGGGACCGATCAAGGCGACCGAGCGTCGCCGCGTGGACGTGAAGGCGCCGGGCATCATTCCGCGCAAGTCTGTGCACGAGCCGATGCAGACGGGTATCAAGGCCATCGACGCGCTCATCCCGATCGGTCGCGGCCAGCGCGAGCTGATCATCGGCGACCGCCAGACCGGCAAGACCGCCGTCGCCGTCGACACGATCCTTTACCAGAAGGACGCGCACGACAAGAATCTGTCCGAGACCGAGAAGCTCTACTGCATCTACGTCGTCATCGGTCAGAAGCGCTCCACGGTCGCCCAGATCGTGAAGATGCTCGAGGACAAGGGTGCGCTGCAGTACTGCATCATTGTCGCGGCCACCGCGTCGGAGCCCGCGCCGCTGCAGTTCCTCGCGCCGTTCGCCGGCTGCGCCATGGGCGAGTATTTCCGCGACAACGGCATGCACGCGCTCATCATCTATGATGACTTGTCCAAGCAGGCCGTCGCGTACCGCCAGATGTCGCTGCTGCTGCGCCGCCCGCCGGGCCGCGAAGCCTATCCTGGCGACGTCTTCTATCTCCACTCCCGCCTGCTCGAGCGCGCGGCGAAGCTGAACGAGGATTCGAAGTCCGGTTCGCTGACGGCGCTGCCGATCATCGAGACGCAGGCCAACGACGTGTCCGCGTATATTCCGACGAACGTGATCTCGATCACCGACGGCCAGATATTCCTCGAGACCGACCTTTTCTACCAGGGCATCCGCCCGGCGGTGAACGTCGGCATCTCGGTGTCGCGCGTGGGCGGTTCGGCTCAGATCAAGGCGATGAAGCAGGTGGCCGGCCCGATCAAGGGCGAGCTCGCGCAGTACCGCGAAATGGCGGCGTTCGCGAAGTTCGGCTCCGACCTCGACGCCTCGACGCAACGCCTGCTCAACCGCGGCGCGCGCCTGACGGAACTGCTGAAGCAGGACCAGTTCTCGCCGGCGCCCGTCGAGGAACAGATCATCCTAATCTTCGCCGGCACGCGCGGTTATCTCGACAAGTATCCCGTGAACGCTGTGCGCCGTTTCGAGGCGGAACTGGTGTCGTGGTTGCGGGCGAAAAAGGCCGATGTGCTGAGCGAAATCCGCACCAAGAAAGAACTCGACAAGCCCGGCGTGCTGGAAGGCAGGATCAAGGCTGCGCTCGACGAGTTCAGCGCGACGTTCTCGGCCTGATAGGGAAGCACGCGGCCCATGCCGAGCTTGAAGGAATTCCGCAACCGGATCGTCAGCGTGAAGTCCACGCAGAAGATCACGAAGGCGATGCAGATGGTGGCCGCCGCCAAGCTGAAGCGTGCGCAGGGCGCCGCCGAAGCCGCGCGTCCGTACGCCGAGCGCATGGCCAGCGTCATCGCCAACCTCGCCTCCAGCGTGAAGGGCGACGGCGCGCCGTTGCTGCTGCGCGGCACCGGCAAGGAGGACGTGCATCTCGTGGTGGTGCTGACCTCGGAGCGCGGGCTCTGCGGCGGTTTCAACACGCAGATCGTGCGCCTCGCGCGCGAGAAGATCGCCGAGCTGCTGGCGGCCGGAAAGCAGGTGAAGATTCTCACCGCCGGCAAGAAGGGCCGTGACCAGATCCGTCGTGTGTACGGCTCGCTGATGGTCGAACACATCGACCTCTCGGAATTCCGCAGCATCGACGCGACGGCCGCCAAGCTCGTCTCCGACAAGGTCGTCTCGATGTTCGGGGCGGGCCAGTTCGATGTCGCGACGCTGATCTATTCGAAGTTCAAATCGGTGATCTCGCAGGTCCCCACGGCGCAGCAACTGATCCCCGCGATCGCACCCGCCGGCGCGAAAGCCCCGGACCTGAAGGGCGCCGTCTATACCTACGAGCCCAACGAGACCGAGATCCTCGAAGCGCTTCTGCCGCGCTACCTCTCGGGGCAGGTGCTGTCGGCGCTGCTCGAAAACGCCGCCGGCTTCTTCGGCGCGCAGATGAGCGCGATGGACAACGCCACCCGCAATGCCGGCGATCTGATCAAGAAGCTGACGCTCCGCTACAACCGCCAGCGTCAGGCCAACATCACCAAAGAACTGATCGAAATCATTTCGGGCGCCGAGGCGCTCTGAAAACCGCTGTCTGAAGGACGAATGAGATGAGCAAGCCCGGTATCGGAAAAGTGGCGCAGGTGATCGGCGCGGTCGTCGACGTCGAGTTCGATGGCAAGCTGCCTGACATCTACAACGCGCTGGAAATGCAGCTGAACGGCTCGCGCCTCGTGCTCGAAGTCGCCACGCATCTCGGCGAGTCGATGGTCCGCACCATCGCGATGGACTCCACCGACGGCCTCGTGCGCGGCATGGAAGTCAAAGACACCGGCGAGCCGATCAAGGTGCCGGTGGGCGAGGGCACGCTCGGGCGCATCATGAACGTCATCGGCGAGCCGGTGGACGAAGCGGGGCCCGTCGTCGGCGAAATGCTGCGCTCGATCCACCAGCCGGCTCCGTCCTTCGTGGACCAGAAGCCGATCCCGGAAATTCTCGTAACAGGCATCAAGGTCGTCGACCTGCTGTGCCCCTATTCGAAAGGCGGCAAGATCGGTCTGTTCGGCGGCGCGGGCGTCGGCAAGACGGTGCTGATCCAGGAACTCATCAACAACATCGCGAAGGCCTACGGCGGCTATTCGGTGTTCGCTGGCGTCGGCGAGCGCACGCGCGAAGGCAACGATCTCTATCACGAAATGATCGAGTCGAACGTCAACAAGGCGGGCGGCGGCGCCGGCTCGCGTTGCGCGCTCGTGTTCGGCCAGATGAACGAGCCTCCGGGCGCCCGCGCGCGCGTCGCGCTCACTGGCCTCACCATCGCCGAACACTTCCGCGACCAGGGCAAGGACATCCTCTTCTTCGTCGACAACATCTTCCGCTTCACGCAGGCGGGCTCGGAAGTGTCGGCGCTGCTCGGCCGTATTCCGTCGGCGGTGGGCTATCAGCCGACTCTCGCCACCGAGATGGGTCAGATGCAGGAACGCATCACCTCCACGGTGAAGGGCTCCATCACCTCCGTGCAGGCCGTGTACGTGCCGGCGGACGATCTCACCGACCCCGCGCCGGCCGCGTCGTTCGCCCACCTCGACGCCACGACCGTTCTCAACCGCGCGATCTCGGAAAAGGGCATCTACCCGGCGGTCGATCCGCTCGACTCCACGTCGCGGATTCTCGATCCGCTCGTCGTCGGCAAGGAACACTACGAAACCGCGCGCGCCGTGCAGGAAACGCTGCAACGCTACAAGGCGCTGCAGGACATCATCGCCATTCTCGGCATGGATGAACTGTCGGAAGACGACAAGCTCGCGGTCGCCCGCGCCCGCAAGATCGAACGCTTCCTGTCGCAGCCCTTCCACGTCGCCGAACAGTTCACCAACCAGCCGGGCGTGCTGGTCGACGTGAAGGACACGGTGCGCGGCTTCAAGGGCCTCGTCGAAGGCGAGTTCGACCACCTGCCGGAGCAGGCTTTCTACATGGTCGGCACCATCGAGGACGCGATCAAGAAGGCGCAGAAGATGGCGCTGGAAGCGGCGTAAGCTGCTTCGACGTGTTGAAGTTCAAAGGCCCGCCCCAGCGATGGGACGGGCCTTTTTCGTTTGTGGCTGATTTTCCTTCTCCCCCTCGCGGGGGAGAACCATTTGCGATCAGTCTTTTACGTCCCCTTGCGACGCTTCACGTCGTCTTCGCCGGTTTCCTCACGGTCCTTTTCGTCGAACACCATCGCTTCGCCGGCGTCGAAATAGGCGCGGGATTTGCGGGCCATCATCTTCATGGACGCGCCCATCATGCCGGCCGACATCGCGACCTGCTGACCGCGCGCCACGCCGACGGCGTCGGCATCGGAGAACTTCGCGAACTCCGCGCCGAGGAAGACGACCTGCCAGCCCTTCTTCTCCACGCGATCAAGCGCGGCCTTCACGTCTTCCTTCTTCATCTCGCGCGAGCTGTTTTCCTCGCCGTCGGTCATGATGACGAGCACGGCCTTTTCCGGCGCTTCGCTTTCGGCGCGCGCGATCATGCGGCCGATGGCGTCGAAGAGCGGGGTCATGCCGCGGGGCGTGGCTTCGGCGTCGGTGACGTCCTTCCAAGTCTGCACCGGGACGGCCGCGCGCAGCACGTCGAACTGCAGGCCGTCATGCGCATCGAACACCGCGAGCGTGGCGTAGCCGTCGCCTTCGGCGAGGCCCTTCACATAGGCGTTCACGGACCCGAGCGCCTCGGTCCAGATCGACTGCATCGAGCCGGTCCGGTCGAGAAGAATATATGCGTGCATGGGCGCCTCCTATGCGTTGGGGGAGGCGCGCAAATGGTGCGGGAAAATTCCCGCGCAAGGGGCAGGGTCATTTTTCGCGACTTGAACCCGGGTGAATTCGCCGACACGTTTGCGCGATGACGACTCGCACACCCTCTACCCGCACCATGCTCCGCGCGTTCCAGGCGCTGCACAAGGAAGGGCTCGATCCGGCCTTCATGGCGGACGTGGAGCTGTTGCGGCACAAGGACCTCGACCTCTCGGTGAAGCTCGGCGCGCTGCTGGCGTTCGATGCACTGATCATCGGCGCCGGCCTGCAGCCGATCTCCGCCTCGCCAGGGGCGCCACTGTCCATCAACGCCGTGGAGCATCCGCTGATCGCGATCACGACGCTTCTGGGCGTGCTGATGCTGATCGCCTCGGCGTACTTCTGCGTCCGCGCGGTGATGGTAGGGGAGGAGTTCGACGATCACGGGCTCGAGGGCGATACGAAAGCGCTCGCGCAGCGCATGTTCGCGGCATTCTGCGCGGCCATCGACCTGCAGGTGAAGCTCCTCGGCCGGGCCACGCGTCTGACGCTCTATGGCGGAGGTCTTTGTGCGACGGGGCTCTTCTGGGCCATGGCGGAGAAGTTCGTGTTCTAGGCGTCCGTGGCGGACATCCCGCCGCGTTGACGGGGCGGACGCCGGCGGGTAGCCAACGCGCTTCCGATTTCAGCCTTTGCCAAGGACCGCCCCGTGGCCGAAAAGCTCCAATTTGCCCTCGTCTCGCCGGAACGCGAGCTGTTCAACGG
>JAWXBS010000103.1:0-29486 GCA_034440275.1 Alphaproteobacteria bacterium
CGGCGCCGGCGCCGCGATCGATGGCGCGCTGGATGTTGTCCTTCGGCATGTTCATCGAACGCGCCGTCGCCATCGCGCGGTAGAGGCGCGGATTGTTGGCGGGATCGGCGCCGCCGAGCTTCACCGCCGCCTGCATTTCACGCGCGAGCTTGGTGAATTGCGCGGCGCGCTTTTTGTCCTGCCCGCCCTTGCGGTGCATGATGTTCGCGAACTTGGAATGGCCGGCCATATTTGTTTCCCGGGGGCGCGGGGCCTCCCTGCAATGCAGTGATTTCGGTTTGCGCGCTGTCTAGCGATAGAGCGCCGAGAAGTCACGCCGGAGGTCTCGCCTACCCTTCACCCCCGCGAGGGGGAGAAGGGAAAACTAGCGCAGCGGCCCGATCGCCTCGTGCTCCGTCACCACCCAGTCCAGCTGCTGATCGAAGGCGTCGGTCGGGATGCGGTCCACTTCCTGGCACGCCCATGCCAGCCCCACGGCGAGCACCGGGCGGCGCGCGCGCAGTTCGGCCAACGTGCGGTCATAGTGGCCGGCGCCGTAGCCGAGGCGGTAGCCGCGCCGGTCGAAACCAAGGAGCGGCACGAGCAGGATGTCCGGCGTGACCACCGGCGCTTCCGGCGGCGGTTCCAGCACGCCGAACGCGCTCTTCACGAGCGAACCCGGCGTGAAGCGATGGAAACTGAGCGGCAGGCCCGCCCCTTTCGGCGGCGTGCGCGGCAGCGCGAAGGTGAGATCGAAGTGATCGGCGCCGACATTCTCGAAATCCGCGAGCAGCGTTTCGGGGCTGATCTCGTCCTTCATCGGCACATAAGCCGAAATCACCGTCCTGCGTGGGGGGAACGCGATCGCGCGGTGATAGAAGCTCGAAAGCGCGACCTCGGCGACGTCGTAATGCGCGCGATCCAGTGCTGCGGCCTCGGCGCGGCGCGACCGGAGCATCATCCGCAGCGCGGCCTTTTCACCGTCGATTTCGGAGCGGGAGGTCAAGTTGGGCGGTTCCGCATGCGCCGATGGAGGCATATCATCCACTCGGACCCTAGCAAGCTAGGTGGGCGCCAGATGCCCCGCCGTCCAGTAAAGGAACCAGCCGGTCGGGACAGAGCCAACTCCCGAGAGAGAATGTACGGTCTCGGGGATTGAATCCTCTCGCACGCCGCAGAGACCGCCCGCACGAAAGGTATGGCGTGTTGGGCTGTGGCACAAGGAGCAGCATCAAACAGCGGTCACTATCGAGCTCCAAGTTTCCAGACAGCGGTCCATTCAATGAATGCAATTCTTCGAGGCGTCCTCTCTGCGTTGGCCTTTATTTGGGTTGTCGTTGGCCTTGGCCTCGCATTTCTGTGCTGGCAAAGCGCACGAGTTTTGGGCCCTTCAACGGCCCTTTCAAGGGTCGATAGTCTTCTTTGGTGTTTGGGCACTTGTGTTTGGGGCCGGCTTCGCTCTGAGCCGCTATCTTGAGCGCAAGACGCAGTGAGGGATCAGAAAGTGATCCCCCCGCGCTAACGCTGCGCCGCCAAGGTCTTGTGCGTGCGCTCCACTTCCTGCCACGCGGGCATCACTTTCATCGCCGGATCGGCCTTGCCCGTGCGGCCGAGGGCGTAGAGCTGGGCGTAGTACCAGTACTGCACGGCGAAACCGTCGATGGCGCGGAACATCTTGAACGCCTTCAGCCAGCCGAACATGGGGCCAAACAGGCGCAATTTGTCTTCCCAGCGATCGATGGACGCAGCGCCCGCGAGCAGCTTCTTCGGCGCATCCACATCCGCGCACATGGGCCGCCCGATGCCGATGACGTCGGCGCCGCCGGACTCGATGGCGTGGTTCATCGCGCGCGCGGTGCGGAAGCCGCCCGTCACCATCAGCGGCATGGAGAGCTTGGCCTTCATCGCCTTGGCGAAATCCACGAAATACGCTTCGCGCTGCGCGGTGCTGGCGGCCACGTCGGGACGCGCGGCGGGTTCAAGCCCTTCCATGTCCATCATCGCGGGCTGCTCGTAGGAGCCGCCGGAAATCTCCAGCAGGTCGACGCCCGCCTCCTGCAGCCATTGTGCGACAACGAGGCTTTCCTCGAACGCAAAGCCGCCGCGCTGGAAGTCCGCCGAATTGAGTTTCACCGACACCGGAAAATCCGCGCCCACCGCCGCGCGCACACGTTTGACCGCTTCCATCAGGAAACGCGCGCGGTTTTCCAGCGACCCGCCCCATGCATCGGTGCGCACATTCGAGCGCGGGCTGAGGAATTGCGAGATGAGATAGCCGTGCGCGCCGTGCACCTGCACGCCGGTGAAGCCGGTTTCGCGCGCGGCGGTCGCGACGACCGCGAAACGTCCGATGAGATCCTCGATCTCCTTCTCCGTCAGCGCGACAGGCTCGCCGAACTGCCCGCCCGGCAGGCCGAGCTTCACCGCCGACGGCGCCTTCGGGGTCGGGTTGATCAGCGCCTGCGTCTGGCGGCCGGCGTGGCTGATCTGCATCCACAGATGGTTGCCGCCCTGCGTGCCGGCCTTCGCCCAGCGCGTGAGCGCCCCGCGCATCGCCGCGTCCGGCGCCTTGTAGATGATGACATTGCCGGGCCGTTCGAGGTGATCGCGGTCGATCTGCACATTGCCTGTCAGCAGCATGCCCGCGCCGCCGTTCGACCAGAGCGCGTAGAGCCGTTCCAGCTCCGGCGTCGGCATGCCTTGCGCGGTCGCGAGGCCTTCGGTCATCGCGCCTTTGGCGAGACGGTTGGAAAGGCGCGCCCCGCAGGGCAGGTCGAGCAGCTTCGCGATGTCCATGGGGCGTCTCCGGCGGCAAAGCTGCATCCCAGCGTTGCGCGCGGAAGTCCAGTTTCCCCCCGGATTCCCCACCCAGCCGGTGGACGATTCAGGGGGTTGCGGCTACTAGAGCGCCCACACTTTCCACGACAGTTTCAAGGGAGCATCGGGATGACCGTGCGCGTCGCCATCAATGGTTTTGGCCGGATCGGCCGCAATGTGCTGCGCGCCATCGCCGAGAGCGGACGCAAGGACATCGAGGTCGTCGCCATTAACGATCTCGGCCCGGTGGAGACCAACGCCCACCTGCTGCGCTTCGACAGCATCCACGGCCGCTTCCCCGGCACAGTGACGGTCGAGGACGACACCATCGATGTGGGCTCGGGCCCGATCAAGGTGACGGCGGTGCGCAACCCCGCCGAACTGCCGCACAAGGATCTCCGCGTCGACATCGCGCTCGAATGCACGGGCATCTTCACCAGCCGCGACAAGGCCGCCGCCCACCTCGAAGCCGGCGCCAAGCGCGTGATCGTCTCAGCGCCTGCCGACGGCGCGGACCTCACGGTCGTCTATGGCGTCAACCACGACCAGCTGACGAAGGACCACCTCGTCATCTCCAACGCCTCGTGCACCACGAACTGCCTCGTGCCGGTGGCGAAGGTGCTGCACGATGTCATCGGCATCGAGCGCGGCATGATGACGACGATCCACTCCTACACGAACGACCAGCCGTCGCTCGACCAGATGCACAAGGATCTCTATCGCGCCCGCGCGGCCGCGCTCTCGATGATTCCCACGTCCACGGGCGCCGCGAAGGCGGTGGGCCTCGTGCTGCCGGAACTGAAGGGCAAGCTCGACGGCATCTCCGTGCGCGTGCCGACGCCGAACGTCTCGGTCGTCGATCTGAAATTCATCGCCAAGCGCAACACGACGGTCGATGAAATCAACAAGGCCATCCGCGCGGCGGCCGACGCCGGCCCGCTGAAGGGCGTGCTCGGCTACACCGACCAGCCCAACGTCTCGGTCGATTTCAACCACGATCCGCGCTCGTCCATTTTCCATCTCGACCAGACGAAGGTCATGGACGGCAACTTCTGCTCGATCCTCACCTGGTACGACAACGAGTGGGGCTTCTCGAACCGCATGGCCGATACGGCGGTGGCGTTCGCGAAGACGATCTAATCCCCAATCAGATGGGACCAGTACTCGTCATTTTGCTGGCGATCGGGCTCTCGATTGGATTGCGGGGAGCTTCGGCAGCTGCCGCTTTTCGAGCGCTCGCACCCAAAAGTGCAGTCCTGGCGTTCATCTGGGTCGGCTTCGCGATGATTGCCGCCGCATCGCAAGATCTTTCCACTACGATCGTGGAAGGGACAATCGTTACGATAGCCGTGATGCTTTTGATCATCACGTGTTCAGGGTTCGCATACGCTTCGGGGCGGGTTCTAGGTCTACCCAGTCGGCTCCGCGCGCGTGATAGAAGTTGGAAGACTGATACATGATGATGAGTATTCGGAGTTTGTTCCCATGACCCTCTCCCTTCACGCCGTCACCGCGCCAGCGCTGATCCAGAACCTCAAAAACCTCGGCGGCTTTCTCGCGAAGGCCGAAGAGAACGCCGCGTCGCGCAATTTCGATGTGGCGGTGCTGCTGCAATCGCGCCTCGCGCCCGACATGCTGCCGCTGGTCCGTCAGGTGCAGATGACGTGCGACCACGCGAAGTTCACGCTCGCGCGCCTTGGCGGCGTCGATGCGCCGTCGCACCCGGATACGGAAACGACGGTGGCTGAACTGCAGGCGCGGATCGCCAAGGTCATCGCCTTCGTCGAAAGCGTGCCCGCTGCTGCGGTGGACGCGAGCGCCGATCGCGAGATCGCCTTCAAGGCGGGCCCCATGGAGCTCAAGTTCCAGGGCGGCGATTACCTCACCCGCTGGGCGCTGCCGAACTTCTACTTCCACCTCACCGCCGCGTACTCGATCCTGCGCCACAACGGCGTCCCGCTCGGCAAGCGCGACTTCCTCGGCCCACGCTGACCGCGCTGCGACGAACGGTGCTTGCGGCGCCTACGTCGCGACCTCTAGTCTGGCGTCACATATTCCCCTCAACGCCGGACAAGGCCCATGACTATCGTACGATCCCTGCTGTGCGCGCTGATGCTTGCGGCATGTGCGAGTGCGCCCGTCGAGACGCCGGCGCCGATCGCGGAGCCCGTCGCGCCCGCCGCACCCGACCTCTCGCCAGCGGGCGTGCGCGCTGCCGATGAGTTCCTGTGGCTTGAGGACGTGAGCGGCGAACGCGCGCTGACCTGGGTGCATGCGCAGAACGCGAAAACGAAAGCGGTGCTCGAAGGCGATGCACGCTACGCGCGCTTCCGCGATGAGGCGCTCGCCGTGCTGACAGCCAATGATCGCATCCCGACGCCGCAGTTCCGCGCCGGCGGCATCGACAATTTCTGGCAGGACCGCACGCATGTCCGCGGGGTCTGGCGGCGCGCGACCTTGCAGAGCTTCCGTCGCGGCGCACCGCGCTGGGAAACCGTTCTCGACATCGACGCGCTCGCGCGCACCGAAAACGCCAACTGGATCTACAAGGCCGCGACCTGCCTGCCGCCCTTGCGCCGCTATTGCCTCGTGAGCCTCTCCGACGGCGGCAAGGATGCGGTCGTGGTGCGCGAGTTCGATACGCAGACGCGCACGTTCCGCGCGGGCGGCTTCACGCTGCCGGAGGGCAAGCACCGCTTCCAGTGGGTCGACGTCGACACGATCGCCATCGCCACCGACTTCGGCGCCGGCACACTGACGGAAAGCGGCTATCCCTTCGTGCTCAAGCTGCTGAAGCGCGGCGAGACGCTGGCGCAGGCGCGCGAGGTGTTTCGCGGCGACGCAAAGGACGGCGGCTACGGCGTCTATCCCTCCACCCTGCGCGATCATTCTGGAAAGGCCATCGAGGTGTTGGCGCAGCGGCCGTTGAGCACGTTCGAGGCGGAGTTCTATCTCGTGCTCGGCGCCACACCGCGCCGCGTCGATCTCCCACGCAAGGCGCAGTACCAGACCTTCGTCGACGACCGCGCCATTTTCACGCTGCAGGAGGCCTGGAACGGCTTCGCGCAGGGCGCCGCCATCGCCTATGACGTAGGGACCCTCGCGAAGCCCGGCCTCGTCTTCACGCCAGCGGCGAACGAGGCCGTGGGCGCGGTGGAGTCGACCAGCGGCAAGCTCATCGTGCAGATGCTCGCCGACGTGAAGGGCGCCGTGGAGGTTTTCGACCGCACGGGCGAGACCTGGACGCGCACGCGCCTGGCGCTGCCGCAGGATGCGACTCTCACGGTGGTCGCCGCGTCGCCATCCGACGACAAACTGTTTGTCTCCGCGCAGGGTTTCCTTGATCCCACGAGCCTTTGGCTTGCCGACGCCGCCACCGGCCTCGTGCAACGCGTGATGGCGCAGTCACCGAAGTTCGACGCATCGAAGACCGTCGTCGAGCAGCACTTCGCCACCTCCAGCGACGGCGCGCGCATCCCCTTCTTCGTCGTGCGTCCGAAGGTGATGCCGGCGGGCGGCGCGGCCACGCTGATGTTTGGATATGGCGGGTTCGAGGTGTCGAAGCCGCCCGTCTATATCCCGGAGATGGGCAAGCTCTGGCTGGAGAACGGCGGCGTCTACGTCATCGCCAATATCCGCGGCGGCGGCGAGTTCGGACCTGCGTGGCACCAGTCCGTGCTGCGCGAGAACCGGCAGAAGGCGTTCGACGATTTCGCCGCCGTGGGCCGTGAACTCGTGACGCTCGGGATCACCACGCCGCAGAAACTCGGCATCTACGGACGCTCGAACGGCGGCGTGCTCACCTCGGTGACGCTGACGCAGCACCCTGAACTCATCAACGCCGCCGTGATCGAAAGCCCGCTTATCGACATGCTGCGCTATCAGGACCTGCCGCCGGGCGCATCGTGGATCGGCGAGTTCGGCGACCCGCGCATTCCGGCGGAAGCGGCGTTCATCGCGCGCTATTCGGCCTACCAGAACCTGAAGCCGGGCCAACGCTATCCGGAGCCCTACGTCACCACCAACACCCGCGACGATCGCGTGCATCCCGGTCACGCCCGCAAGTTCGTCGCGCGCATGGAGGCGCTCGGGTATCCGGTGCTCTACTACGAGAACACCGAGGGCGGGCACTCCAACGACAGCGATCCCGTGCTCAACGCCGAGCGCTGGGCGCGGCATTATACCTATCTCGCGCGCAAGCTGATGGATTGAGGCGAGGCCGCTTGCCTTCGGCGGGATCGGGCGTAGGAACTGCGGCTCAATATTCAGGAGTTTCCGTTGACCTTCCGCCGCCTCGATACCGCTGACGCCAAAGGTAAGCGCGCGCTCGTGCGCGTGGACTTCAACGTGCCGATGCATGACGGCAAGGTCACCGACGACACGCGCCTGCGTTCGGCCCTGCCGACGATCGCAATGCTCACGCGGCAAGGCGCCAAGGTCGTGCTGCTCGCGCACTTCGACCGGCCTAAAGGCAAGCGCGTGCCTGAAATGTCGCTGCAGCCGCTGGTGGAGCCGCTCGCGGCCCTGCTCGGTGCGCCGGTGGCATTCGCTGATGATTGCGTCGGCGCCGAAGCGAAGGCGGCGATCGACGCCCTGCCGGCGGGCGGCGTCATCCTGCTGGAGAACACGCGCTTCCATGCGGGCGAGGAAAAGAACGATCCGGCGCTGGCGAAACAGATGGCCGAACTCGGCGATCTGTATGTGAACGACGCCTTCTCCGCCGCGCACCGCGCGCATGTGTCCACCGAAGGTCTCGCGCACCTCCTGCCCGCCTATGCCGGAAAGGCCATGGAAGCGGAGCTTGATGCACTGGAAAAGGCGCTCGGCAATCCCGCGCGACCGGTGATGGGCATCGTCGGCGGCTCGAAGGTATCGTCGAAGATCGACCTGCTGAAGAACCTCGTCACCAAGCTCGACAAACTCGCCATCGGCGGCGGCATGGCCAACACCTTCCTCTATGCGCAAGGCTACGACGTCGGCGCGTCCTACTGCGAAAAAGAGCTGGCCGACACCGCGCGCGAAATCGTGCGCCTTGCAGGCCACAACAACTGCAAGCTCTTCCTGCCGATCGACATCATCGTCGCCGAAAAACTCGCGCCGGGCGCGGCCGCGCGCGTGCGGGGCCTCGGTGAAGTGGATGACGACGAGCGCATTCTCGACGCCGGTCCCGAAACCATCCACCGCCTCGGCCGCGCGATGGCGAATTCCGCGACGCTGATCTGGAACGGCCCGCTGGGCGTGTTCGAGGTGCCGCCCTTCGACAAGGGCACCGTGGGAGCAGCACACCTCGCTTCGGTCTATGCGCGCGCCGGCAAGCTCGTCGCCGTCGCCGGCGGCGGGGATACGGTGGCCGCACTCAACCACGCAGGCGTCGTCGAAGACTTCACCTTCGTGAGCACCGCCGGCGGCGCCTTCCTTGAATGGATGGAGGGCAAGCCGTTGCCGGGCGTCGAGGCGCTCAAGACGCGCGCTTAACCTTACGCGTTTTCGCATGAGGGGCGCCCGGTTGACCCCCCGCGCCCGTCCCGTAAAACCACGGGACATTCACGGACATTTCAGTCAGGGACCCCGCGCACCATGGCCCGCATCACGCTTCGCCAGCTTCTCGACCACGCCGCCGAGTTCGACTACGGCCTGCCCGCCTACAACATCAACAACATGGAGCAGGGTCTGGCGATCCTGGAGGCGGCCGACGAGCTGGACGCCCCGGTCATCATCCAGGCCTCGCGCGGGGCGCGGAACTACGCCAACGACATCATGCTCACCCGCATGATCGACGCGCTGGTGGAAATTTATCCGCACATCCCGATCTGCATGCACCAGGACCACGGCAACAGCCCGGCCACCTGCGCCACCGCCATCCAGTACGGCTTCACCAGCGTGATGATGGACGGCAGCCTCATGGCAGACGGCAAGACGCCAGCCGACTACGAGTACAACGCCGCCGTGACCCGTCAGGTCGTCGACATGGCGCACGCGTGCGGCGTGTCGGTGGAAGGCGAGCTCGGCGTGCTGGGCAGCCTGGAGACCGGCGAAGGCGAGAAGGAAGACGGCCACGGCTTCGAGGGCAAGCTCGACCACAGCCAGCTGCTGACTGATCCCGATCAGGCGGTGCAGTTCGTGAAGCACACCGGCGTCGATGCTCTTGCGATCGCCATGGGCACGAGCCACGGCGCCTACAAGTTCTCGCGCAAGCCCGACGGCGCGGTGCTGGCGATGAAGGTCATCGAGGACATCCACCACCGTCTGCCGAACACGCATCTCGTGATGCACGGCTCGTCTTCGGTACCGCAGGACCTGCAGGACATCATCAACGAGTACGGCGGTCAGATGCCGCAGACGTGGGGCGTGCCGGTCGAGGAAATCCAGCGCGGCATCAAGCACGGCGTGCGCAAGATCAACATCGACACCGACAACCGTATGGCCATCACCGGCGCGATCCGGAAGGTGTTTGCGGAAAAGCCCGGCGAGTTCGATCCGCGCGCCTATCTGAAACCCGCCAAGGAAGCGATGAAGAAGGTCTGCAAGCAGCGCTTCCAGGAATTCGGCGCCGAAGGCTGGGCGAGCAAGATCAAGGTCGTGCCGCTCTCGGCGATGGCGAAAAAATACGCCAGCGGCGATCTCGACCCGCAGTTCGACGCCACGCGCGTGGCGGCGGAGTAGAACCTAGTACGGCGCCGTGATCGTGAACTTTGCGCCGTCGTCGTTCTCGGCGTGCAGTTCACCTTCGATCTGCGCCACCATCCCGCGCACGAGTTGCATGCCGTAGCCGATTCCGTCCGCGTAGCCTTCCGGCAGACCGCGTCCGTTGTCGGACACCACGAGACGCAGTTTGCCGTCGAGGCGCTCCACGCTCAGATGCACTTTGCCCTCGCGCCCTTCGCCGAAGGCGTGGCGCAGCGCGTTGGTGATCAGTTCGCTGACGGCGAGCACCACCGGCTGCGTAAGAGCGACCGGCGTTTCGATCTTCTCGTCGGCGCCGTCGATGGAGATGGTGCGGCTGTCGCCGGTCATGGCCTGCAGCGATTTGCAGAGATCCGTCAGCACGGCGCCGAGATCGACCGCGTCGGTCTGACCGGTCAGTTGCAGCACGTCGTGAATGTGACTGATCGCGCGCACCTGTGCGGCGGCGGCGTTCAACGCGACAGCGACCTCTGGCGTGGCCGCGCGGCGCGCTTTCAGATGCAGCACGCTGGCCACGATCTGGAGGCTGTTCTTGATGCGGTGATCGCACTCGCGCATCAGCAGCGCATCACGCGCCGTGGTTTCTTCAGCACGCTTCAGCATGCGGTGGACGCGTGAATCCCGCATGCGCACCTGAGCACTCGCATCCCTCCTCGCGCGAAAAAGGCCTCTGCGTGCGTCCAGAGCAACGATGCCCGTCGTTTCACTTATGGTCATCGCGCTCACCTTTGCGGTTAGCAGAGGCGGCATCTACGCGAGTCCGGTTTCAGAAGTCGGTGCGGTAAACGACTCTTTGTGGGGAACCGGATGCAAGTCTGTGTTTCAGGTGCTTATTGCGCGCGGCGGCTCCCCGAAGAGACTTCGGTATTCGCTCACGACCGCCTCGTAGCATTCGCATGCCGCGTTCTCGAGGCCGACGCGGTCAAGGATCGTGATCTTGCCGTGCTGGTAGCGGATGACGCCGGCCTTCTGCAGCGTGGCAGCGGCAATGCTGACCGTGGAGCGACGCACGCCCAGCATGACGGCGGTGAGATCCTGCGTCAGCGCCAGCTCAGGAATGCCTGTGCGGTCGTGGGCGGCGAGCAGCCAGCGCGCAAGACGCTGGCCCAGTTCGTGGTGTGCGTTGCAGGCCGCCGTCTGCGCCACCTGCACATGAAACACATGCACATAGCGCAGCAGCAGATCACGCAGACGCCGCGAATGGGCGAACGCCTCCACTAGCACCGCAGCGCTCATCCGATACGATCCCCCGCCTGTCTGGCACATGGTTTCGCTGTAGGAGTTCGTCGCGCCGAGAATGACCGAGACGCCGGCCACCCCCTCCGCGCCGATGAGGCCGATTTCCAACGGCTGTCCGTCCGACAGCATGGTCATGGCTGAGATGAAGCCGCTCTCGACAAAATAGACCTGTTCGATCCGCTCGCCCGCCAGATGGAGCGTCTGGCCGAGCGGCAGGTCGACATGGTGGAGCGCGGGCGCCAGCAGGGCGAATTCGTCCGCAGGCAAGGCCTGGAGAATCCGGTTTCTGACGAGTTTTTGATCAGGGTCGCCACGTATGCTCCATCGCCGGGGGCGGGAGCGCACGCGTCTCTCAGCCAGTCGCGCGCCAAGGAAGGGGCGACCGATACCAGACAATGCATGAAAACGGACAAAGGCGCCATCGTTCCATTGCGAACACGAGGACTTGACTGCGGCCTCGCCCGTTTGTATTTAACGCATCAGTTAAATGACAGACCCTCTCTCCCTCACCCTCTCGGCCCTCGCCGATCCGACGCGCCGGGCCATCCTCGCCCGCCTCGCGAGCGGGGAAGCGACGGTCAACGAGATCGCCGCGCCGTTCGACATCAGCCTCCCGGCGGTGTCGCGGCATCTGAAGGTGCTGGAAACGGCGGGCCTCATCACACGCTCGCGCGAGGCGCAGTGGCGGCCGTGCAAGCTGGAGCCGCAGGCGCTGAAGAGCGTTGACGAGTGGCTCGAATTCTACCGCCGCTTCTGGAGCGGCAGCTTCGACAAGATGGACGCGTATCTCGCTGAGCTGAAGAAAAAACCGAAAAAGGAGGCGCCCGATGAGCGCTAGTCTCGCCGACGACGAACTTCTGCTCACGCGCACCTTCGATGCGCCGGCATCGCTCGTGTTCGCGCTGTGGACCGACCCCGCGCATTTTCGCAACTGGATGGGGCCTGGCTCCTACACCTGCACGGACTGCGACATCGATCTACGTGTCGGCGGCAGCTACCGCGCACGCATCGCCAGCGCAGACGATCCCAACAACTGGTTCGGCGGCGTGTACCGCGAGATCGTGCCGCACGAGCGCCTCGTCTTCACGTTCAAATGGGACAACGGCCCTTCGTCCGAGATGGAAACGCTGGTCACGATCACGTTCCGCGAACACGACGGCAAGACCGTGATGACCTTCCACCAGACGCCGTTCCTCGACGCAGCGCGCCGCGACTCCCATGTGGGCGGCTGGACGAGCGCTTTCGACAAGGCGGTCGCCTACGCAGAACACATTGCCAAGGAAGGAAAGTCGAAATGACGTACGTCGATTGCTTCGTGGCGCCGGTCGCGAAAGCGCGCCGCGCCGAATATGCCGCCTTCTCGCAGAGCGCAGGCGCGATCTATCGCGATCACGGCGCGCTCGATCTGCATGAATATTGGGGCGAAGACGTGCCTGCGGGCGTGCAGACCTCGTTCCCGCTCGCGGTGAAGGCCAACGACGATGAGGTGGTGACCATCTCGCTGATCGTTTGGCCCTCGCGCGCCGCGCGCGACGCCGGCAACGCCAAGATCATGGAAGACCCCCGCATGCGCGCGATGGACCTGCCCTTCGATGGCAAGCGCGCGATCATGGGCGGCTTTGAAAACCTCTTCGGCAAATAAAGGGAGAAACCCGATGATCACCGTTTCCGCATTCGCCTGGGTCCCCGATTTCGCGCAAGGCCAGGTGCGCGATCTGCGCGTGCGCTGGGCGCTCGAAGAAGCCGGCATTTCCTACGACACGCGCCTTCTCGAACAGGGCGATCAGGACACGCCCGAATACCGCGCGCTGCAGCCGTTCGGTCAGGTGCCGATCCTGGAGGAAGACGGCGAGGTGCTGTTTGAATCCGGCGCCATCGTGCTGCACGTGGGTGAGAAATCCGAAACACTGCTGCCGAAGGACAAGGCCGCCCGCGCCCGCGCCACGCAATGGCTGATCGCGGCGCTCAACTCCATCGAGCCTTTCGCGATGCAGGTGGCCACGATCGACATCTTCGCCCAGGGCGAAGAGTGGGCGAAGCTGCGTCGTCCCGGCGCGGTGGAATTCCTAAAAAAGCGCCTCACCGGACTTTCCAATGCGCTGGGCGACAAACCCTATCTCGATGGCGCGGCGTTCACCGTCGGCGACCTGATGATGGCGACGGTCCTGCGCATCAAGGAAGAGATCGCCGACGAATTCCCGAACCTGAAGGCCTACGTCGCACGCTGCACGGCGCGACCCGCCTTCGAGCGCGCGCTCGCCGCCCAGATCGGCGACTTCCGCAAGGCGGCGTGACACCGTGCACGGCGCAAAACCGCCTCGCACGAAAGCGCCGAAACGACCGGGACGATTCTGTCCCGACCATTCCGACGCAGGTCATGACGCAACTTGGCGCGTCCGCGCTTAGTCGAGGATTGTCACCTCGACACGGCGATTGATCGCGCGGCCCGCCGCCGTCGCGTTGGTGGCGACGGGGCTCGCTTCACCCATGCCGCTGGACGAGATGCGGTTTGCATTCACACCAGTGGAGCTGAGGTAGGCGCCGACAGACTGCGCGCGACGCGCTGCGAGATCCACGTTGTTTGCCGCCGAGCCCTGCGAATCCGTGTGGCCGATGATCTGGATCCGCGCGTCGGGCTGTTTCGCAAGAAAAGCCGCAAGTGGCGCAAGGCGCCCCTGCGCGCCCGTGGAGAGCACCGATGAGGCCGACGCAAACTGCAGGTCGCGCAGGATGAGGGTCACGCCCAGGTCCGTCCGCGTCTGTTCGTAGCTTGCAAGCTCTTCGCGCAACGCGCTCGTGCGTGCTTCGGCGGCGCGCTGACCCGACACCGCGTTGGCCGCAACGATCGCCGACTGGTCCGCGCGCGCCTCAGCTTCAAGCGTCGCAGCCCGGGCTGCAGACAACTGTCCTCTGCGCGCCTGCGCAACGATGTCTGCGCGACTGGCATTCAGCGCCGCGATCTTGCGATTCGCCTCCAGCTGATCGCCACGCGCTTCCGCGAGCGCCAAATACCCCTCGCCCATGCGCAGGGCGTGCGTGAATTCGTCGTCCTTGCGCTCCATGTAGAAGCCGCGCGCTTCCCGCAACGCGATCTCTGCCTTCTCAAGCGATGCGCGTCCCGACTCTGCGGTCGCCGGGTCGGCCTGCGACTGTGCGAGCGTGGACTCTGCTGCGAGCAGACGCGGGTTTGCTTCAGGCGTCGATGCGCAGCCGCCGAGGGCGAGCGCCAACGCGGCAGCGGCGGCCGCCGTTTTCAATGTGTTTTTCATGGTGTGGATTTTCCTTACGAATTCAGTTCGCGACGCAGCGTTTCGAGTCCGGTCTCGATTTCCGAGACGGTGCGCTGGAGACCGCGAAGCTTGATCTTCTCCTGGACGACCTCGCCCTGGAGCGACGCCTCTTCGGAGCGCCAGAGCGACTCCTCACGCCGGTTCCTGTCTTCGGCGGCGCGCGCCTCATTCAGGCGCAGCTGGGCTTCCTGGTAGTTTGTTGCGGCGGCGGCGTTCGCGTCGGCTGCGTTCAACGCCTGCATCTGCGCTTCGACGCGCAGGATATTGTCGCGCGCTTCGTCGGCGAACGCGCCGGGCGCTGCGAGCAAGACGCCGCCAAACAGCGCCGCTGCGATGAGCTTCTTCATGCCATGTCTCCATATCTGCCCCACAAAGGAGCGCTGGAGCATGCAGGGGGAGCGCGCGGTCGAGTGCGCAGTTCCGCTTTCGCCCGAATATACCTGGGAGCGGCCGCGCGCTCACCAGTTCCCGTATCGGAATCCGATGTCGCGGCGGGCGCGCTGGAGGTTCCAGTTGCTCTCGCGCGCCGTGTCCTCCGCTTCGCGGATGCGGCCGTCCATGCGCGCGCGTTCTTCCCGCAGGCGGATCAGCTCGTTGCGGTGACGCAGGCGTTCCTCGTCGGTTGTCGAGGCGATCAGACCGGCTTCGTTGGCGTCGATCTTGCGCTCGATGTCGTCGCGTTCGCTGCGCAGCGACGAGATCGCGCTTTCCGCGCTGCGCTGCGCCGAGAGCGCCTGGTACGCGCGCGAGCCTTCGGCGTGGGCGTCACGGAAGACGCCGTCGAGCTCGGGCGGGCATTGGCCGGAATAGCCGTTGCCCTCGACGCCGAGACGGAAGGCGCGGTCGGGCTGGCACCAGTTCCAGAGGCCCTCGCGGCGGCCCGCCATATAGGCTGTCTGGTCGGCGCCGTAGCCCGCAGCCACGCACGCCTGCTGCAGCGCCACGAAGCGTTCCGGCGACCGCCCCTGCGACCCGTCCTGGTAACCCACCTGCTTCCAGTCCGCGACGGCGCATTGCGCGCTCGACATGGCCGGCGTCGTTTCGCACGCCGCCAAGGCCAAAGCTCCGGCGCACGCGCCCAAGATCACCGCGATCCGCATTCCCGTTCTCCCCTCAGAGACCTGGGAGTCTAGCGGAGCGGACCTGTCTGCGCCATGAACGGCGCGCGAAAACGGGATCGACATGAGCGCAAAAGGCAAGACCATCATCGTCACCGGCGGGACCGACGGCATCGGCGCCGCCACCGTCCGCGCGCTGGCGAACCAGGGGGTCAACGTCGTCATCGTCGGGCGCAACCGCGCCAAGGCCGAGGACCTCATCGCCGACATCGCCAGCGAGACGCACGGCGTAAAACTGGGCTTCGTGCAGTGCGATCTCTCCTCCCTCGCCTCGATCCGCGCGGCGGGCGCCGAGATCCTCGCCTCGCAACCGCGCATCGACGTGCTGGTCAACAACGCCGGCGGCTTCTTTGCCAAGCGCGAACTGACCGTGGACGGCTACGAACGCACCTTCGCGCTGAACCATCTCGCCTACGCGCTGCTGACCGACATCCTGCTGATGCGCCTGAAGGCGTCGGCGCCGGCGCGCATCGTCAGCGTCGCGTCGGGCGTGCATGCGACGGGCGTGCTGCGCTTCGACGATCTCATGGGCGAGAAGCGCTATGGCGGCTGGAACGCCTACTGCAATTCGAAACTCGCCAATGTCGCGGGGACCTATGCGCTGGCGCGGCGGCTGGAAAGTTCGGGCGTCACGGCCAACACGCTGCATCCCGGCTTCGTGGCGTCGCAGTTCGGCAAGAACAATCGGGGCCTCACGGGCATGGTCTTGGGCTTCGCGCAACGCTTCGGTGCTATCGGCGTAAACGACGGCGCGAAAACGAGCGTCTATCTCGCGACGTCTCCCGAAGTGGAAGGCGTCAGCGGGCGCTATTTCCATGAGTGCAAAGAGACGCGCTCGTCGTCCGCCTCGCACGACGAAGCCGCGCAGGAAAAACTTTGGCGCGTGACGGAAGCGCTGCTGGCGAAGGGCCAATGATGCGGGAGCGCACGCGTCTCTATCTCATCACGCCGCCGCGTCTCGATGCGGACTTCGCGGCGACACTGCGCGATGCGTTGTCGGGCGGCGATGTCTCGGCGGTGCAGCTGCGGCTGAAGGAGGTCGATGACGCCACGATCCGCGCGGCGGCCAAGCAGCTGCTGCCCATCGTGCAGGAGGCGGGTGCGGCCTTCATCCTCAACGACCGTCCCGATCTCGCCGACGCTGTCGGCGCGGACGGCGTGCATGTAGGGCAGGAGGACGCGTCCTACGGCGAGGCGCGCCGCATCATGGGGCCTGACCGCATCGTCGGCGTCACCTGCCACGACAGCCGCCATCTCGCGATGGAAGCGGGCGAAGCCGGCGCCGATTACGTCGCGTTCGGCGCCTTCTATCCGAGCGATACGAAGACGCCGCCGACCGTGGCCGACGCGGAAATCCTGGAATGGTGGCAGGCGCTGATGGAAGTGCCGTGCGTCGCCATCGGCGGCATCACCGTCGACAACGCCATACCGCTGGTGCGCGCGGGCGCGGACTTCATCGCCGCGTCGAACGGCGTGTGGAGGCACCCGCAGGGGCCGAAGGCGGCGGTGGCGGCGTTCAACGCCGTGTTCGACACCTAGGGCTTCAACACGGCGCAGGCCACGCGGTCGCCCGCCCCGCCGATCGGCTGGGTGGCGTGATCGTCCGCGTTGGCGTGAAGGATCAGTGCCGCGCCCTGCGCGCTCAGCAGCGGGCGGCGGCCTTCGTGCGCTTCCGGCGCCAGCGTCACCATCGTGGAATAGACTTCCGCGCCGAAGGGGCCGTCCGTATCGGCGACGAAAATGTTGGCGAGATCGCCCGCTTCGGGACCGGCGGCATTCAGCAGGCCGTGCGCCTCGCCTTCCTCGCCGTGCTTCACATGCGCGCCCGACGCCTTGAAGCCCGCCGCGAAGTCCGCGCAGTCGCCGTTTTCGTGCAGGTGTGCGCCGTGCCAGCCGGGCGTCAGCGCGCGCGGATTAAACTCGAGCCGGATCACGACGCCTGACGGCCCTTCGTGGAAATTCGCAAAGCCGATCTGGGCGCCGGCGGCGTTCACGATCCGCGTCTCAAGCCCCTTGCCGACCGCCGGAGACGGCGTGGAGGCGGGCGTCTCCACCGCAGGGGCCGTAGGCGCCGGCGCGGGCGAACACGCGGCGAGCGCCGCAGCGAGAGCGAGCAGGACGAGCGGCTTGTGCATGTAAACCTCCGGGCGGTGGTGCATCGGACACGAACGCGGGCCGGGCGCGCAAGGGTCCGAACGCACACGTGATGCGCCCGCTTGTCTTCGCGGGGCCGAGGCCCTAGCCAAATCGCCAAATCCTCGGGAACCCGCCCATGCCCTGCCCCGTCTGCACCACGCTCGAGCGCACGCTCGAAACCCAATGGAAGGGCATGACGCTGCGCCGCTGCGGCGGTTGCGCCAGCGTCTATATGGACCCCCCGCCCACCGACGCCGATCGCCACGCGATGTATGACGACCCCTATCAGGGCGCGAGCGAGGGCTACTACGCCAAGCGCGAAAAGAAGCTGCGCCGCTGCGCCAAGCGGGCACGGATGCTCGATGCCTATGTGACGACCGGGAAGGCGTTTCTCGAAGTCGGCTCCTCCGGCGGCTTCATGGTCGAGGCCATGCGCCAGCGCGGCTACGACGCGACGGGCGTGGAAGTGGATCGCCCCGGCGTCGAATATGCGCGCAAGGAATTTCCGGGCTGCACGTTCCACAACGGCCTGCTCGAAGAAGTCGAGGCGCGCGGCGATCTCGGTCTGTTCGACGCGGTTTATTGCTCGGAAGTGATCGAACACGTGCCGTTCCCCGATCCCTTCGTCGCGGGCATTGCGCGGCACATGAAGCCGGGTGCGGTGTTCAACGTCACCACGCCCGACGTCGCGCACTGGAACAAGCCGTCCGACATCACGAAGTGGAATGAGTTCTGCCCACCGAGCCACTGCACATATTTCACGCCGCAGGGTCTGCGCACCTTGTTTGCGAAGCACGGGCTGGAGGTGTTCCGGCACCGGTTCAACTGGAAAGCGGGGATCCAGTTCTACGCGCGAAAAACCGCGTAGGCGCTCACCCGAACGGCACGGCCCTCTCGATGCGCGTGACGCCGCGTTCGTCGATCACCTGAAGCTTCACGCTGCGCGCGGCCCAGTCGATGTCGACGACACCGAAGTTCGGGCCCTTGTCGTACACGTCCACGCGGTTGTTGTTGATCAGCGAAGGATCGGACTCGGTGAGGCCCGACGACGTCAGCTCCCATAGCGGCGGTGCGTTCGTGCGATCGGCCTTCGAGAGTTCGCCGTAGTGCACGTCGCCGGAGAGCAGCACCACGTTGGACGCAGTGCCGATCAGTTTCTCAAGCCGCGCTGCATCCTTCGGGAAATTCTCCCACGCCTCCCAACCTGAGCCGCGCGCGAGCACCTGCAGGCTCGATCCGAAAATGCGCAGCGCTGCTGGTTTCGCAAACTCCGCCTCAAGCCACGCCCATTGCGCTTCGCCGATCATCGTCGCCGTCTCGTCGCGCGACGGGCGGTACGGCCCCTTCACTTCCGCGCCGCGGAATATCTGCCCGGCGATCCAGGTGCCCGCGACGAGCGGAAAGCCGCCGGGACGGCGCAGCTTCGTGCGGTTCCAGCGCAGGTCCGGCAGGATGAACTGCACCCCGCGACCCGGCGGGCCGATCATCGTGCTGGTGAAAACCCCGCCATCCTGGCTGCGGCGCGGGCCGTTGGCGGGCTCTTCCCAGAAATCGCAGAAGGCCGCCCGCGATTCATTCTTCGTCGGATGGTCTGCGCCGGAATCGTTCTTGCCGTAGTCGTGGTCGTCCCACATGGCGAGCATCGGCGTGGACGCCTTCAGCTTCTGGAATCCGGGCTTTCCCGCCAGCGCCTGATACTTCGCGCGCAGCTCCGCCGGATCGTGCGTGTCGCCGTAGACGTTGTCGCCGAGAAAAACGAAAAGCTCGGGCGCCGTCTTCAGCACCTCGTCCCAGATCGGCTGTTCCTTGTTCTGCCGCGCGCAGGCGCCGAACGCGAAACGCCTGAGCGGCGCGATCTCCGGAGTCTGCGCGTGCGCCTCGCCGACAAGCAGCGCGGCGGCGGCGGTGAGCAGCGTTTCGCGACGTGTGAGCTGCGTCGTCATGATGTCCTCCCCAAAGCGCGGCCCGCGATGGCGTCGAGTTTTGCGAGACATACGGGATCGCGCGCTTTCGGCGCCGTGATGAGCGCGTAGTCGAGACAAGTATCGATCGGGCTTGGCGTGCGCGGCGTCGACGCGAGCGTCTTCGCCAGATGCGCCACGAGGTCCTTCGCCTTGCCGGCGTTCGCGTGCAGCACTTCGAGCACGTTGGTGACGCTGACCGCCTCCACTTCCTCATGCCAACAGTCGAAATCCGTCAACATGGAAACGCTCGCATACGGCAGCTCCGCTTCGCGCGCGAGCTTGGCCTCGGGCATGTTGGTCATGCCGATCACATCGCAGCCCCACGAGCGATACAGTTTCGATTCCGCGAGCGAGGAGAACTGCGGCCCCTCCATTGCCAGATATGTGCCCCCCTGCACTACGGGTGCGCCGGCCTTCTGCGCCGCCTCCCCCGCCAACGCCGCCAGTCGCGGACACACCGGATGCGCCATCGAGACGTGCGCCACGAGGCCCTCGCCGAAAAAGCTCTTCTCGCGCGCGAAGGTGCGATCGATGAATTGGTCGACCATGACGAACGTGCCCGGCGGCAATGCCTCCTTCAGCGAACCGCACGCCGACAGCGACAGCACATCTGTGACGCCCGCGCGCTTCAGCACGTCTATATTCGCCCGATAGTTCACATGCGTCGGCGAGATCCGATGACCGCGACCGTGGCGGGGCAGAAAGACCACGCGCACGCCGCCCAGCACCCCGTCGAACACGGCATCGCTCGGCGCGCCCCAGGGTGAAGCAATCTCTCGCCAGTCGCCCTTCATGCCGGGGATATCGTAAAGCCCCGATCCGCCGATGACACCGAGCACCCATTCCGTCATGCGACATTCCCCTTACGCATCACTCTGCCCCAGCCGCCACCGCGTGCGTTCCGCCCACGACTCCGCGAGCCGCAGTGTCACCGCAACGAACGGCTGCTTCAGCGCCTGATAGCCGCGCTCGGAATCCACGTGGCGCGAGAGACCGAGTTTCAACGCGCCGTATTGATCGCGCACGAGATCGTCCTCGCGGAGATAATCGCGAAGCAAGAGCGGCACGCGGCCGCCGGCCGTGTTCACCTCGCGCAGATGCAAGATCACCGGTCGCGCGTCTTTCGGCCCTCGAAAGAAGAGACGATCCCAGCAGTCGGGGTGTTCGGGATAACCGGGACGCGGCGCTTCACCCCGCTTGGCCGCATCGAAGATGAACCCTGCGGACTTCAGCGCCGCGATCGCGGGGGCGGCCTCGTCGAGATCATACGCGAGCGCCTGGATGTCGATCACATCTTTCGCCGCGAGGCCGGGGACCGCCGTCGAACCCACATGATCGATGTCGAGCACGAGACCGCCGAGAATGTCGCGGACGCGCTGGGCCCATTCGAAGCCCTCGTCTTCCCATCGCGGATCGGCATCGACCACGCGCGCTTTCATCGGGTCGGCTCCACAAGGCAAAAGGGCCGCAACCTTCCGGCTGCGGCCCCAAAGCTAGCACGGCCTTGCCAGCCGCATCAGTGCTTCACGTCTCTCCAGACCTGACGGTAGGCCGCGTACAGCAGGCCGCCGAGGATGAGGAGGTAAATGATGGTGGCGAAGCCGGTTTTCTTGCGCGTGATCTGCTTGGGCTCGGAGGCCCAGGCGAGGAAGGCTGTGACGTCGCGGGCCATCTGGTCCGGCGTCGCGGCGGTGCCGTCGGCGTAGGAGACGCGATCAGGCACCAGTTGCGGCGGCATCGAAATCCAGCCGCCCAGAAAGTACGGGTTGTAGCTGAGATTGGTGGCGCCGCCCGGCGCGGTCTCGCCTTCCGGGGGATCGCTGTAGCCGGTCAGCAGGGCGTGCAGGTAGTTGGCGCCGTCGTAGCGCGCCTTGATGATGACCGAAAGGTCGGGCGGCGCGACGCCGTGGATGGCCTTGGCCTGATACGGGTTGGTGTACGGGCTCACGAAACGATCTGCGGGCCGGCCCTTGCGTGTGATTTCCTGGCCGTTGGTGGGATCGATCTCGGTGATCTCGTAGCCCTCCGCGATCGCGCGCACGAAGGGATTGTCCGGCGCAGGCACATAGCGGGTGCCGTGATGCGGCGCGCCGAGGCTCACTTCCTTCCACGTGCCCGAAGCGGCGTCCCACTTGCCTGCCGCGGCGAACGGCCCGCCCGGTTCGCCGAGGTGGCGATAGGTCAGATTGTTCATGGTGTGACAGGCGGCGCAGACTTCCTTGTAAACTTGGAAGCCGCGCTGGACGGACGCCTGTTCGAAGGTGCCGAACGGCCCCTCGAAAGACCAGTCCACCTTCGGGGCATGCTTGGCTTCGGCGGCATACGCGGCGGTGACCGGCGCGAAGGCGAGGACGGCGGCGATGAGAAGACCACGAACCATCGATCAGGCCCCCTTGTTCGCGGCGGCCCGCTTGGCGCCGATGGCTTTCGCGATCGTTTCCGGCACGCGATTGGGCGTTTCCCGCAATCCGAGGATCGGAAGGATCAGCAGGAAGAAGGCGAAGTAGTAGAGCGTCAGGATCTGCGACAGCTGCGTGACCTTGAACTGGAACGGCGTCAGCACCGTCTTGTCCAGCGTGCCCGGGCCCGCGCCATCCACCGCCGCGAGGCGCTGCTTGTCGAAGGCCTTCTCGGCTTCCTCAAGCGTGTGGCCGGTTGCGGCGAGCGTCTGCTCCGCGCCGGACGCGGGCCTGTACGTTGCGTCGATGCGGAATTCGCCCGGCTGCGCGACGATCTTGTCCGGCGACTGCGCGCCGCACCAGCCGAGAACGAGGCACACGACCACGAAAATGAGGAAGAACCAGCGCGCGACCGGGCGGTAGCGCATCGAGCGCACCTTCGACGTATCAAGCCATGGCAACACGACGAGCACGGCGATCGCGCCGACCATGAGAATGAGGCCGCCGAGTTTGGCCGAGATCGGGCCCACCGCGAAATCGATCGCCCGCAGGATCGCGTAGAACGGCAACAGATACCATTCCGGAACGATGTGCGGCGGCGTCTTCAGGGGATCCGCCGGAATGTAGTTGTCCGGGTGACCCAGCGCGTCCGGCAGGAAGAACACAAACGTCGCGAACATCAGCATGAACAGGACAGCCGCGAAGAGGTCCTTGATCGTGGCGTACGGCGTGAAGGCCACCGTGTCGGCCTTGTCCTTCACCTCGATACCGTCGGGATTGTTCTGGCCGGACACGTGCAGCGCCCACACGTGCAGGATCACCACGCCGAAGATCACGAACGGCATGAGATAGTGCAGCGAGAAGAAGCGGTTGAGCGTCGGGTTGTCGATCGCGAACCCGCCCATCAGCCACTCCTTCACCGGTTCGCCGACGACGGGAATGGCCGAGAAGAAATTGGTGATGACGGTGGCGCCCCAGAAGCTCATCTGGCCCCATGGCAGCACGTAGCCGAGGAAGGCGGTCGCCATCATCAGCAGGTAGATCACGACGCCGAGGATCCAGAGCACCTCGCGCGGCGCCTTGTAGGACCCGTAGTAGAGGCCACGGAACATGTGGATATAGACGGCGAGGAAGAACATCGAGGCGCCGGTGGCGTGGATGTTCTGGATCAGCCAGCCGAACGGCACGTCGCGCTTGAGACGCTGAATGCTGTTGAATGCTTCGGCGATCGACGGCGTGTAGTGCATGGCGAGCACGATGCCGGTGACGATCTGCGTCACGAGGCACAGCATCAGGATCGCACCGAACGTCCAGAAGTAGTTGAGATTCCGCGGCGTCGGATAGTCCACGAAGCTGTCGTGCATCATCCGGACGATCGGCAGGCGCTGGTCGAGCCAGCGTTCGATGCCCGTCTTCGGGTCGTAGGTAGAGGGTCCGCTCATCCTGTCACCCGATCTTCACGACGGTGTCGCTGCTGTAGACGTAAGGCGGCGCGACCAGATTGATCGGCGCCGGGCCGCTGCGGATGCGCGCCGCCGTGTCGTAAACCGACCCGTGGCAGGCGCAGAGCCAGCCGCCGAACGAACCGCCGCCGAACGTCGGCACGCAGCCGAAGTGGGTGCAGGACGCTTCGACGATGAGATATTGCGATTTGCCGGGCTGCCCGTTCGCTTGGACGACGCGTTCGTCGTCGGTCTGCGGGTCGCGCAGCGGGGCCTTGTCGTCGGCCTTGGCGGCGGCGATTTCGGCCGCCGTGCGGTGACGGATGAACACGGGCTTCTTGCGCCAGAAGATCACGACCTGCTGGCCTTCCGGCACCTGGCTGAGATCGTACTCCGACGACGCGAGCGCGAGCGTGTCCGACGCCGGCGACATCTGGCTGATGAAGGGCCACACGAGCGCGGCCGCGCCGACAGCGCCGACAGCGCCTGTCGCGATGTAGATGAAATCCCGGCGGGTGGGTTCGTCTCCACCGGCGCCATGGGCTGGAACCGCGCTATCGGCCACCGACGGACCCCCGATCTTGAAACAGATTCAGGCGAAACCGCCTGCGTGTTTGCGGTTTTGCCCGGAACGGCAGAATTGGGGAGACCTTGGCCCAGCGGCGCGTCGCCGCAGGCGTTCAGCCCTCCCCGGACAAGCCGGAGCCCATAACGTGCGTCTCGCCCTCTATCAACCGGACATGCCCCAGAATGTGGGCGCGGCGATCCGGGTCGCGGCGTGCTTCGCAACGCCCCTCGATATCATCGAACCCTGCGGATTTCCGCTGACAGACAAGGCTCTGAAGCGCGCGGCGATGGACTACGCGGCCCGGGCCGAGATCGTCCGCCACGAGGGACTCGCTGCCTTCCTTGCGACTCGTTCTCAAGCCAGCGGACGCTTCGTCCTGCTCGAGACCGACGGCGCCATGCGACTTCATGACTTCGCCTTCGAGAGCCACGACACGCTGATTCTCGGCCGCGAAAGCGCCGGCAGCCCGGCTGAGCTCTACGCCGCCGCCGACGCGGTCGTCCGTATCCCGCTGGCGGCGGGCGCGCGGTCCCTCAACGTGGCGGTGGCCGGCGCCGTGGCGCTCGCGGAGGCGATGCGGCAGACAGGCGGCTTCGACGCTTTCTGAGACGACCATGTCCAGCACCACGCCCCTGCCCGCCGACGCGAAGACCAAAGCCCAAACCAGGTTCGAATCCCTCCGCGACGACATCTGCGCGGCGTTCGAAGCACTGGAGGATGCGGCGCCCGCCGATCTCTATCCGGGCGCGCCGGGACGCTTCGAGCGCATGCCGTGGAAACGTGGCGATGGCGCGGAGGACCAGGGCGGCGGCGTCGGGTCGATGATGCGCGGCCGCTTCTTCGAGAAGGTCGGCGTGCATGTGTCCACGGTGCATGGGGCGTTCGCGAAGGATTTCGCGCAGAACGTCCGCGGCGCCGCCGACGATCCGCGCTTCTGGGCGAGCGGCATCAGCCTCATCGCACACATGCGCAATCCTCACTGCCCGGCCGCGCACATGAACACGCGCATGCTGGTGACGACGGACTGGTGGTTCGGCGGCGGCGGCGATCTCAATCCGACGCAGGACTATCAGCGCGATCAATCCTTCGAGGACGCGCGCCACTTCCACGGCGCCTACGAAAAGCGCTGCGCGCCGCACGGCGCAGAGCTCTTTCCGAAATACCAGAAATGGGCGGACGAGTATTTCTGGCTGCCCCACCGCAACGAGCATCGCGGCGTCGGCGGCATCTTCTACGATCACCACAACACCGGCGACTGGGCGAAGGACTTCGCGTTCACGCAGGACGTGGGACGCGCCTTCCTCGAAGCCTACCGGCCGCTGCTGGAAAAGCGCATGGCGCAACCGTGGACCGAAGCCGACCGCGACGAACAATTGCGCCGTCGCGGCCGCTACGTGGAATACAACCTGCTGTACGACCGCGGCACGATCTTCGGCCTGAAGACCGGCGGCAACATCGAGACCATCCTCAGCTCGATGCCGCCGGAAGCAAAGTGGTGATCAGGTCTTGGGCGCAGGCGTAGGCGCGGGCGTTGTGGTCGGTGGCTTCTTCGGATCGCCCGCGACCTGGCCGATCTCCTGCATCGTGTCGCCGACGGCTTCCGCAACCGCTTGCGGATCGATGATCTGGTAGCCAGGCGGCACGCCGAAGAGCGCTGCATCCTGCGCGCCGCGTTGCACGCTCGTGGCCTGCCACAACACGCGCTCGCCTTCCTTGATTTCCAGCACGATGCCGTCCTGCGTGATACACGCGACGCGCGAGACGCCCTCCGCCGTCTCCTTCGGCGTCCAGGCATTGCCCTTTTCACCCGCGACGGTGCATGCGCCGACAGTGCGCGCGTTCGCGGCGCCCAGCGTCACCCACGCTTCTTCCATCGGCTTGGGCACATCCGCGTCGGCGATGCGCACCGCGGTGCCCGTTCCCGGCGCAACGGCTGTCGGCGCGACGGTAGTTGTGGTGGCGGTCGTGGTCGTCGTGGTCGACGGCGTCGTTGACGGAAGCGGCGCACCAGGCGCTGGCGCAGGCGTCGGCGCTGCAGGCGTCACGACCACAGGCGTGGACGCGGTCACGATGTAGGCGGCCCCCGACAGGTCATCGCGCACGATGCTCGCGCGGCCGGTCGGCATGACCGTTTCGACACGCATCTTCGCACCGTCGCGATAGATCACCGTCTGCACCGGCGCGACGCCGTCGGCGCCGACCGCTGTGCCTTCCACGCGATACGCCGCCGCGCCGAACTCCGGATAGGCGGGCGCGCCGATGCCGCAGCTGGCGACGAAGGCAGCGGCGCTGACGAACAGCAGCGAACGGAACGATCGGATCATGATTCAAACCCCTTCGGCCGGCGCGTGGGCGCCGACAGTCATGCAGCGGGAACGCGCGATGCGGTCGTGCGTTCCGCCATCACATCAAAAGGGCGGTTTCATGCAGTATGTCGACAAAAGCCTCGCCGCCGACGAGACCATCCTCGTGCGCGGCCGCTGGCCGATGGCCTACTGGGTCGGCGCATGGGTGCAGCTTCTGGTTCTCGGCATCGTGATCATCGGCATCGTGCTGTTCATCGCCGCCGTGATCCGCATGAAGACCACCGAATTCGCCGTTACGAACCGCCGCGTCATCCTCAAGCGCGGCTGGCTGACGCGCACGACGGAGGAACTCGCCGTCGAAAGCATCGAGGCCGTGCATCTCGATCAATCCATCTGGGGTCGCCTCTTCCGCTATGGCCGGCTCGTCGTGACAGGCACCGGCGACGCACGCGTGCATTTTCCGCCGATGGCGGAGCCCATTACGTTCCGCCGCGCCATTGAGGAGGCGCGCGCGCGCGCCGGTGAAATGAAGCTGGGTGCGGAAGAGAAGGAAGCGCTCGTCGCCGTCGCCGAAGCGGCCAAGGAAGCGACTGTGCAAACTGCGAAGCCTGCAACGCCGCAGAAGCGTCGCTCCGGCTTTGTCGGCCTGCTCGGACGTTAGGCGAGCCCCTGCGCTACGGCTTTCAGACGCTCCACGATCGACAGCTTGTCATCGGGAAAATCGGCGTCGATCCACCACGCTTCCACTTCCCGCATGACCGCGCCGATCTTCGGGCCTGCCGGCACGCCGGCGGCCGCAACTTCATCGCCCGTGAGCTGCAGATGCGGACGCGTCCAGCCCAATGACAGCGCCAGCAGCGAACGCCATTGCGGACCGGTCCGCGCGCGATCGTCCTCCGCCCATACCAAGCGCGCGCGATCGTCGAAGCTTTCGCGCCCGAGCGCATAGAGCGCGCGGCGCAGTTCGCGCATCGACATGTAAGACACCACGCGCGGCTCCCTTCCCACCGCCGCCACGAGACGCGCCCGCTCATCGTTCGACGCCTTCATCCGTCGGCACAGGGATCGCGCTGAGTCTTCGTCCGGCAGCAGCGCCGCGACCCGCAAGAGACCGTCGGCGGGCTGAAGATACTCGTCGTCGATTTCTACAACGCGCAGCGCCCGCGCGACGTTCACCGCTTCCGGCGCCACCCGAGCCAGAATGCCCGCATCCGCCATCGCCTTGAACGCCAGCGTCGGCTGAGGCGCCGCGCAGAGCTTCTTCAATTCCTTCCACACGCGTTCAGCCGAAAGCTGCCCCATGCCCTCCTGCAGCGCCGCACACGCCGCCAGACCGCGCGCGTCGAGCGGCCCTTTCCCGTACCAGGCCGAGAAACGGAAGAAGCGCAGGATTCGCAGATAGTCCTCGCGGATGCGCGTGTCGGCGTCACCGATGAAGATGATGCGGCCCGCCTTCGCATCCTCGATGCCGCCGCCGGTGAGATCATGCACCACGCCGTCCGCATCGGCGTAAAGTGCGTTGAGACGGAAATCGCGCCGTCGCGCGTCCTCGTTCCAGTCCTCGGTGAACGCCACCGTTGCGCGACGTCCGTCCGTCGTCACATCGCGCCGCAGCGTCGTCACTTCATACGGCTTGTGGTTGCTCACCACCGTAACCGTGCCGTGCTCGATGCCCGTCGGCACCGCGGCGAGGCCAGCCTTCTTCGCCGCTTCCACGACGACTTCCGGCAGAAGTTGCGTCGCGATGTCGATGTCGTCGACCGGCTGTCCGATCAGCGTGTTGCGCACGCAGCCGCCGACGAAACGCGACGCGCCCGGCCGCACGGCGTCGAGCGCGGCGATCACCGCCTTCGTCTCAGGCGCCACGAGCCAGCTCGCGCCTTTTATGCTGGTCATGTCATGTCCTCGGTGATGGCGGGCGGATCGGGGCGGCGCTCGTCTTCGAGCGGCTCGGTGAGCGCGGTGAGCGCGAACGTCTGGATGGCGAGCACGGCGCCGGTGAGAAACAGGATCGTCACCGGCCACGGATCGCGCCGCGCCAGCTGCCGGCGATGCTGGATGAAGCGGTAGATCCAGTAGATGGCGAACGGCAGCACGAACGCGACCAGGGGTATGAAGAAACCGCGCGGCATCAGACATCCCCTTCGTAAAGCCGCTGATAGAGCGCGCGGATCATCCCCGCCGTCACGCCCCAGATGTAGCGATCGTTCCACGGCATCGCGTAGTATTCGCGCATGACGCCCTTCCATTCGCGCGCATGCAGCTCGTGGTTCGCCACGTCCATCAGGAACGACACCGGCGTCTCGAACACCACGTCCACCTCGCGCGGATCGGGCGTCAGCGTGAAGCCCGGCTCCACCAGTCCCACCACCGGCACGATGCGGAACTGCGTGCCCGTGCGAAACGCGCCGAAGCCGCCGAGCGGCGTGATGTAGTCCGCCGACAGCCCGACTTCCTCCATCGTCTCGCGCAGCGCTGCGCCGATCGGGCCGTCGTCATGCGCTTCGATGCGACCGCCGGGAAACGCCACCTGCCCCGCATGCGTCGGCATGTGATTGGCGCGCTGCGTGAGCAGCATGGTGAGACCGGTCGGGCGACGCACGATCGGCGCGAGCACGGCGGCGGGTTTGAAATCGCTCGCCGGCTGATCGGGATCGGCGCCGAGATTCACGTCCGTGCGATCGCCGCCCTCGTCGAGGCGCGTGAGCGGCGACAGGCGCGTGCGCAGCCGGGTCTCGAAATCCTCATCAAAGGTCATTGCAGGTGCGCACCCACGGGACCGACCGGGAAAAAGACACCGCTGCTCCACACGCCGAGGCGGGGGCCTTCGAGCGTGTCCTCTTCCTGCGCCCAGTCGACCAGTTCGTAGAACGGCGCCCGCAGCACGCGCGCTTCGAGCCGACCGCGCACCAGCACATAGGGGCGCGGTTCGCCGTCGTTCAGTTCCACCCGCAGCGGATGGTCCGGGCCGAGCGCGGCGACATCGCCCATATTCGTCGTGAACGCGATGATCTGGTCCTTGCCTGCGCCCTCGCGGTCGGCGCGCACGGCGAGGAAGGGCGCGTCCTCGACCGTCACGCGCACCTTCTCCACCGGCGTGACCAGCCAGGTGATCCCGTCTTCGTCCTTGCGCAGGATCGACGCGAAGAGGCGCACGAGGCTCTCGCGCGTCATCCGCACGCCTTCGTGACGCCAGGTCCCGTCGCGCAGGATCTCTATGAAACTGTTGCCGCAATCGGGCGGGTTCCAGCGGTCCACCGGCGGCGGTCCCCGCCCCGCATCCCCGGCCTCCCGCTGGAGCGAGGCGATGAAATCGGCGACCGTCATGGCGAAGGGACCTGCTTATCCTTATGGAATTCAAACCCGCCGGGTGTTCGCGGTTGTCTCCCGGCCCTAAATCCGCCCATCAGTTAGGCAGGTTCCCCCCGATGAGCAACGCGACGCCGCCCGGCGTCGGCAGCCGCCGAAAGTTGAGCGAGACCGCATGAACGAGACTCCCGAACAGATGGTGGCGGAGGCCGAACGGGCCGGAGCCCTGCTCGCC
>JAWXBS010000104.1:0-8109 GCA_034440275.1 Alphaproteobacteria bacterium
CCGGCGCGCCGGGCGTGGAAGAGGTGCTGGTGGCGCGGTCGTACTGATCGCATGGCGGCCATGCGAGCGCGTGTCCTGAGGACAATCGTCCCGTTTGCTTGAAGCGGCGCAGCGAACGCTCTACGTTCTCAAGACGTGATGCGCGCAAACCCGGCTATCGTGATCTTCGGCGCCACGGGCGATCTCGCCCGTCGGATGCTGTTCCCCTCGCTCTACTTTCTTGACGCGGACGGCCGGCTACCCGCTGACCTGCGCATCGTCGGGGCCGCGCGTTCGCCGCTGCGCGACAGCGATTTCCGCGCGGAAGTGGAAAAGGCCGTACGCGAGCGTTCCGACACTCCGCTCGACCCCGACGTCTGGAAGCGCTTCGCGTCCCGCCTGCGCTATTGCGGCGGGGATGCGACGAAGGCCGACACCTATGGCTGTCTTGCGGGATTGCTGGAGGGCTGCGAGGAGCGCGTCTTCTATCTCTCCACCTCGCCTGCGCTGTACGGCGCCATCGTGCGCGGGCTGGCGGGTGCGAAGCTCTCCGACGGCGAAAGCCGTATCATCGTCGAAAAGCCGATCGGGCGCGACCGGGCCTCGTGCGATGCGATCAACAACGAACTCGCACAGCACTTCACCGAGAACCGGATTTTCCGGATCGACCATTATCTCGGCAAGGAGGCGGTGCAGAACCTTATCGCGCTGCGCTTCGCCAACACGCTGTTCGAACCGCTGTGGGACAAGGTCTCCATCGATCACGTGCAGATCACCGTCGCCGAGACGGTCGGCGCCGAAGGCCGCTTCGCCTACTACAACGAATACGGCGCCATGCGGGACATGGTGCAAAACCACATCCTCCAACTCCTCTGCCTCGTTGCGATGGAGCCGCCCGCCGATCTCGATCCCGAAAGCGTGCGCAACGAGAAGGTGAAGGTGCTGCGGTCGCTGAAACCGATCGCCGGCGCAGACATCGCGCGTCGCACCGTGCGCGGGCAGTACAAGCGTGGGGTCTCCGAAGGCGAAACCGCGCCGGGCTACACCGAGGAAGAGGGCGCAACGCCGAGCGATACGGAAACGTTCGTCGCGCTCTGTGCACACGTGGACAACTGGCGCTGGGCGGGCGTGCCGTTCTATCTGCGGACAGGCAAGCGCATGCCGGTGCGATCTTCGCAGATCGTCATCCAGTTACGGGAAGTGCCGCACTCGATCTTCGGCTCCAACGAACTCATCGCCAACCGCCTCACCATCCGGCTGCAGCCGGAGGAAGGCATTTCGCTGACGTTGATGAACAAGACGCCGACCCTGGCGCAAGGCGGCGCGCGCGGCGGATTTGAACTCAAGCCGCTGTCCCTCAATCTCAGCCTCGATGACGCATTCAGCAAGACGCGTCGGCGCATCGCCTACGAGCGGCTGCTGCTGGAAGCACTGCAGAACAATTCCACGCTCTTCGTACGCCGAGATGAATCCGAAGCGGCGTGGACGTGGGTGGATGGCATTATCGGCGGCTGGAACCAGCAGGGCGTAGCGCCGGCTGCCTATGTCGCGGGAACGTGGGGTCCCTCGGGCGCGTTCGCTCTGACGGAGCGGAACGGGCACACCTGGTTTGAATGACATGACAATGACGGCGCAGGCCGCGCGCATCGAAACGCGCTTCTATCCGGACATGGCGACGCTTTCTGCTGCGCTCGCCCGCACGATTTCGAAGGAACTCGCGGCAGCGCTGGCCGAGCGTCATCGCGCGACTTTCGTGGCGCCGGGTGGTGCGACGCCTGGTCCGTTGTTCGACGCGCTGTCGCGGGAGCCGATCGAATGGTCGCGTGTGACGGTCACGCTTTCTGACGAACGCTGGGTTCCGGTCGATGATGCGGCCAGCAATGAGCATCTCGTTCGCGGCCGCCTTCTGCAGAACAACGCCGCGCGCGCGAGCTTCCAGTCATGGCGATCGGCGGGCGAAGCGCGCGCCGACGCGGCGACGGCGCTTGAGGCCAGGATCGCGACACTCTGGCCGTTCGACGTGTGCGTGCTGGGCCTCGGCGCGGACGGACACATCGCTTCGCTCGTGCCGGGCGCAGAGGGCTTCAACAGCGCGATGCACGGCGAAAATCTCGTGGCGCCGGTGACGGCGGTGGGCGCCGCTGGCGCGGCTGAGCGCCTGACACTGACATGGCGCGCCATCGCGCGCTCGCGGCGGATCGTTCTCGTGATGACCGGCCCTGCAAAACGCGCGGTGTTTGAAAGCGCCTTGAAGGGCGTCGGCGCGCAGCCCATCGTCGCGCTGCTGACGCAGTCGGAGACGCCCGTTCTCGCGTGCTGGTGTCCGGAGCCCCTGCCATGAGCAACACGCCATGAGCCCATCGCCATGACCGCCCGCCATCCCGTCATCGCCGAAGTCGCGCGCCGCATCGCCGAACGCAGCGCCGCAACCCGCGCGGACTACGAGGCGCGCATCGCCGCCGCGCGCGCTGCAGGTCGGGGGCGCACCAATCTCTCCTGCGGAAATCTCGCGCACGCGTTCGCGGCCTCGCCGCTCGGCGACAAGCTGACCATGCGCGGGGACGCGCCGAACATCGGGATCGTCACCGCCTACAACGACATGCTTTCCGCGCACCAGCCGCTGAAGGATTATCCCGATCTCATCAAGGACGCTGCGCGCAAGGCGGGCGGGACGGCGCAGGTCGCGGGCGGCGTGCCGGCGATGTGTGACGGCGTCACGCAGGGCCGGCCCGGGATGGAGCTCTCGCTTTTCTCGCGCGACGTCATCGCCATGGCGACGGCGGTGTCGCTCAGCCACGACACATTCGACGCCGCGATCATGCTCGGCGTGTGCGACAAGATCGTGCCGGGACTGATGATCGGCGCGCTGTCCTTCGGCCATCTGCCGGTGATCTTCGCGCCCGCAGGGCCCATGCCATCGGGCATTCCGAACAAGGAGAAGGCCAAGGTCCGCGAGCGGTTCGCGCTCGGCATCGCCACGCGCGAAGAACTGCTTGAAGCGGAAAGCGCGTCCTACCACACCGCCGGCACCTGCACCTTCTACGGCACCGCCAACTCCAACCAGATGCTGATGGAGCTGATGGGCGCGCACCTGCCGGGCACGGCCTTCGTCAATCCGGGCACGCCGCTGCGCGATGCGCTGACGCGGCAGTCTGCGGTGCGGGCGCTGGACCTTGCGCGTGCGGGCGATGTCGGCCTCGCGGAAGTCGTCGGCGTCGCGTCCGTGGTGAACGGCATTGTCGGCCTGATGGCGACAGGCGGCTCGACGAACCACGCGCTGCACATCCCCGCCATCGCACGCGCGGCAGGCATCATCGTCGACTGGACGGACTTCGACGACATCGCACGCGTGACGCCGCTCATCGCGCGCGTCTATCCGAACGGCGGCGCGGACGTGAACATGTTCCACGCGGCGGGCGGCATGGGCTTTCTCGTGCGCGAACTCTTGGGCGCCGGTCTGCTGGATGCCGACGTGAAGACGGTCGCGGGCGACGGCCTCGAACACTACGCGCACGAGCCACATCTCGATGGCGACGATCTGGTTTGGCGCGATGCGCCGGCGAAGACCCTTGCGCCGGATATCTTGCGCCCTGCGTCCGCACCTTTCGATGCGGAGGGTGGTCTGCGTCTGTTGCACGGCTCACTCGGGCGCGCGGTTATCAAGGTGTCTTCGGTGCCGGCCGATCGCCATGTCATCGAGGCGCCGGCGGCGGTGTTCAGCGACCAGGATGATTTCCTCGCGGCCTTCAAATCCGGAACGCTTGATCGCGATGTTGTTGCGGTCCTGCGGTTTCAGGGACCGGCGGCGAACGGCATGCCGGAACTGCACAAGCTGACGCCTGCGCTCACCGCCCTGCAGAACAAGGGCTTCCGCGTCGCGCTCGTCACCGACGGCCGCATGTCCGGTGCGTCAGGCGCTGTGCCTGCGGCCATCCACCTCTCGCCCGAAGCGGCGCTCGGCGGCTCCATCGGACGTATCGTCGACGGCGACATCGTGCGCGTCGACGCGATCAACGGCGTGCTCGACATTGTTGGAGACGCGACTGCGCTCTCTGCGCGCCCGCTCGCGCCGCGCCCGCCGGAGAAGGCGGGTTGGGGACGCGATCTCTTTTCGTCCTTCCGCGCCGGAGTCGGCATTGCGGAAAGCGGCGGGAGCATTTTTCATAAGGGGCACCCGTGAGCGACGTCGCCGCCATCATGAAACTCGCGCCGGTGATCCCGGTGCTGACGGTCGCGCGCGTCGAGGATGCGCGCCTGCTCGCAGAGGCGCTGGTGGCGGGCGGGCTCTATGCGCTCGAAGTCACCTTGCGGACGCCGGTGGCGCTCGATGTGATCCGCTCGATGACCGATGTGAAAGGCGCCGTCGTCGGCGCGGGCACCGTGCTCAACGCGAAGGACTTCGCCGCCGCGCACGATGCGGGGGCGCGCTTCATCGTCACGCCGGGCCTCTCCGATCGCGTCATTGCAGACGCGGCTGCGGCGGGCGTGCCGATCCTTCCGGGCATCGCGACGGCGACGGAACTCATGCGCGGACTCGATCTCGGTCTGACGCACTTCAAGTTCTTTCCCGCCGAACAGGCGGGCGGCGCTTCGATGCTGAAGGCCTTCGCCGGCCCGTTCGCGGCGGCGCGCTTCTGCCCGACCGGCGGCGTGACGACGGTCAATGCCCCGTCCTATCTCTCGTTGCCCAATGTGCTCTGCGTCGGCGGCAGCTGGATCGCGACGCCAGAGCAGATCGCGGCGGGCGACTGGGCCGGGATCACCGAACGCGCGCGCGCTGCGGCGGCATTGCGCTAGGCGCGCTCTTGTTCGCCAACGGAGTCGCGTGCGACTGTCGCCGCACACATGGCCGCACCGCTCGATCTCGCCTCGTTCCAGGAACCACTCATCATCCTCGCCACGGCGGGCGTGGTCATTCCGTTGTTCCGTCGGCTGAAGTTCAGTCCGGTCATCGGTTTCATTCTCGTGGGCGTGCTGATCGGGCCGTATGCTCTCGGCGCGCTGGCGCGGGATGTTCCCTGGCTTTCCCACGTCGTGATCACCGACCCGGAGTCGATCGCCGCCATCGCGGAACTCGGCGTGGTGCTGCTGATGTTCATGATCGGCCTCGAGCTTTCGTTCGAACGCCTGAACATGATGCGACGGCTCGTGTTCGGCATGGGGTTCCTGCAGGTGGCGCTCAGCGCGCTGGCGATCGGCGGCGTGGCCTATGCGCTGAAGCTCGATCTCAGCACCGCCATCGTGCTCGGCCTCGCGCTTTCGGTGTCGAGTACGGCGGTGATCGTGCAGACTCTGTCGGAGAGTCGTCGCCTCGCCAAGCCCGTGGGTCGCGCGACGTTCTCGGTGCTGCTGTTCCAGGATCTTGCGGTCGTGCCGATGCTGTTTGCGGTGAGCGTGCTCGGCTCGCGGAGCGAAGGCCCGGTGTTCGGCGCGTTCGGCGTGGCGATGTTGCAGGCGGCGATCGCGGTCGTCGCCATCGTGGTGCTGGGGCGGATCGTGCTGCGGCCGCTCTTTCGCATGGTTGCGGGCGCGGGCGCATCCGAGAGTTTCATGTCGGCGTCGCTGCTGGTGATTCTCGGGGCCGGCATCGCGACAGCGGCGGCGGGACTGTCGATGGCGATGGGCGCGCTGATCGCCGGCATCCTGCTCGCGGAAACGGAGTACCGCCGCCAGATCGAAATCACCATCGAGCCGTTCAAGGGTCTGCTGCTCGGCGTGTTCCTCATCTCGGTGGGCATGAGCATCGACCTGCCGCGCATCGCCGCAGCACCTCTGGTCTTCGCCAGCATAGGCATCGCCATGGTGGCGACCAAGGCGCTGATCGTGACAGGACTCGGGCGTCTGTTCGGTCTGCCGCTGGGTGTTTCGTTGCAGGCGGGCCTTTTGCTCGGGCCGGGCAGCGAATTCACGTTCGTGATCATCGGGCTCGCGACGCATCTTGAACTTCTCTCGCCCGATATCGCGGCGCTGGCGCTCGCCGTTGCGGCGACGACGATGACGCTGGTGCCGGTGCTCGAACGCGTCGGCGCATGGACGGAGCGGCGCCTGCCAGTGAAGACCGCCGACGACGTCGACATCTCACCGCTGCCCGATCTCGCGCCGTCGCCGTCGCGGGTGATCGTCTGCGGCTACGGTCCGGTGGGGCAGACGGTCGGCGCCATGCTGCAGGTGCATGAAGTGCCGTTTCTCGCCGTCGACATGAACGCCAAGGAGGTCGCAAAGCACCGCGGCAAGGGCCAGCCCGTTGCCTATGGCGATGCCACGCGCGTGGAGTTCCTGCGGGTCTGCGACATCGCGAACGCGCGCGCATTGGTGGTGACAATCGACTCCCCGCTGGCGGCGGCCGAGATCGTCAAGGCGGCGCGCAGCGAACGACCGGACATCATCATCGTCTGCCGCGCCCGCGACGCCCGCGACGCCGCGCGGCTCTACAAGCTCGGCGCGACGGATGCGGTGCCGGAGACGACGGAAGCCAGCCTCGTGCTCTGCGAGCAGCTGCTCGTCGATCTCGGCGTGCCCATGGGCTACGTGATTGCGTCCGTCCACGACCGCCGCGCGGCGCAACGCGCGGAGATACAGGCCATGGCGCCGGAGGCGACCGTGCGGCGCGCACGCCTGACGCGCTCCCGCCGCGATCCGACCTAACGCAACAACCGCACCCACGCGCCGTCCGCGTCGGCGCCGACGCGCGCCTCGACGCCGAATGCCTCGGCGATGCGCGTCGTGGTCAACGTTTCTTGCGGTGCGCCGTCCGCAATGAGCTTTCCGTCAGCGAGCAACGCAACCCGCGTAGCGAAACGCGCCGCGAGATCGAGATCGTGCAGCGCGAGGATGATGGCGCGGCCATCGTCGGCCATGCGGCGCAGGCGCGTGAGCGCGTCGATCTGGTGGCGTGGATCGAGACCGGCGAGCGGCTCGTCGGCGATCAGCACGCGCGGCTTGCCGACGATGGCGCGCGCCAGCAGCACGCGTGCGAGTTCGCCGCCGCTCAGCGTGGTCGCCACGCGACCCTTGAGGCTGCGCGCATCCATGGCGTCGAGGGCTTCATCGATCGCCTGCGTTTCGGCGTCGCGCGCTTCGCCCCAGAGACCGGCGAGTGGCAGGCGGCCGAGCGCCACGACGCGTTCCACCTTCAGCGGCCAGTCGAGTGCGCCGTTCTGCGGCAGGAAGGCGCGTGCGGCGGCCATGTCGCGTGGCGACCAAGTGGAGAGTTCGCGTCCGTCGAGCGTGACGCGTCCCGATGTCGGCGCCGTGAGTCCGGCGAGCGCGTTGAGCAGGGTCGACTTGCCGGCGCCGTTGGGTCCGAGCACGGCGAGCAATTCGCCCGGCGCGAGCGACAGCGAGACTTTGTCGAGGAGCGTGCGTCCGTCGACGACAACGGAAAGCGCTTCGGCGGCGAGGATCATGGCAGCGCCTTTCGCGCGCGCAGGATGAGCAGGAAGAAGAACGGCGCGCCGACGAGCGCGGTGACGACGCCGAGTTTCATCTCCGGTCCCACCGGGACGAGGCGCACGCCGATATCGGCGGCCAGCACCAATGCGGCGCCGGCGAGTGCGGCGGCGGGCAGTGTTCTGCTGGGAGAAAAGCCTGCGAGCGGGCGCACGAGGTGGCCCGCAATCAGACCGACAAAGCCGATGGCGCCCGATACCGCCGTCACCGCGCCGACGGCGAGCGCTGCGCCTGCGACCACGAGAAGCCGTGTGCTTCCCATGCGGACGCCGAGACTTTCCGCTGTCGCTTCGCCGAGCGACAATGCGTCGAGCGCACGGCCACTTGCAAAAAGGAAGGCCGCGCCGACGATCACGAATGGCGCCGCGAGCATCACGTGCGACCAGGAACGGTCCGCAAGCGATCCCATTAGCCAGACCATGATCTCCGTCGCCGCCCACGGCGAGGGGGCAAGGTTGAGCGCGAGCGCCACGAGTGCGCCGCCGAAGCTCGAGACGGCAGCGCCGGCGAGAATAAGTGCGATCGTGCCGCCATTGCGCGCGAGCGCGACGACGAGCAGCGCCGTCACCGCCGCGCCGATCAGCCCTGCGATCGGCAGCGCCAACGGGATGGCTGCGGAGAGGCCGTAGTAGAGCGAGAGCACAGCGCCGAGCGATGCGCCGGTCGAGATGCCCAGCACGC
>JAWXBS010000105.1:0-17996 GCA_034440275.1 Alphaproteobacteria bacterium
ATCTCCGCCTTCATGTAGTTCGTCAGCACGCCGCCCATCGTCGCCCTCCGACGCAATTCTGCTACGGCGGCGCGGTGCGGACAAGCATGACGCCGTAGCGTCCGTCGGGATCGGCGTTGACGTGGACCAGGGCGCCCGAACCTTTGTCGAGAAAGGCCGAAATGACGGCGCCGCTCTGGCTGTCGTAGTGCGCGCGGCCGGCGCGATAGTCGAAAGTCTCAGGCAAGCCTGCATCGTGCAGGAACGCGGCGCCGTCGCCGAACTGGCCCGTTGCGCCGGCCGTCGCAGACCCTGCGCGCGCGAGGCCCAGCGCCGCCGCGCGATCGCCGAACACAGCCGCCGCCGTGATCGCGCCGCGCGCGCCGTTGGGGTCGGCGCTCAGCAGCAACCAGTGGCTCGCCTCCGCGACGGGCGTATCGGGTGGAAGATGCAGGCGTCTGCGCTGCACGCTGAGCGGTGGCGTCACGATGTCCACCGATCCCACCAGCGCGTGCTTCACCGCGCCGCTGGCGAGATCGAACAGCGCGAGCTGCAGCGTCGTCTCGAAGCTGAAATAGCGGTTGCACAGAAACGTGCTGCGCCCGTGCAGGCCGAAATGCTTCGAGATGTAGAAGCACGCGGCGTTCGACACCGTGTTGATGAAGTGCAGGGGCTTGGGCGCCTCGCCGTCGCGGAAGAGCGCCTCCATCACCTCGACGGTGACTTCCATATCGCCGCGCCCGGAGGTGAAATAGACGGCTGTGTCCTCAGGCGCCTTGCGGCCGCCGAGGCATCGTCCCGCGCCGATCAGCGCGAGCTGGATGAACCGTCCCACGCGCCGCACAGGCTGGCCTGTCGCCTCTTTCACCAAGGGCTTGAGATCGACAAGCGCATCGTCGGTCTCGACGGCGGCGTAGTAGTCGCCGCAACCATGGATGAAGGCCTCACGCATTGGCGACCACCAGTGCGGAATTGTTGCCGCCGAAGCCGAAATAATTGAGCAGGAACGCACCGGGTTCGACGGGCGTGGGCGCTTGCGTCAGCGTCACGCCGAGTTCTTCGCTGGTTGCGCCGATGTTGGGCGTGCCAGGAATGAAGCCGCGCTCGACGGCACCGCACAACAGGATGAGTTCGTTCAGGCCGCAGGCACCGAAGGTATGGCCGATGAACGGCTTCAGCGCGCACACCGGCGGCGGCGCCGGGAAAACCCGCAGCAGCCCGGCCGCTTCCGCTTCATCGTTGAGAAGGCTCGCCGTGCCGTGCGTCTTGATCGCGCGCAGGGACGATGCATCCAGTTTCGCGGCGCGCAGGGCATCCGCAATCACCGACGCGATCGTGGAGCCGTCGGGATTGGCGGCCGATATCGCGTAGGGGTCGCATGCATTGGCGCCGCCTTGCAGACGAAAGCCCTTGCCGTCGCCCATGCCGACCACGAGCGCCGAACAGCCTTCGCCCAGAACCAGCCCGCGTCGTCCGGCGTCGAATGGCTTCATGCCGTCGCGCGCGAGCAGATCGAGGCTCTGGAAACCGAGCGCCGTGATCGCGTTGAACGCCTCGACGCCCAGAACAAGCGCGGTCTTCGCGTGGCCCGCGCGCACCATCGCATCGGCGTAGAGGAGCGCGTTGGCGCTCGCCGTGCAGGCGGTGTTGAACGTGAAGTCCGGCCCGCCGAGACGCAGCGCGCGGCGCAGTTCGTTGCCGAGATTGCCCATGCTCGAATTGGACGTCAGCGGATGCGCATCGAGCCCGGCGGCGAGTTCGCGGCGATAGACCGCCTCGGTGATCGAGATGTCGAGCGACGACGTCCCGACGAAGAGCGTCGTCTCGCGTCGCTGCGCCTCCGTCAGTCCTGCCGCCGCGATGGCGTCCTCAGCCACCTCCACCGCCACGCGCATCAGGCGCGTTTCGAAATCCGTGAGCGGCGCATCGCAGAGCGGCATGCTCGGCACGTGCTCCACACCCGCGCCGAGCGGCACCGGCGTCAGCACCGGCGGCGGGGGCGCGCGTTCCAGCGCGTCGAGATTGGCGGCGACGCCGCGCCCGAGATGGGTGTGCAGTCCCGCGCCCAGAAATCTGACGCCGCTCATTGCGGCGCGTTCTGTCCCGCAATGATGAAGTCCGCAAGGCTCGCCACGCTCGCGAGCGCCTTGCGCGCATCCGGGCCGCCCTCGATGCGCACGCCGTAGTGCTGCTTCACCGCCATCGAAATCTGCAACGCGTCGAGGGAATCGAGATCGTGCTCGCCGCCGATAAGGCGCGCCTCGTCTTTGATCTCTTCGGGCGCGATATCCTTGTCGCACTCGGCGACGATCATCGCCTTGAGGTCGGCCATCAGCGCGGTGCGGTCCTCGATCGCCATCACTTCCTCTAGTCACGCGTCCGGTAGATCAGCCACGCCACGACCAGCGCCACGGCCCCGAAGCCCCCGAGCTTCATCAGCTCCGGCGCGATGGCGGCGGTATCGCCGTCCCGGAGCAGGAGATCAAGGAAGCCGTCCAGTCCCCAGGCCATGGGCGACCACGCTGCCACATCCTGCATCGCCGCGGGCATCACGAACTTGGGAACCATGATCCCGCCGACGGCGGCGAGCACGATGTTGCCGAGACCGCTGAGCATGGTCGCCTGTTCGGTGGTCCGCGCGGCGACGGCGATGAGCAGCGCAAGGCCGAGCGCCGCGAGCGACACCGCCGCCGACAGCAGTATCAGCGCAACCGGAGAGCCCCGGATCTGTAGCGCTTCCCCGCCGAGCAGCGGCACGAGGAACACGCCCACCGCCAGCATCAGCGCCACCTGCAGCTGGTTGATCGCGAAGTAGGGGATGAGCTTGCCGAAGAATTGCGTGACCGCGCTCACGTTCGTGGTGCGCAGGCGCCGGTGCGCGCCGAGTTCGCGCTCGCGCACGAAGGTGTTGGAAAAGGGGATCGCCACGAAGAAGATGGCGAAGACGAGCCAGGCCGGCACGTTCTGCTGTACCGCGCTCGGCGCGGCTTCGCGCGCGAAGGCGTAGGTCGTGACGATCTGCGCCTTGCCGGCGGACTGGTCGCCGCCGCCTGCGCCGACGCGCTGCAGGAGGAGATCGAGGCGCTGACGCCCGACCGCCTCGCGCAGCACGCCGAGGAAGATGGCTTCGGTCTGCTTGCTCGCATCGGGCGCGACGATCACGGTGAGCAGCGGTGGTGCGCCCGGTTGCGGCGGCGTCAGAACGGTCGCGCCGAGGTCTTGCTGACATCGACGGCGAACGAGAATTCGCCCGCGCGCAGGCGCTGCCGGAGGCGTTCCTCGCTCGGAAGCGGCGTCGTCTGCGAGATGCGGAACGCGCCGTTGTCGGCGAGACGTTGCGTCAGCGCCTTGGCCGCATCGCTGCCGTCGCGGTCGATGACGAGCACGTCGATCGCGCGTCCGCCGCGCGCGGCGTAAACGTCCTGCAGCGCCAGCGACATCACGAGGATGAACACCAGCGGCAGGATGAACAGAAGCGCGAGGCCGTGGACGTCGCGGCCCAGCAGTCGCAGTTCCTTGACGATGCAGGCGATCAGCGCGGTCATGGCCCGCCGTCCTGTTCGAGGAGGCCCAGATAGATCGTCTCCAGCTTGCTCGCGCCGTAGTCGAGCCGCGCCACATGCCCGCCCGCCGCGCGGATGCGCGCGAGCCAGCCTTCGAGCGCCGCTTCACCATCCAAGGTCACGTCGAATCGAGCGGCGTCGATCCATTGCGCCGGCACAAGGCTCTGGCGCGCCGCCTCATCAAGCGGCGCCGCAAGCGTCACGCGCAATCGCCGCTCGGCGCCGCGACGTACAAGCGCTTCCGTGCGCTCCAGCGCGATCAGCGATCCCTTGTCGATAACGGCGACAGAATCGCAGAGCGCCTCGACCTCTTCCATGTAGTGGGAGATGTAGATGATCGTGAATCCGGACCGCTTCAGCGCCGCGATCGCGTCCACGATCAGCGCGCGCGACCGCGCATCGATGCCCACCGTCGGTTCGTCGAGATAGAGAATGCGCGGCGCGCCTACGAGCGCGATGGCGAGGTTGAGCCGCCGCTTCAGGCCGCCGGAATATGTCTCCGCGCGACGGTCGAGCACGTCGTCGAGCTGGCAGGCCGCGCTCGCCTCCGCGATCCGCGTCTTCCGCAGCGCGCCTTCGACGTTTTGCACGCCCGCGAAGAACTCAAGATTTTCGCGTCCCGTCAGCGCCGGATAGAAGGCAAGCTCCTGCGGCGCGATCGCGCTCGCGGCGCGCACGGCGGGGAGGTCAGTGCGCACGCTTGCGCCCATGATCTCGATCTCGCCGTCCTGCAGTTTGATCGCGCCGGTGAGCAGGCCCAGCAGCGTGCTCTTGCCTGCGCCATTGGGACCGAGGAGGCCAAAGCAGGAGCCTGCCTCGATCGAGAGGCTCACCCCCGCCAGCGCGTCGCGATCAGCGCCGCGATAGCGGTGGCGCACGTTCGAGACTGTCACGATGGGTCCGTCCGTCGTCATGTCCTGCCAGAGTCCTCGAGGTCGCGCCCTGTAGAGCCTGAGCCGGGGGCTTGCGTCCAGATGTCGGCGACCGGTCGCGCGGAGCGTCCTTGGTTCGGACCGTCTGTTTGACTCCCTCGCTGCCGCCGCTCTAACCCTCGCCGCTGATTTTCACCCCACCACAGCCAACCAAGAGACGCCCCGATGAAACGTTTTGTGATTGCCGCCACGCTCTTCGGCGCCCTGGCGAGCACCCTGACCGCCTGCGCCCCACCCGCGCCAGCCCCCAAGACCGAAGCGCCTGCGCCCAAGGTCGAGCCCGCGCCGTCCATCGAAGGCATTCCGGCCGGGACGTACAAGCTCGACAAATATCACGCGAGCCTCGATTTCCGGGTCAGTCACCTCGGCTTCTCGAACTACACGGCGCGCTTCACGCGTTTCGATGCGACGCTGGAACTCGATCCCGCCAATCCGGCGACAGCGTCCATTACCGCAACGGTCGATCCGAACTCGCTTGCGGTGCCCACGCCGCCGGCGGGCTTCCTCGCCGAGCTCAAGGGACCGCAATTCCTCGACACCGCCAAGTTCAAGGAGATTACTTTCAAGTCCACAAGGGTGGAGCCGCTCGCGGGCGGCCGGGCGCGTATCACCGGCGATTTCACGCTGCACGGCGTGACGCAGCCGCTCGTCCTCGAAGCACGCTTCAATGGCGGCTACCCAGGCTACGCGCCGATGGACCCGAATGCTCGAATCGGATTCTCGGCGACCGGCGTCATCAAGCGCTCCGCGCATGGCATGGGCTACGGGGTGCCTGCGCCCGGCACGCGCATGGGCGTCGGCGACGACGTGAACGTGACTATCGAGGCGGAATTCACCGGCCCGCCGTTGCCGGTAACCGACCCCGCAAAGTAATGACCTGAAGCGGAAGCGCGGCGTCAGAGGACGTCGCGCTTCTTCTTTCTCGATCTGTCCCAGACCACGCCGGGAAAGCCCTTCAAAGGCACGAGGCGTTCGCCAAGATAGGTCCACGGCGCCATCTGGTCGATGGCGATGTGGTAGCGCGGTTCGCGGCCCGTGCCGTCGTCGAACAGTGCGCGGGGCAGGTTGATCATGGCGGGTGCGTGCGCGCGCTCGTACATGAGAGGTGCCCCGCACTTCGCGCAGAAGCTGCGTTTCGCACCGGTCTTTGCGTCGTCGTGCGTACTGATGTGCCTGTCGCCTTCGACCACGCGACAACGACTGCGATAGGCGCCGACATAGGTCGCGTAGGCCGCGCCGTGGGCACGCCTGCTGGCGGGTGAATGGTCGTGCCAGGCCCAGCGCGCCGGGACGCCGATCTCGATGACGACGGTCCCGCAGAGGCAGCGCCCAGTGATCGTCATCGCCGGCTTCGCCATGCCGCTACACCGGCACGGTGACGTGCTTGCCGCCGAACACCGCCTGCCAGTTTTCGATCTCCGAGACGACGATGTCGTCGGCGGCGTGCGCGAGATCGGCGACCAGGCTGTAGTCCGCGCCGTCGTCGCCCGCCGCCAGAAGCAGCGTGATGCGCGCATGCACGGCGTTGAGCTTCTCCGCCGTGACCTCCGATATCGCGGCAAAGCGCTCGAAGTCGCCGAAATAGCGGATGCCCGCGATGGACGCGCCGAACGTCGGCAGCAGCACGCCCAGGAAGGTGAACATCTTGGTCGTCGGATAGACGAGTTCATGGACATCGTCGGCCAGCAAAGCGAACGCCGTGAGGCCGAGAAACAGCGCCACGGAGATGACGGCGAGGATGAAGAGCGCTTCCGACAGCCTGTCGAGATTGTGGTGCACGGTCGTGAGGCGCTGCGCTTTGGCGTGATGGTAGTCGCGCTGTCGCACGACATGGTCGTCGAGCAGCGTCTGCAGCGCCGCGCGCAGATAGGGGCGCGTCACCACGATCGCGGGCAGTCCCACTTCGCGCAGGCCCTGACGCGCATACCATTCCGGCCATGACGTCTCGGTGCCGCGCGGCCACCGCCCCGGCGCGCGCGCGACGCCAAGCGTCAACAGCAGCGGCGCATGTCGGAAATACTCCGCCACCCGGCGTGTCTCGAACCAGCGGCCATGCCACCGTCGTCGCTGACCCAGGGTCGTGATCGTGATGATGGCGGCGAGCATCAGGAATTCGATGGCGGCGAAATATCCCTTTTCGTCAGCGGTCGCGAAGGGGAGGTAGGCGATGCCGATGACGATGGCGAGCGCCGACAGCACGAAGTTCGCCACCATGCCGCCGCGATAGACGTCCGACAGATGTGAGGAAACGCCATCAGCCCACGCATAGCGGCGCAGCACGTTTTGCTCGATGCGCTCGGCAAAAGTCGGGTCCGCTCCGGGCAGGGCGCCCGCCGCCGCAAGAACCACCGCGCCGCTTCCGGCGGCGATAGCGTCGGGCGTTTCGTATCTCGCGGTGAGCGAGCGAAGCGGCGAACGCTTCTTGTCGCCGCCGAAGAGCGCTTCGATGCGGCGATAGGCGTGCCAGAGCCCATTGCTGCGCGCATGCCAGCGTTCCTGCGCTATGGTGGCAACGCCCTGCGACGCCGGCTGACCGCCGCGCGCCTTGCCATGACTTTTCCTGTGCGCGTCGCTGCCTGCTTCAGGCGCCAGCACCGCGCAGATGATCGCCTTCAGCGCCGCAACACGTTCATCCACCGATGGCGGCGTACCTGCGAGTGAAGTCAGTGACTCCGGCGTGCGCAAGATGCGCCACGCTTCCGGCGTATCCGCATCGACCCAAAGCACCGGCGCGCCAAGTTCGAGTGCGGCGGCCACAGTATGTCCTGTGCCGCCGACGAAGAAGTGACTGACCCCGTCCCACACCGCCACGATCAGATCGGACTGCTCGATCATGACCCGCGCGGCGAGCGCGACGCGCTTGGAGGAGAGGGCTGCAAAGCCCTGAGCCTTGGCGAGATCCTCGGGCGCCGACTGCGTTGCGAGGAAATGGCGCGTCACCGCGTCATCGTGATCAGCGAGTTCAAAAAGACGCGCCGATGCATAGAGCGCGCGCACATTGTCAGCCCGCGCTTGCACGGCTCCATCCTCTGCATCGCCGCCGTCGAGCAGCGCGCGCGCATCGTCGGCATTGGCGGGCAGGGCGTTTATGGCGGCGTTGAGCGCGCGTCCGAACGGCAGCGGAGCCACAAGCTCCCAGCCCCGCGCCAGCGCGCTGCGCGCCGCGATTTGGTCTGCGCCGTCGGCGAGCATGGAATGCAGGCGCGTTGGGGCGATGGAGCCTTCGCCGAAGGGCGCGGGCGCTGCGGCGACAGCGGCGTCGATCGCATCAAAAATTTGCGCCAGCACGGCTTCGATACGCGCCGCGTTTGCGACAAACGCCGTGTGCCCCGCGCGGTGGCCCGTCACCCCGAGTGACAGGCGCACGCGCGGGGGCGGCGGCGCGGAAACGGTCTCAGGTTCGCTCATGGAAGCGGGCGCGCTTTCGGTCTGGAGAGGAGGGGGAATGCCCGTCCCCGCGCGCCGGCGCAACAGGATTGCGCGCAGGGATTCGCCACGCCGCATCAGGTCGTATCCCTCATTGATCTGATCGAGCGAGAGGCGGTGACTCCGCCAACGTCCCCGGCGTTGACGAACTCGGTGGCGCCGCAGCGCTGCGCGGCATTTGCCTTGGTCGCGTTGACGTCGACGCCGATACTGCGTTTGGCGCCCGCCGGGCGTGCGCCCTGCAGGACGTTCAGTCCGATGCCGCCCAGCCCGATCACAATAACTGCGGAGCCACGGCTCACCTTCGCGGTGTCGAGTACAGAGCCGATACCTGTGGCGACGCCGCAGCAGATCAGACACAGCACGTCAAGAGGCGCATCGCGGCGCACCTTGGCGAAGTGGGTCTCCTTGATGACGTTGAATTCCGCGAACGTGCCGAGGGACGCGAAACGCGCCAGCGGCGCGCCCTTGAACGAAAATGGCGTCTCGGTGGACATCATGTCGGGATAGGGGTCATCGCAATAGTTGGTCTTCGGTATTCTGCAGCCGCTAGAGTGGCCGCACTCGGGCATGGAGAAGGGGATCACGTGATCGCCCGGCGCGAGACCGGTAACCCCCGGCCCGCACTCAACAACCGTCCCCGATCCCTCGTGTCCCAGGATGAGCGGAAGTGGATCGTCTCGGCGATCGTGGGGCGTTGGCGATCGGCCTTGAAGTAGGCGCTGGCGGCGTCGAAGAACTTGCCCATGACGGGATCTTCGGGATCGTGGCAAGAGACTTCAGCGCGGACATGCACGTCGATGGCGCTGATTTGTGCGAGGTCGATCATTGCCGCTGCTCCGGGTGTGCGTCCACTCATCCACCTGGATGCGGGAACGGGTTCGCTGATCTAAAACGCGATGACCACCATGTTCAACTCGGTGTGCGCCTCTCGCGCCTGTTCGCGCGCATTGCCCTCCCGCCGCGCAATTTGTCTCTCCGCGCTCAGCTGCGCCTTGCGTGGCATGAGCGCGAGGAAATAGGAAGCAACACGTACAATCTCCGGATCCAGCCACTGGACGCACCAGACGACAATGCCGATACTGATTGATCCCGTCGCCACCCACGCCCGCACGAAGCCTGCGGCGCTGGCGGTGGGTGATCTGGAAAATGGCCGACGCTGGTCCTACCGGGAACTTGATATCGCGATCGACCATGCTGCGGCTTGGCTTGTCGAGCGGCTCGGACCCGCGACGGGACGGCGCGTGGCGACGTTGTGTCAAAATTCACCTGAGATGCTCATCCTGCAGCTTGCCTGCACGCGCGCGGGAGCCATCTTTGCACCGCTGAACTGGCGCCTCGCCGAGCCCGAACTGCGGGGGCTGTGTGCGGACTGCGAACCTTCGCTGCTGTTTTGCGATGGCCGCTTTGCCGACGTGGCTCGCGCCGTCTCCGATGCATTGTGCACGGTGTTTGATCTCGACGCGGCTCCGGGGCGCCTGGTCAGCATCGTCGGCGAAAGTGCGAGCGGTCCGCCGCACGGCGCGCGCCGGCCGTTCGATTCGTGTGCGACGCTGCTCTACACATCCGGCACAAGCGGACGACCGAAGGGCGTCATCGTTACAGAGGAAATGGCGTTCTGGGGCTGCACAAACTTCATTCTCGGCAACGATGTGTCGTTCCGCAGCGTCTTCCTGTGCGACATGCCGATGTTCCACACAGCCGGCCTGTATGCGGCCGTACGCACGCCGCTGATCGCAGGCGGGACGGTGCTGATCTCTTCCGGGTTCGACGCCATTCGAACACGCCAGCGTCTCGCCGATCCCGCACTTGGCGTGACCCACTATTTTTCGGTGCCGCAGATGGCGCAGATGATGTGGCAGGCCCCCGGATTCGATCCCGTCATGTTGCGCGGTCTGACGGTCTACGCCATGGGCGGTGCGCCAAATCCCGCAGCGCAGATCGAACGTTTCGTGCGCGCCGGCATCCGCATGTCCGACGGGTTCGGCATGTCAGAGACAGGCTCGAATTTCGGCATGCCGGTTGCCGACTTCGATGTCATCCTCGCCAAAGCCGGATCGTGCGGACTGCCGTATCTTGCCGTTCAGGCGCGCATTGTCGACGAGGCGGGAAGCGATTTGCCGCCGGGTGAGGCGGGCGAACTCTGGCTGCGGGGACCAAGCATCACGTCCGGGTACTGGAACAGGCCCGAGAAGACGGCCAAGGCGTTTAAGGACGGTTGGTTTCGTACGGGCGACGCCGCCTATCGTGACGTGGACGGATTTTATTTCCTGATCGACCGCAAGAAGGACATGTACATATCCGGCGGAGAGAACGTTTATCCTGCGGAGGTGGAGGCGGTCGTTCTGGAGCTCGACAGCGTTGCGGAAGTGGCGGTGATCGGCGTGCCTGACGCGCGCTGGGGTGAAGTGGGTCGTGCCTATGTCCTGGCGCGGGCCGGTATTGCGCTGGAGTCCGATACCGTGATCGCGCACTGCCGTGCACGGCTCGCGAAATACAAGATTCCGGCCTCGGTCGTAATCACCGACGACATTCCGCGCACCGCCTCCGGCAAGGTGCAAAAGCACCTTCTCAAGGCGCGCGCGCTGGATGAGTTGGAGAAGCGCTGACGCGGCGCACGAACGGTGGCTCGCAAAGGCTGACCGCGCCCTTCACATGTCCAGGCCGGCCCTCAGGCGAAGAATGAGCGGGTGATCGCCGGCCAGCGCGCGCCCATCGCAGCGAGCGACGGTGCGGATACCCTGGAGCGCGTTCGTGATCGCGACGGCTTCAGCACGCGCGAGATCGGCTGTTGTGAGCGGTCGGACAACCAGACCGGACGCCATCAACGCAGCGCGCACCGTGCCGGGCAAGGCGCCGTCCTCCACGCGCGGCGTCACCGCCAGGTCGTCCAGCACGCAGATCAGGTTGGTGCGTGCGCCGCATGCTAGGTTGCCTGCAGAGTTGAGCAGGAGGGCTTCCTCTGCGCCGGCGCCCAACGCCTCGTGCAGCGCCATGACGTTGTCGATGCACGAGAGGGTCTTGTGTCGGGCAGAGGGGGCGGTTTCATTGCGCCGGATCCGTGAAGTGGCGAGCGTTGCCGGCGTCTCAAGACGCGCCGAGGGTGCAACCGACACGATGAGCATCGGCGCTGCCTGATCCGGTCGCGCCAGACCACGGGCTGCAGCACCCGCTGACCAGGTGATGCGTACCGCTGCGCGCGCGTTGGCGATCGCGTTCTTGCGCAGTGTCGTGACCGCGAGCTCGGCGAGAGCGTCCGCAACTGGCGGCGGTGGGAGATCAAGACTCCTGGCGCTCGCGTGCAGGCGCGCCGCATGGAGGTCAAATCGCAAGAGACGATCGCCATTCCAGAGCACCGTCTCGAAGATGCCGTCGCCCAGCGTAAGTCCGCGATCAATCGCAGGCGCAGCTGGCTTCCGTTCGTCAATCCATTGCCCGTCGCACCAGATGATCATCGATCGTCACCCTCGATAGCGCGGATCAGGTTGAGCGCCTTCGCCTCGGTTTCGTCTACCTCAGCGTCCGGATCGGAATCGATGGTAATGCCGCCGCCGACGCGGAATTCGACATCCCATCCCGCGCCACGCTCAAAACAGGTGGCCGTCCGGATCAGCACGTTTGCATCCATGGCGCCATCAGCGCCAAACCATGCAATCGAGCCATAGTTGGCCTCGCGCGGGCCGCCTTCCAGCGCGTCGATCCACTGCATCGCCTTGAGCTTGGGCGCGCCCGTTATGGAACCTGCGGGAAACGCGGCGCGCAACAATTCGCAAGCACCCGCATCCGGTTTGAGCAAGCTCTCCACACAGGAGACCAGATGGTGGACGTTCGAATATGACTCAACGGAGAAGAGCGTCGGCGCCCGCACGGTTCCGGCTTGCGAAATGCGCGACAGGTCGTTGCGCATCAGATCGACGATCATGAGATTTTCGGCGCGTTCCTTCTCGCTTCCCACGAGGTCGGCGATCAGCCTCGCGTCTGCGGCAGCGTCATGTCCCCGAGGACGGGTTCCCTTGATCGGAGCGGTCGTCGCGCGCAGCGCCTGCCCCTCAAGTCGCAGGGATACAAATCGTTCGGGGGAGTTTGATACGATGGCGGCCCCGGGCAGACGCATGTAGGCGCAGAAGGGCGCCGGGCTGAGCGCGCAGAGGCGGGCGAACAGGTCATAGGGATGATCTCCCGCGCCCAGTTCGCCAGCGTAGAGGCGCGAGATGTTGGCCTGGTAAAAGTCACCGGCGGCGATGCGCTCCAGCAGCACGCGCACGCGCGATGCGTGGCTGCTGCGGGTATCGATCGGGGAAACGCGTCCTGATCCCGTCGCGCAGGTCCAATCAGGCGCCTCGGCCGCCACGGCGATTGCGTTGAGTACGTCCGGGTCCGGCGGGGCGTCGCGAGACAGGGAAAAGGCGCGTCTGGTTGTATTGTCGAATGCGATGACATGGTCGTAGAGGCCGATCGCGGCCTCCGGCAGGCGACCGCCGCCACGCTGCGGCATGGCGGGATCCAGGCGGGCGCCGAATTCGTAGCCGAGGAATCCCGCCGCGCCGCCGGAAAAAGGGGAACCGATCCCGTCGACGCTGGACCGTCCCCGCCATGCCCGCAGACGCTCAAGCACGGCCTCTCCCGGCCCTCGCGAAACAAGGTGCTCCACGGCGCGCGGCAGCAGGTAGCTCCAGCGCGCCGACGGTTGATCGCCGCAACCGTGCAACAAAATGCACATCGGGTCGTCGCGAAACGCGTACAGCGCCCTGACGGGGTCGCAGTAGGGCAAGGAGGTGACGCGCATGATGTCTGGGGCAGTTACGCGCCTTCTGTGTCCCACAGGGCGCGAAGTCCCTTCAGAAACCCCTTCCTGCAGTCCGCTGGGATGCGCGCGATGAGTGCGAGTTCATAGGCTTCCATTTCTGTGCGCACGGCGCGCGCCATTCGCATGCCTTCGCGGGTCAACGTCAACGCCTGCGTGCGCCCGTTGACCGGTTCACGGCGCAGCAGGTCGCGCTCTTCTATTCGCGAGATGAGGGGCGCCATGTTGGCGCTCGCGACGTCGAGGAGGCGTCCGACCTCGCTCTGGCTGATCCGCGGATTGGCGTCGATGACCACCAGGATCGAAGCTTCGCTGGGACGCAACTTCAATGGCGCCAGCCGCTCGGCCAGCCCGGCCATTGCCGCAGCGGAGGCCCGGCGGAGCGCATAGCCGGGAAAGTCTTTCATCGGGTCGGTGGTCATCGGCGTTGGCCGTTATAGCGCGTCTATCGCGGCCCTCGACCCATCGTCGTTGCCAAACCGGCTCTAATTACTATAGAGTATAGCAATAGACAACCGTTTGGCGCGGAGGAGGTGCATGCAGTTCGAGAGGGTCAATCCCATCACGCGTCAGGTCGCCAGCACCTGAGGTGCACGTGATCAAGCTGCAACTCGATTTACCAGCGGTAGTGAGGTAAACTTGCCGGATGATCGGCTCGGAGGCTTCAACATGCGCGCTCGCCTCTTCGCTCTGACGATCGCCGCCTTCGCCTCGGTCGGGTTTGCCGAAGCGGCCTCAGCTCAGATGCACAGCCGGTTCGCTGCGCCCGCGCCGGCGGCGAAGATGCGAACCCTCGCTCAGGAAGAGGCCCGAGCGCTTTCTGAGACGCGAGCCGTCGTGGCGGAGATGCGCCGGCTGGCGCTGACCTCCGAGGAACGGGCGCTAGCGGAGGCGGACGGGCAGAACGTCGAGCGTTTGGCCGGGCTGATCGCTGAACGCGGGCGGCTGAGAAACGAAATGGCGGCGGCGCGGGCGGCGGGAACTGCGGGTCAGGACCAGATCTTGGCCGCGACACGAAAGATGCAGGAGACGCAGATGAGCTTCAACCTGCAGTATCTGCAGTTGCAGAGTCAGATGCAGCACGAGAATCGCAGCTACACGGCGATCTCGAACATCATGAAGACCAAGCACGACACCGTGAAGAACTCGATCTCAAACGTGCGCTGACGGGTGCGAGAGGGAGCCCGCAGCGTCGAAGGGCTAAGCCTCGGCGGCGGAAGAAGTCGATACATGTGGCTTAGGGCCAGTGAGCCTCGTGCGCCTCGGCCTCCAGACCGGTCCCGTTGGTGACCCAGGCCGGCTCGAGCGCCCGGCCGCCCATGTCGCGGATCATTCCGATCAGCCGAAGGAGATGGCATTCGCGCCTCCCGCTGCGCCGCTACGAGGCGCAGCGATATGACGCTTTTCGGCGAGAACCGGCCTTAGCGGCTGCAGCATGGCCAGCGGCTGAATTGCAGCGCGCGAGCCGCTCGTAAATAAGCGGATCGCCGTTCGTCGTCAGCTTCCGCGGCCGGCCGTTGGTGGTGACCGTCGCGCGCGCTGCGCGCGGCGCCGCCGCGCCGGCGATCATGATCCGCCTCGAAGCCTAGGGTCGCCCGCCGTTTTGCCCGCGCGGCATGGAGTCGTCGCATACGAAATCGTCGGGGCAAGGCCGTCCGGCAGCGATGTCTGATGAGTTATCGGTAGCGGGATGGGACAATCCAACTGCGACGGAGGAGACATCCTCCTGTAGTTACGACCGGCGGCCCCAGCAGGGTGAGCTAGGGTCCAGACAGTATGATTGGGGTGTCCGTGCGGCTCTTGTGTCACGAGTTAAATGGGGCGCAACGATCTAAGAACTGCAATCTCGTCGTAGGTAGAATCGTGTGTGCGCCGCGACCCGCGATGGCTTGGGCGAGACAGTGGCTTGAGGAGTCTTACCGGGTTTTGTCTGATACCGGGAACTTCGTAGTCTTTGGCGGTCTACAGTATCAGGGGGAGGCGGGCAGTGGGGATTTGCTCTCGATCATCCATGACGTTCGCCAGTCTCGGCTTTTCAACATGGTCAATTTGATTATTTGGAACTACGCGAACGGCATGAGTTCACACCGGTTCTTTGCAAATAGGCACGAGGAAATTGTCTGGTTCACTAAGACGAAGAAGTATTTCTTTGATCTCGACGCTGTGCGAGAGCCCTTCGATGAGGAAACGAAGCGCGCATACATGAAGGACAAACGCCTTAAGCCGGAAAGTGTGGAGAAGGGGCGCAATCCCACCAATGTGTGGCGCATTCCACGACTTAACGGAAATTCCCTGGAGCGAGTGGGGCATCCTGTTGTTGCCATCCTTCTTCCTTGGGTCTTTGCGGTTGGTGACCTCGATCGTGCGTGTACGCGGGTCGAGCGTCGAGGTCATCCTCGGGGCGGGGTTGCCGGCGAGTGCGGTGCGCCACCGGTCCTTCTGGGCCAACGACAACGAAGGCCACCACCCCCACGCCCGCGCCTGGGCCGACGCCGGCTACCGCGTCGCCTGGATCGACCGCGAGGACCGCGTCGTCCGCTTCGAACGGACCCGCTAGGGCAGGCCCCGGAAACTATTCCTATTGACGACCGCCAGTGCTATGCTGGCGCCCAATCAAGCCGCCTGCCGCCCAAACCCGCTGCGAAATCTGGAAAAGTGCGCAACGATGGAAACATTGTTGATGCATCCCGCACCCCCCGACTCCAGACTCCGTCCCGGAGGACGATGAGATGCCGCTACCGCTCGCCGAACTGCACCTGCATCTCGAAGGCTCGCTGGAGCCCGAAATGCTGTTCGCGCTGGCGCAGCGCAACAAGGTCGCGATCCCGTTCGACAGCGTCGAGGCCGTGCGCGCCGCCTACAGCTTCTCCAACCTCCAGGACTTCCTCGACATCTACTACCAGGGCGCCAATGTCCTCCTCGCCGAGGAAGACTTCCACGATCTCACCGCCGCCTACATGGACCGCGCGAGCGCCGACGGCGTCACCCACGTCGAAGTGTTCTTCGATCCCCAGACCCACACCGACCGCGGCGTTTCCTTCGACACCGTGATCAAGGGCGTGCTCGGTGGTCTTGAAACGGGCAAGGCGAGGCACGGCATTTCGAGCGGCCTCATCCTCTGCCTCCTGCGCCACCTCGACGAGGACGCGGGCCTCAAGACGCTGAAGCAGGCCGAGCCGTGGTTCGATCGCCTGATGGGCGTCGGTCTCGACTCCAGCGAAGTCGGCCACCCGCCGTCGAAATTCGCCCGCGCCTTCGCGCTCGCCGGCGAAGCGGGCCTCAAACGCGTCGCCCATGCGGGTGAGGAGGGGCCGCCGGAATACGTCTGGGAGGCGCTCGACGTGCTGAAGGTCGATCGCATCGATCACGGCAACCGCGCGCTGGAAGACCCGCGCCTCGTGGATCGCCTGCGGGAAGAGCAGATGACGCTGACCGTCTGCCCGCTCTCCAATCTCTCGCTGTGCGTGGTGAAAACGCTCGACAATCACCCCCTGCAGCAGATGCTGAAGCTCGGCCTGCGCGCCACCATCAACTCCGACGACCCCGCCTATTTCGGCGGCTATGTGGGCGCCAATATCGCCGCCCTGTCGCTCACCGAGGACGAGAAAAAGACCCTCGCCCGCAACTCCTTCCTCGGCTCCTTCCTGCCGGAATCGGAAAAGCAAAAGCGCCTCGCCGCGCTCGACGGATGAAAGGAAAACCCAGGCGCAAACTCATGCTCGGTCTCGCGGCGGCGCTCCTGCTCGGCGGCTGCGCGTCCACGCTCGATTCCATCTGGGAAGACGAGGCCCGCCGCAATTGCCAGGGCGAGCAGGGCCCCTCCCGCCAGAGCGACTGCAACGACCGCGTCGACGACCAGATGCGCCGAAATCGCGACTGACGGTCCAAAGTCCGCCTGAATCAGTGTCTTGATGGCCCCGTGGGATCGATCCAGCGGAGTACGGACATGCGGAAGATGATGATGGCGGCGGCGCTCGCCATGGCGACCATGGGCGGCGCAGCAGCGCTCAACGCGACACAGGCCGAGGCGCAGGTCGGGACCGGCCTCGCGGGCGACTGGCAGGGCGGCTACATCTCGTCGGACGGCGCCGACGTGAACACCTTCAACGTGAAGCTCGCCCAGGCGGGCGGCGCCATTTCCGGCACGATCTACGAAGTGAACGCCTTCGGCGACACCTCGCGCGCGCTCTTCCTGACATCGACCTTCAACGGCACGGTGAGCGGCCGCCAGGTGCGTTTCACCAAGACCTACGACGGCTCCGGCGGCGCCAGCCACTCGGTCACCTACAGCGGCACGCTGGAGGCCAACAACCGGCGTGTCCTCGGGACCTACAACGCCAGCGGCGCTACCGGCACGTTCGAAATGGTGCGCAACTAGCGGGTCGGATTGGCTTCGAGATACCGCAACGCCGTCAGCACGTGCGTGCGCACGCCGACGGGCAGCACCTTCTCGTTCACCGTGAACTGCGGCGAGTGGTTGGGCGGCGTGGTCGCGGGATCGACGCCGTCCGCGCTTGCGCCGAGGAAGTAGAACACGCCCGGAATCTTCTGCTGGTAGGAGGAGAAGTCCTCCGAGACCGTGGTCGGGCGCGAGAACGCGTTCACGTTCGCAGCCCCCGCCGCTTCCTCCAGCCACGGCTGCACGCGACGCGAGAGCCCGGCGTCGTTGAAGGTCAGCGCGCCGCTCGCGCGGAAGTTCACCTCCGCCGTCGCGCCGTAGCTCGCGGCGAGGTTCGTCACCGTCGTCACGATCCGCGCCTTGATGCGCTCGCGCTGCGCCGCGTCGAAGGTGCGCAGCGTGCCGGTCATGATCAGGTCTTCGGGGATGATGTTGTAGCGCACGCCGCCATGGATGGTGGCGATGGTCAGCACCGTCGGCGTCGCCGTGACATCCACCGTGCGCGCGGCCACCGTGTTCAGTTCGGAGACGATCGCGCTGGAAAGCGAGATGATGTCTATGCCCTGCGAAGGCCATGCGCCATGAGTCTGCTTGCCCTTGAGCTTGATCTCGATGGCGTCCGCAGCCGCCATGAAGCCTTCCGCGCGGTAGTAGATCGAGCCCGGCGCGCCGGGGCCGACATGCAAGCCGAAGATCGCCGCCGGTGCGGGGTTCGCAAACACGCCTTCCGCGATCATCATCGGCGCGCCGCCCTGTTCGCCCGCAGGCGGACCTTCCTCGGCGGGCTGGAAGATGAAGACGATTGTGCCGGGGATTTGCGCCTTCATGCCCGCAAGCACTTCGGCCGCGCCCATCAGCATCGCCACGTGCGCGTCGTGCCCGCACGCATGCGC
>JAWXBS010000106.1:0-9582 GCA_034440275.1 Alphaproteobacteria bacterium
GCGCGGGTTGAGCTGAAACCATCCTCAGGGGCGCCTCTCCGTCCAGCATGACCGCCGCCGCGCCCGCCGCACCCACCGCTGCGGCAATCGCAACGCCAAGCGCGGTCGCAGCAAGACGGTTGTGCGAGCGCCGTCGCGGCGCCGCTTCCTGGCGCGGACGCGCACCTTCGATTTCAGCAAGCCGCAGCGCCGGCAGGATCGATGCCGGCGTGCTGTCGGCGCCCAACACGATGACGTGGGCCTCGAGGTCTGGCGCGGCAGCACCGTCGACGCGCCAGAGCACAACCGATGCATGATCACAGGTGATCTGCCGAAGGACCTCCTCCAAGCCCCGCGCCTGTTGGGGCCACAACGCCAGCAGGACCAGCTGCGGCCCGAACGCGACCCTTCTTGTTCCCATCGACGCGATCAGCACGTCGCGCAGACCGATTTCTTGGCGCACACGCTCGGCGAGCGCCTCGTCTCCGGGAGCATGCAGGATCGCAATACGCATGTCGTTCGAACGGACGCTCATCGGCGCGGTTCCCATGGAAGGGTGAAGAATCAGAGCCTTACCGCGGACTACGTAGCGAGCTTTCGCGTCACCTCTGCGACAACGGTCACACGGCGGTTGCCGCTCCGGGCGATGCTCCTCCACATCGGAAGCCCTCGACTTGAACATCCCCTCCATCGACGACGCGAAGACCGGCGTCCGCCGCGCGACAGTCGCCATCGCCCTCATTTTCGTGCTGCAATGCGTCACCCTCTTCGTTCTGGTGGCGACGACCATGCATCTCCCGGAAAAGATCGATGCTCTCGACCGCGTGGCGATCGCGCGCACGACATCGTGAGTCTTTAGATGAGCGACGCCCTTCGAAAACGCGGCGGCGTGATCTTCGATCGCGACGGCACCCTCAATCACGACGCCGGCTACACCCATTTGCCGGAAGATCTGAGGTGGATGGATGGAGCCATCGAGGCGGTCCGTCTTGTCAACGATCTGGGCCTCGCCGCGGTCGTGGCGACCAACCAGTCGGGGGTAGGCCGGGGGTACTTCGACGAGGCGGCCGTGCACCGGTTCCATGAGGCCATGCAGGCCGATCTGGCCCGGGCCGGCGCCCGGATCGACGCCTTCTACCATTGCCCCTACCTGGAGGACGCCACCGAAGCCGCCTACCGCATGCCGGACCCTCCGGACCGCAAGCCGAATCCGGGAATGCTCTTGCGCGCCATGGGAGATTTCAATCTGGACCCGGCCCGGACACTGATGATTGGAGATCATGAAAGGGACGTCGAGGCCGCCCGCCGGGCGGGCATTTCAGGCCTGCTCTACCCCGGCGGGAGCCTGCTCGAGACCCTGCGAAAGGGGCTCGCTTCCCTTGGGTAGCCACTGGCGCGGGGGGCGGAAGGGGGCTATATCAAAGGCATGGCGGCTGGCGCTGGTAGCGACTTCCGCCCTCGCCAAATCGTTCTGAGCGCTCGGCGATCCGGGCGCTCTCTTTGTTTCAGAGGGTGCGCGCGCATGTCCACCACAGTCCTTATGCCCAAGGCCACCGCCGTCTGGCTCATCGAAGAAACCGCGCTCTCGTTCGAGCAGATCGCGGCCTTCTGCGAACTGCATCCGCTGGAAGTTTCGGGCATAGCCAACGAAGAAGTCGCCAAGGGCATCCGCGGCGTGGACCCGATCGCGGCCGGATTCCTGTCGCGCGAGGAAATCGCTCGCGGCGAAGCCGACACCGCCTATCGCCTGAAGGCAGCGGAACAGAAGAAGATCGACCTTCCGGAACGCAAGCGCAAAGGCGCCCGCTACATCCCGACGATCCGCCGCGGCGACCGCCCGGACGCCATCGCCTGGTTCCTGCGCAACCACCCGGAAGTGTCTGACGCCCAGATCGTGAAGCTGATCGGCACGACCAAGTCGACCATCGAGCAGGTTCGCACCCGCTCGCACTGGAATACCACCAACATCAAGCCGGTGGACCCGGTGTCGCTCGGCCTGTGCTCGCAGATCGAACTCGACGAAGTCGTCCGCAAGGCCGCAGACGTGAAGTCCAAGGACGACGCCAAGCGCCGCAAGACCGACGACGGCCCGAGCCTGAAGCCGGCGACAGAGACCGTCGATCCGGAAACCTACGAGCGTCGCGACCAGCAGGACGTCTGATACGACAAGCGCCGGAGCCCTTGGGCTTCGGCGCTATCGATCCTCTGAAACGGGTGACATTGCGCGGCGCCACGTTCGCGCCTGCAGTAAATGGCTACATCGCCATTCCTGACCCGATCACGCGCGAACGCAATCCGGCGGACTTTGCTCGATCTGAATGAGGTTGGTTTGGCGCCGCCTAGTGGCGCGTGTCTCGCCTTCGCAGGCTTTCCAGTTGTTCCTTGAGCTTGAGCTTCACGCGCTTCAGCTCGGAAATCTGGGTCCAGTCGACTGAGGGATGCTTCTTCGCGTCTTCAATGCGCGCCTCGAGGTCCCGATGCTTGGAGTCGAGCTCGCGCAGCCGCGATTCGATGGCCATATTGCGCCTCCTTGTACTGGCCTCGTCATGCAATCACCGATGGACGCGCTTGTCCGTTCACAACTTGTTGCAATGGCGCCTCACGCAAGCGGAATGATGAATTTTCATGCACCATCGCTGCGCTTTACAGCTTCCGTGACGCGTGTCTTAGCTCTGCGTCGATAAAGTGGCGGCCATTGGAGCGCAGCGCCTGATGGGGGCCGATAGCGGCTTTGACGACAACGAGGAAACCCGCGGCCTCAAGCGGCGGCTCGAGGAGCTGCGCGACAAGCACCGCGACCTCGACGAGTCCATTCGCAGCCTGCAGGAAGGCGTCATCGTCGACGCCCTGCAGATCGCGCGTCTCAAGAAGGAAAAGCTCGCGCTCAAGGATCAGATGGTCTGGATCGAGGACCAGCTGATGCCTGACATCATAGCTTGAGGCGTTATCGCCTGAAACGCGAAGTCATGGAGCGGGTCCGGCGGTTGTCCCGGCTTGCCCCTGCGATCCTTGCGGGTATTGTCCGGCCCCTCGCTTTCCGCCTCCACGAGCCCCCGCCTTGACCCAGTATCTGGACTTCGAAAAGCCGATCAAACTGATCGAGGAGCAGATCGACCAACTCAGCGCGAACGCGGAGTCCTCGGGCGCTGCGGCCATGAGCACGCAGCTGACCAAGCTGAAGCAGAACGCCGAACGCCTGCTCGTCGAGATCTATTCCAAGCTCGATCCCTGGCAGAAGACGCAGGTCGCGCGTCACCAGGAGCGTCCCCACTTCAAGGACTATGTCGCCGCGCTCGTTACCGATTTCGTTGAGCTCTCAGGCGATCGAAAGTTTGCCGAGGACGCCGCCATCGTCGGCGGTCTCGGCCGCTTTCTCGGTCGGCCTTGCGTGATCATGGGTCACGAAAAGGGGCGCACCACCACGGAGCGCCTCAAGCACAATTTCGGCATGGCGCGCCCCGAGGGCTACCGGAAAGCCATCCGCCTGATGGATATGGCCGATCGATTCAACCTCCCGGTCGTGTCGCTTGTCGACACTGCCGGCGCCTATCCCGGCCTCGGCGCGGAAGAGCGCGGCGGCGCCGAAGCCATCGCGCGCTCGACGGAACGCTGCCTCAGCCTCGGCGTGCCGATGGTATCGGTGATCGTCGGCGAAGGCGGCTCGGGCGGCGCGATCGCGATTGCGGCCGCCAACACCGTTCTGATGCTTGAGCACGCGGTCTATTCAGTGATCAGCCCGGAGTCCGGCGCCTCGATCCTCTTCCGCGACGCGGGACGCGCCAAGGACGTGGCTCTGGCGATGAAGATCACCGCCGAAAGCTGCCTCGGCTTCAAGGTCATCGACGGCATCATCAAGGAACCCGTCGGCGGCGCGCACCGGGCGCCGGAACAGGCGATCGCTGCGGTCGGTGCGGCGGTGGCGAAGGCCATCGACGCCTTTGACGGCATGGATGGCGACGCCCTGCGCCGCCAGCGCCGCCAGCGTTTCCTCGATATCGGGCGCATGGCCGAAACCGGCGCGCCCGCCCGCTGATCGAGGTCACAAGGTTTCGCATTGCAGGCGTCACACGCGGCCTCTAGGTTCGCCACCGATCTCGTTTTTCGGCAAGGATGACCGCCATGCGCGCGCACTTCGTAGCCATTGTCTCCGCTATCGCTCTCTTCGCCTGCTCCGCCCCGCCGCCGTCGGATGACACTGCCGAAGCGCCCCCGCCGCCGGCGACGGAAGAACCCGCGCCGACAACACCCGCGCCTCAGCCTGAAACGCCGGCCCCTACGGATCAGGCGACGCCGGAAGCGCCGACCGCACAGCCACCGCCAGCGGCGGAGTCCGCACCGAGCTTCCAGACCCGCAGCGCGCGCGTCGTCGCGACACCGGTGATCGTCGAGATAAATCGCGACCAGGCGCGCAACCCTGCCAACGGCGGCTCATCGGTGGTGCTGTTCAGCGAAGGCGCCGCCAACACCTACCGCAACACGGTGACGTGCCTGAACGTCTGGAACCTCATGGACACGGCCACCACGCAGGAAGTGCGGGTGGGGCTGCGCAAGGGCGAGAACGGCGTCGTCGAAGCGTTGCGTCCGATGTACTGGATGAACCGTGCGCCCACGACTGTCGCTGAGCCATCGTGCTCGGATCGCCTTGCGCGCTACGATTTCACCCGCGCCAAGACCATCAAGGACAAATACGGCCTCACCGGCGCTGGTCCCTATTTCATGGTGGCGCGCGCCGACGAAAAGGTCGCCGCGATCATCGATCTCTCCGGGCGCACCGATCGCGAGGTCGCCGATCTCGTGCAGTATTTCCGCGACGGCTTCGCGTTCCAGAACGACATCTGGGATCCGACGCGCGCCGACCCGAGCAAGAAGCGTGAGGCGCTCACCGCCTTCTTCGGCGGTCGATTCCGCGAGACGCTGGTGGCCGCACTCGGCTTCATTTCCGCGCCGACGGCGCGGGCAGGCTGCCGGCTCGGCGATCTGAAAGATGCGCCCTGTACTTGAAACCGCCGCACAAACGGCGATTTTCGAGGTAATGACGCCCGCAGGCGGGACCGGAGGATGTGGGGATGATGCGCGGGATTCTGATTGCGATCGCAGGCGCGCTGAGCGCGGGACTGGTCGCGTCGTCGCACGCACAGACGCCGGCGGCGCCTGCCCTTTCCGCGCTGGACCGCGCGCTCTACGGCACGGTCGCCAGCACCAAAGCTGATGGCTCGCCAGACGACGTCGACCAATCCTGGAGCGCGCAGGGTCGCGGCGGCATCGTACGCTTCGCGGCGCCCGACGTGAGCCGCTGCCGCACCTTCTTCCTGCGCCAGTTCAATCCAGAAGTGCGCCCCGCCGTGGTCGGCAAGGTGTGTCCGCTCGGCGGCGGCGAGTACGCCGCTTCCGACATCCGCCTCGCCGCTGCGGCCGGACCGACGGGCGAAAGCGGTACGCGCGGCGTCACCTTGCCGCCGCGCCGTCCCACGCCGCCGCCAGCCCCCGCTTCGCCGGAACCGCCGATGCCTCCGCCCGCCCCTGCGCCGGTGGAGACGCCGGCGGCGAGCACCGATCCGCGCCCGGTCAGCCGTGGCCTGGCCGCGCCGCGCCCCGGCGTCGCGAAGACGGCGCCGCAGATCAACGTGAAGCCGGTGCTCGTGCAGATCGGGCGCCCCACGTCGCGCTATAACCAGAACGGCGGCCACGCCGTCGTGCTGCTGCAGGACACTGCCGCGACGCGCGCGCGCAACCTCCAGCTCTGCACGTCGCTGCTGAACCACTTCGACGACGCGCCGCTGTCCGACGTGCTCGTCGGCCTACGCCGTGAGGCGGATGGTTCGGTGTCGGCGCTGCGTCCGATCTACTGGCCGGTGAACGAACGCGTGCAGGTTTCCGGTTCGGCGTGCTCGCAACGACTGCTGCGGTATGACTACGACCGGGCGCGCACGATCCGCGACAAGCTCCGCATCACGGGTCAGGGACCGTATCTGGTCGTCACGCGCAGCGACGAGCGGCAAGCCGCCATCATCAATCTCTCCGGCATGACGGCTGTTCAGATCGAGCAGGCCACGCGCTACTTCGGCGCCGGATTCAGCCAGCGCGGCGACGTGTGGAATCCGCAGCGGTTCACGCCGCAGGAGCGGGAGCGTTCGCTGATCGCGGTATTCGGACGGGATTTCCCGCGGGTGCTGCTGGCGGCGGTCGGGTTCTACTCGGCGGCGGCGACCGGCGCGGGCGCGGCGGCGACCGGCAACGGCTGCCTCGGCGACCTCAGCGACACGCGGCGCTGCTGATCTTCCGGAAAGTTCAGGGCGCGCCGGCTGCGAGGCCGACGCCGACCTGATCGAACACGACCGAGATCGTCGGCCCGAGCACGTAGAGCGCCGTGATGAGCACGAGGCCGATGAAGGCCGCGATCAGCGTGTATTCGATGGCGGTGGCGCCGCTGCGGTCGCGGAGGAAATGACGGAAGGCGTTCATTGCACAAGGCCCCGTTTCTGTAGCTCGGCCACCAGCGGCGCGTCGGCCGGCGGCATGTCGAAATCCGAAAGGGCATCAAGCGCGGCCCACGCCACCGCCCCGCCCTCGACGGCGCGCGGCGCGCCCGACCAGCGGCGAACGACATAAAGCGGCATCATCAGATGAAAATCGGCGTAGCCATGCGACGCGAAGGCGAACGGCGCCATGTCCTGCGTCTGCACGTCCACGTCCAGCTCCTCTTTCAGCTCCCGCGCGAGCGCGGCTTCAGGCCCTTCGCCGGGCTCCAGCTTGCCGCCGGGAAATTCCCAGAGACCCGCAAACGCCTTGCCTTCAGGCCGCTGCGCGAGCAGCACGCGCCCCTGCCCGTCCACGAGCGCGGCTGCGGCGACCACGAGGAGCCTGCGCGCGGAGTTATCGCCGATCTGCATGAACAAGCCGTGGGTGAAGGTGGTTAGGAAAGCGTGCGTGCGTATGGCGAACGAAGTGTTGATGTCCAGCGGGGCGCCACATTCAGGACCGCCGGCGCCCTCGCCGGCATGCGGCGGCGGCGCCAGACTCCGCAGAATCTCGCGTGGATTGGATACCGAATGTCGGCGAGGCGCCGGCGGTCCTGTTTCAATAGTCATGACGTGTCTGCAGCTTCGGCGGCGGGTGCGATGGTGAACGGCGCAGGCTGCGGCGCCGACGCAAACGTCATCACCAGCACGCCGCCGCGCAGGCCGCGCGGCAGGCGTGCGAATGCGCGCGTGACGAGCGCGTCGAAATCATCGACCGCGCGGCGCATGTTCTTGAGCGTGCGCAGTTTGATCCCGCGCGTGAAGAAGCGCACCGCCGGCGCGCAGCGATGCGCCCAGCGGAATCCGCGCGGCATTTTTCGCCTGTGCGACCGGCGATGCGGACGTTCCACGAAACGCATGCGCGCCACGACGGCGGCGGCGAGCACCACCCGGAGTTCGCGGCGCGTGTGGATCAGCTGTCGTTGCAGCCACAGCCGCGCGTCGCGCGGCAGCGGCGCAAATTCCGCGAGCCACTCGATGACGGAGAGAAACCACAGACGGAGGTTGGCCAGCGCGTCAGCGATCTGCGCGCTGAAGTCGGGCGGTCGCATGATGTGCATGGCGTCTCTCCTCTCCGTGACGACGGGACCATCCCGGCGCGACGTGAGAGGAGTGTCCGACGGCTCGCGACCCGGTCGGATTGTTTTGGTGTTTTTTATTGCAAGGACCGCCGGCGCCCTCGCCGGCCTCCTTGTGCGCCAAGGGGAAGCGGTTTGCCGGCGAGGCGCCGGCGGTCCTCATCACGAGGGGAACGCACCTCGGGAATCCCCCTAATTTTCCGCAATGTAGCGCGAACAACCCGGTTCCCCCTCGCGGGGGAGAAGGGACACCGAGCAAATTCCGCAAACGCCGCCGTCATTCCGGACAACGCGAAGCGTTGATTCGGAACCCAGGGGACTGGATGAGACGGCCCGCCTGAACCCCTGGATTCCGGGCTCGACCTCCGGTCGCCCCGGAATGACGGAGCGCTTCTACCAGTCAATAGGAGACGATTTGAGAGCGAGCTTGCCGCACGAAACGCATTGTCATTGACTGGGCGCGTGTCGTGCGCTCCGCGTCAACCGCGCGATGAGCATGGAGGGTGCGCTGCAGTACGAGGTGCTTTTCGACATCGGACATGAAAGTCCGGACGTCCTATGGACTCTGGCCACATTGAGTATTGCACCTTTGGCCATTGCTCAAATGTGGAGCCGCAGATCGGAACTGCGAGTTAAAGTGGTCATGGGGCTCTGCGTCGTCATGCCGTGCCTGCTTGCGGCGGTGCACTATGACAACGACCGTCTCTCACTTGCCAAGCTGAAAGGCGCGCTCGCACCGAACGCCCACGACGCCGTCGAGGGCTTGGTCACGCGTTACACGCCAGATTCAAGGGATGGGCGACAGCCGGCCATCCTTGAAGTGGGTGACCGACGCATTGAAATTCACCGATTTCTGGACTCACGGGCATTCAAAGAAACTCCGAGCGCTGGCGGCGCGGACCTTTCGTCAAAGTGCATTCTTCTGAAAATGACGAAGGAAACTCAGGAGATAATTTGGCTCGGCGTCGCTGATCCGCCTTGTCGCGAAGCCAGTGGTCGCAGCGACGACCCTAACTCCGATAATCCCCGTTGATCTCCACGTACCGCTTCGTGAGATCGCACGTATGCATCGTCGCCTCGCCATCCCCGGCGCCCACATCTACCGTGATTTCGAGTTCGCTGCGTTTCATGTAGGCGCTCATGGCGCCTTCGTCATAGGTCTTCGACACCGCGCCGTAGCGCGCCGCCCAGTGGGGGCCGAACTTCACTGAAATTTTTTCGCGCACCACCGGCTGATCGGCGCGCCCGATCGCCATGACGATGCGGCCCCAGTTGGCGTCCTCGCCGGCGATGGCGGTTTTCACCAGCGGGCTTTCGCAGATCGTGCGCGCGATGATCTTCGCCGAGGCGTCGGACTTTGCGCCCTTCACCTTCACGGCGACGAGTTTCGTCGCGCCCTCCCCGTCGCGCACGATCTGGATCGCGAGATCGACGAGCACTTTCTTCAGCGCCTTCCTGAAATCCGCGAGACGCGGATCGGCGACGGTCTTCACGGCGTCGTGCTTTGCCTGATGCGTCGCAAACAGCAGCACGCAATCGTTCGTCGAACGGTCGCCGTCGACGGTGATCGTGTTGAAGCTCGCGTCGGTCTCTTCCTTGAGCATCGCCTTGAGCGCCGCCGGCGCGATGGCCGCATCGGTGAAGACGAAGGCGAGCATGGTGGCCATGTCCGGCGCGATCATGCCGGAGCCCTTGGCGATGCCGGCGATGGAGACCTTCACGCCGTCGATCTTCGCCGCAGCGCCTGCGCCCTTCGGGAAGGTGTCGGTGGTCATGATGGCGCGCGCGGCGTCGGGCCAGTTCACGGGGGCGAGCGACGCGCCCAGGTCCGGCAGGACGGCCGCAACCTTCGCATCGTCGAGCACCACGCCGATGACGCCGGTGGAGGCGAGCAGGACGGTTTCGGATTTGCCGCCGACGGCGGTCGCGGCGGCCTGGGCGGTGCGCTTGGCGGCGGCGTCACCGGGTGCGCCGGTGAAGCTGTTGGCGCAGCCGGCGTTGACCAC
>JAWXBS010000107.1:0-28177 GCA_034440275.1 Alphaproteobacteria bacterium
AGTTGAATATCCCGCTTGCGTCCGCAATCGACGCTGCACCTCCCATGGCGATGGCGGCATGGTGCACTTCGACTGGAATGGCGCGCCGCTGTTGCGGCGGCGTGGTCGACCGCGTTGCGTAGCTGCCAGTCGCGATGGGGACCGAACGAGATCGTCAGGCGCGGCGAGAGGGAGGCAGCGGCGCACCGGACGTGTCGTAGCCCGCCCACGCGTCGTCACGGTGGAGTTTTTGCGCTGTGCGTATCGTGAACCGCGCGGGATCAAGCCGGCTCGTCACCTGGCTCCACCTCAGCGGCATGGACACGGTCGCACCCTCACGCGCGCGCGGGGAAAACGCGGCGACGGCCGTCGCCGTGCGGTCGTTGCGCAAATAGTCCAGAAAGATGCGCCCGGTTCGCAGGCGCTTGGCCATGTTGATGACGTACCGGCTGGGCGCATCGGCGGCCATTTCTGCGCAGAGATCCCGCGCGAAATCCTTGGCTTCCGCCCATGTCGCCTTCCGTCCCCGTCGCGCGGCGAGCGGTGTCACGACATGCAGGCCCTTGCCGCCCGTGGTCTTGCAGAACGCGGCAAGCCCCCTTTCCTCAAGGCGCACTTTGACCTCGCGCGCGGCGCGCACGACCTCCGCAAATTCCACACCCGGCCCCGGATCGAGGTCGAACACCAACCTGCCGGGCTCCTCCGGCGCGCCGGGCAGACAGTTCCATGGATGAAATTCAAGCGCGCCGCTCTGTCCCGCAGCGACGATTGCCTCGACGGTGTCGAACTGCACATAGGGCTGCTTGTCGCCCCTGATTTTCACAAGGGTCAGGCTTTTCGACGTCCCTGCCATCGCGTGGCGCTGGAAGAACTGCTCGCCGGTGATCCCGTCCGGCGCGCGCACCAGCGAACACGGGCGCCCCTTCACATGTGGCAGCATGGAAGCGCCCATCACAGCCAGATAGTCCGCCAGTTCGCCCTTCGTGACCGGATCGCCGTCTCCGGCATTGGGCCAGTAGACTTTTTCTGCATGGGAGATCGCGATACCCAGAACGCGTTTGCCCTTCGTGATCGACGCCGCAGCCATTCGCTCCACCTCGACTTCTTTCGGCGCCCTGTCCTCGCGCAGGCCCTTGAACGCTGCCTGCCGCACGCTTCCCGAACCGGTCCAACCCGCGAACGCAATCTCCGCCACCAGATCGGGACGCACCCAATGCAATGTTTCATCGCCGCGTGCCCTTGGCGATTCCGCAAGCGGACTGTGACGCCGTTCCAGAGACTTCAGTTTCTTCAGGAGATCCGCGCCGACCTTGCCGCCGAAGCCCGTCCCCACGCGACCCGCATCGACGAGCGCACCGTCCCGTTGCACGCCGACAAGGAGGGACCGAAATCGGCCTGCCTCGTTCGACCATCCGGCGATCACGACCTCCTGCCCGGCCCGGCATTTCGCCTTCACCCAGCTCTGGCTGCGCCCTGACCTGTAAGGTCCATCGCGCCGCTTCGACACGACGCCCTCGAGTGACATGCGACACGCCGCTTCCAGCATGTCCTCGCCGCGGACCGAGAAATCATCGGCATAGCGCAGCGTCGACGCCGCCTTTCCTGCCGTGAGGATGCGCGAGAGTTCGGCCTTGCGCTCATGGAGCGGCGCGGCGCGCAGGTCGGTCCCCTCCAGAAACAGAAGGTCAAACGCAAAGAAGATGAGCGGCTTCTTGACGCCGGCCGTGAGTGTCGCCTGAAGGCTGCTGAAGTCGCTCGCCCCTTGCGAGTCGAGCACCACCAATTCCCCGTCGATAATGCAGTCGGGCAAATGCGCAGCGGCCTCTCGCACGGTCGCCAGACGCTCGCTCCAGTCGAGCCCCTTGCGCGTGAACACGCGTGCGGCGCCGTTCTCGACGCGAAGCTGCATGCGGTAGCCGTCGTACTTGACCTCATGGATCCAACCCTCGCCGCTGGGCGCCCGCGCCGCCAACGTGCAGAGTTGCGGATCTATGAACCGCGGCATCGCCTTCGCCTGCTTGCTGCGTACGCGCGGCGTCACAACGGCGCGAGGCGCGATCTTTCCCCGTTTCGCTTGTGTGACGTCTGTTTTTGCCGGCGCCTGTCGCCCCGGTGCGCGTTTCGGCTGCGCCTTCGTGGACGTCGCCCTGGAAGTTGATGCAGCCCGCGTCATGAATGGCGTGGCCGAACGGCCTTTGCCTGCGGCTATCTGCTCCATCGTCCGCGTCGATGCGACGGAGACACCTTCGTCGAGCACATCGCCAGTGGCGACGGCATGGCGATCGCGGTGCTTGATCAACAACCAGTTGCTGCGTCTGCCGCCGTTGCGGTCGTGCTTCATCCGCACCAGCACGAACCCTCCCTTCAGCTTGCGACCCTTCAGAGTGAACTTCAGCTCGCCCTTCTGAAGTTGTGCGGCGACATCGCCTTCCACATCGGCGGACCAGTGCCCGCGATCCCAAATCATCACCGTGCCGCCGCCGTACTGGCCCTTCGGGATCGTGCCTTCAAAATCACCGTAGTCGAGTGGATGATCTTCCACTTCCACCGCAAGCCGTTTCTCACCGGGGTCGAGCGATGGTCCGCGGGTGACAGCCCATGAACGGAAGACGCCGTCGACTTCAAGTCTCAGGTCATAGTGCAGCCGGGACGCGGCGTGCTTGTGAATGACGAAACGCAAGACACCCGAACCGACAACCGGCTCCACACCCGATGGCTCCGTAGTGCGCGAGAAATCGCGCTTCGTGCGATACGAGTCCAGCTTGCCAGCCGCCACCGCACATTACCTCTTCGCGCGGGTCGCACGCTTCTTCGCTGCCGGCTTGCGCGCCGGTGCGGTCGTGCGTTTGGCCGGACTGTGCTTGGCGGCAGATCGCTTCGCCGCCGCAGGCGGCCGCCCGCCGAGGGACTTCTTCAGCGCGTCCATCAAATCGATGACGTTCGTCGCTTCTGGTTCTGCCGCGCGAACAAGTTTCTTGCCCTTCGATTTGGCGCTGATTAGATCGCGCAACGCTTTCTCGTACCTGTCCTCGTAGCGCTCGGGATCGAACTTCGCCTCCTTCTGCGCGATGATCCGCTCCGCGATCGCGATCATTTCCTTGTCCGGCTTGCCCGCAGGAGCGGCTTCGAAGATCGCCTCGACGTCCCTCACGTCCTCGCCGGCCCGCAGCGACGTTGCCAGAATGCCTGCGCCGCGCGGCTCCAGCGCCATGATGCGTTCGCGATTGGCAAGCACGATGCGGCCGACCGCAACCTTCTTCGATTTCTTCATGGCGTCCCGGATCACCGCAAATGCGTCGGCGCCCATCTTGCCCTCTGGCACGAGGCAGTAGGTACGATCCAGATAGAGGCGATCGATTTCTTCGGCGGGCACGAACTGCTCGATGTCGATGACCTTGGTGCTCTCCAGCTTCACCGCGTCGAAGTCCTCATTATCGAGAAGCACATAGCTGTCCTTCTCGATCTCGTAGCCTTTCACCAGATCGGATCGCTCAAGCGGGTCGCCGGTCTCGGCGTCCGTCGCGATCATCTTCACCCGGTTGTTGGTGTCGGGATTGATCAGATGGAAACGGACATCGCTCCCTGCCGTCACGGTGGGATAAAGCGCCACTGGGCATGTCACGAGCGACAGGCGCAGATGGCCCTGCCATGTGGGACGGATGGCCATGTCGAACCTCGCGTGCAGAGCCGGAACATCGTTTCGCTTTTGAAACGCTCAAGATGCGGGCCGGTTCAAAGGGGCCCTGTAGAATCTCCCCTCAGGGGATCAGGCGGCGGCCGGCGGTACGCGGCCATCAGCCTGAAAGACGGTCCCTATCCGCGACACCGCCGCCGGCCTGCGCTCGCACCACAACGCCTGACAACGCCAAGGCCGAGTTCCTTCGAGATTTGTGTGCCGGCGACATTGTCTACTACTATGGGCAATCCAAAATCGGAGTGAAACGTGCCCGGACAACCCATGCTTTCGGGCGTTCGTGTGCTCGACATGACAACTGTCGTGTTCGGGCCGTTCTCGACGCAAATCCTCGCTGATATCGGCGCTGACGTCATCAAGGTTGAAGCCCCCGAAGGCGACACGTTTCGCTTGTCAGGCAGGACCGCAAAGGCACGCGGCATGAGCCCGCAGCATCTCAATCTCAACCGCGGCATGCGATCAATCATGCTCGACCTCAGGTCCGAGACCGATCGCGAGACGATGACCTGTTGAAGCCGCCGCCGGATGGTTTCCGCAGGCTCGGCTTATCGTTACAAACAATTCTGACCACTTGGTCAAATATCGCTTGACGCGATCTGACCACCCGGTCAAGACATTGTGGATGAGCAGGCGCATCGCGGCAAAGCCAGGCAGCGACGAAGGTCACCGTCGCATTCTCGACGCAGCGCGCGGGGCGTTCGCGACGGTCGGCTTCGAGGGCGCCAGTCTGCGCACAATCAGCGCCGAGGCCGGGGTGCTGCACACCGCCATGCTCTATCATTTCAACACCAAGGACGTGCTGTGGCGCGCCGTCATGACGGAGCTGTTCGAGGATCTGACAGGCCGCTTCGCACGCCGCACCGCCGAATTGAGAAGCGCAGCGCCGGAGAGACTTGCGCGCGCGCTCGTCCGCGACTTTGTGCACTTCTGCGCGGAACGCCCGGAACTCCACCGGATCATGACGATCGAGGGGCGCGCCAACACCGATCGCCTGAAGTGGATCGTGGAAAGCCACACGCGCACGCTGTTCGAGAACGTCATTCCAATGGTCTCTCTCGCATCGCCTGCGGCTGCCGCCGGCGATCCGATCCGTCTCTACTACGCCATCGTTGGTGTTGCGGCGTCGACCTTCTCCCTTGCGCCGGAATTCAAGCAACTCTCGGGACGCGACCCATTCAGGCCGAAGGAGATCGAGGCTACGGCGGCATGGGTTGAGGGCATGATTTTCGGCGTCAAGAGATCGAAATGATCGCGGTGTTCCTCGTCAATCCACGCGCCACGAGGTCCAAGTTGCACCACGCAGAAAGAAAAGAAGGGAGGCAATCCAAGCCATGAGCACAATCAAGGTGGAAGACATAGCTCACGTGCGCTTCAGCGCGCCTGATCTTGAAGCGATGAAGGCGTTCCTGCTCGATTTCGGACTGACCCCGATCACTCATTCGGATGGCGATCTCTATGCGCGCGGCGCCGGCGAGCGTCCATTTGCGCACGCGACTTCGCTCGGCGAGCCAGGTTTCAGGGGCATCGGCTTCCGCGCCGAAAGCCTGGCCGATCTGGAAAAATTGGCTGTCGCCGAGGGCTCGACGGTCGAACCGCTGCACGCACCCGGCGGTGGGTACATGGTGCGGCTGACGGATCCGGATGGAAACAACGTCGAAGTCATCGCGGGCCAATCACCCGTCGAACCACTCCCGTTGCCGGCGGAACAACCGCACAACGACGCGCGCGGCACGACGCGCGTGCGCGCGCCGTTGCGACTCAAGAGCGGCCCCGCCCACGTCGTTCGCCTGGGTCACGCGGTGCTGGAAGTGAAGGACTTCCGCACTTCTGAAGCCTGGTACAAATCGCGTTTCGGCTTCGTCACCTCCGATGAAATCGAAATGGCGCCGGGATTCGCGATTGGGGCCTTCTTGCGCTGTGATCGCGGGGACGCCCCGACCGATCACCACACCCTTTTCCTGCTGCAATCGCCGAACGGTCCGCGCTTCAATCACGCTGCCTTCGAGGTGCTCGATCAGGACGATCTGATGTGCGGCCACGACCACTTGAAGCAGACAAAGCGCACGCCCGCCTGGGGCGTCGGCCGCCACATCCTGGGGAGCCAGGTGTTCGACTACTGGAGAGACCCCTGGGGGAATGAACTTGAGCACTGGACGGACGGCGACCTGTACAACGTCGCCGACGGCTCGCGCACAGCGACGCTGCAGGACCTGCTCGGCGTCCAGTGGGGCCCTGTCCACCCGATGTCGCAAGGAGCCCAACAATGAAGCTTGCACTGTTTGACGCCGGCTCCGGCCCACGCACTGGTGTCGTCACCGGAGATCAGATCGCCGCAACGGGCGTCGAAGGGTCCATGATCGATCTCATCGCCGGCTGGGATTCATTCAAAGGCGCGATTGTAAAGGCGGCCGCGTCAGCGCAACGGCATCCGCTCTCGTCGGTGCGATTGCTCTCGCCCGTACCCCGGCCCGGCAAGATATTCGCCATTGGTCTCAACTATGCCGACCACATCGCCGAAAGCAAAATGGAGACGCACGCCAATCAGGTCTGGTTCACCAAGGCGCAGACCTCCATCAACGGGCCCTTCGATCCAATTCTGATCGCCAAGGCCGGCCAGTTCGTCGATTACGAGGTCGAACTCGTCGCCGTCATCGGCAAGGGCGGACGCAATATCAGCAAGGCTGATGCGGGGAGCCACGTGTTCGGCTATTGCGTCGGCAACGATGTCACCGAGCGCTTCTGGCAGCATCGCACGCCCCAATGGAGCCTCGGCAAGTCGTTCGACACGCACGCGCCGATCGGGCCCTGGATCACCACGGCCGACGAAGCGGGCGACCCTCATGCGCTCGGCTTGCGCTGCTTCGTCAATGGCGAAAAGCGGCAGGATTCCAACACCGCAAATCTGGTGTTCAATGTCTGGGACCAGATCGAGCACCTCTCACAAGCCATGACGCTTGAGCCGGGCGATATCGTCTTCACCGGCACGCCAGGCGGCATCGGCGCGGCGATGGATCCACGCCAATTCCTGAAGGCCGGCGACATCGTCCGCTGCGAGATCGACAAGCTCGGCGCCATCGAAGCAACCTTGATTGCTGAGGCATAACATGGGCGCCATTCTTGAATGCGATGTCCTTATCGTCGGCGCCGGCCCTACAGGCGTCACCCTTGGACTGTTGTTGGCGCAATCAGGCGTGCGCACACTGGTCATCGACAAGTCGGCGGAAATCTATCCGCTTCCGCGCGCCGCGCACATCGACCACGAGACCATGCGCACATTCCAGGGTCTGGGGCTCGCCGATGCGATCGCAGCGACTTGCCGTTCGTCGGCAAGCTACGATTTTCTGAGTGGCGGCGGCGAGGTTCTGATGCGCTTTGATGGGCTCGATCAGATCGGTCCCGGCGGCTGGCCCGTCGGCAACATGATCCATCAACCCTCGATCGAAGCAATCCTGCGCAACGGCGCGCGCGATCGAACGCATTTCGATCTCAAAAACGAATGGCGTTTTGTTTCCTACGAGGAACACGGCGAAAAGGTGACGGCCAAAGTCAGCACGCCCGATGGTGAAGTGACAGTCCGCTCGCGCTATTTAATAGGCGCCGACGGCGCACGCAGCCCGGTTCGCGAGGCGGCCGGTATCGAACTGGACGATCTCCAGTTCGACGAGGAATGGCTTGTGATCGACGCCATCGTCCACGACGACGAACGTCTGCCGACGATCAACCTGCAGATCTGCGATCCCGCGCGGCCGACCACCTGCGTGCTCATGGGGTCGGGCCGTCACCGCTGGGAATTCATGCTGAAGCCTGGCGAGACATCCGAGCAGTTCCTGGATGACGCCTTCATCGCGGGCCTGTTGAAGCCATGGAATGTCGAAGGCGCAATGACGCTCGAACGCAAGGTGATCTACCGCTTCAACGCCAAGGTGGCCAAGGACTGGAGGAAAGGCCGCGTCCTGCTCGCCGGCGACGCCGCACACCTGACACCCCCCTTCGCCGGCCAGGGTCTCTGCGCCGGCATCCGCGACGCTGCAAACCTCGCCTGGAAACTCGCCGCGATCATTTGCGCAAACGCTCCGGATCGCCTGCTCGACACCTACCAGACAGAGCGCGACCCGCACGCACGTGCGTTCATTCAACTTGCGATGATGATGGGCCGCACCGTTTGCATCGCCGATCCCGAAATGGCGAAGGCGCGCGATGCACAGATGCTGGCCGCGCGAGCCGCGGGCGCGCCTGCGCCAAGCGCCGCCGCGCCGCCGCTTGGCGACGGCTGTGTGCTCAGGAATTCGGCGCACGCTGGCGACTACTTTCCCCAACCAACCTCGGCCGATGACAGCTTATCGCGCCTCGATGACACACTCGGTTCGGGCGCCTGGCTCATCAGCAGAGCGGCTGCAGCCAGCGCAGGCGGGCAAGGCTTGCGGCATGTGTCATTGGACGACCTAACCCTGGCCCCATTCCGCGACGCGCTCGATCATTGGCTTTCCAGCCATGACGCGGTGCTGGTGCGCCCGGATCGCTACATTTTCGGGGTGGGCGAAGCCGACGCATTGGCGCGCGCGTGGCGCGAGCACCTGCAATGAATGCGCACGTCCGGGGCGCAGCCGGATGAGACCGCGGACGGGCCTGTCAGGTCGCTACCCCAGCTTGAACGTTCAGTCCTTCTGCGGCGGAACGACCGTCGGCGTTGCCCCACTCTCTGCCGCTGGTGGCGTCGCCGCAGCGCCGCCTGAGGCAGTGTTGAGCAAGGACTGCAGCGGATTAGCTGCGTTGGCGAAACCCGCTTCTGCCAAAAGTTTGTCGATCATCGGCGCCTGAGCACGGTAAGCCAGAAGCGCGCCTAGAAGTCCGTCGGAAGTCCCCGTTCCCTCGGCAGCGCCTCCGCCAACTCGACCCATGCCTCCCATGTCGATGATCTTCACTTCGCCTATCTTCTCCAGCGGCTTGACGGTCTCGGCCAGCGCCGCCGGGATGATCTTCAGGCGCTCGCGCATCACTTCAAGGTCGATCATTGCTTGCGACAGCACATTGCGGGACTCGTTGAGCGCGCGCTGACCGTCGGCCTCGACGGCATAGGTTCTCGCCTGTGCTTCCGCGCGTATCTTGGCGGCGTCGGCGTCTGCATTCGCGGCGGTGCGAAGCGCTGCCGCGCGGTCTTCTGCGGCCTGACGTTCGGCTTCTGCGGCCACCACCACTTGCGTGGCTTCCTGCTCGGCATCGCGTCGAGCGGCGATGACCGCGATCTGCCGCTCGCGTTCCGCGATCGCGACGGCCTGCGCCGTGTCCACGCCTTCTGTGGCTGCCTTCGCCTTCGCCCGAGCCTCTTCGGCAATGGCCTGCGCCTCGGACTCCGCCTTGCTCTTCTCCGCGACCGCGATCGCGCGCTCCTGATTGGCAAGCTGGATGTCGCGCGCCTTTGCAATCTCCTGCGTCTCAGCTGTCCGGTCCGCTTCGATTTTCCGTTGACGGACGGCTAGTGCAGAGGCGATCTCGGCCTGGTCCTGAACGCGTTTGGCATCGGCGGCGCGCTCAGAAATAGCCTGATCGGCTCCCAACCGCGCTTCCTCTTCTGCACGCCGGGCCTGCGCTTCGCGCTCGGCCGCTGCAGCGCGCGTTTCGGCCGTCTTGTTGATGATGTCGCGTTCCTGATTGAGTTCGGCCTCTCGCTTGGCCTGATCGATCGCCAGTGTCTGCTTGCGCGCCTCAAGATCCTGTTGGGCGATCGCCACTTCGGTTGCGCGGATGATTTCGTTGCGTTGGCGACGTCTGGCTTCCACGATCTGTGTGAGAGCGGTCAGCCCCTCCGCATCAAAGGTGTTGTTGGGGTTGAAAAACTGCGTATCGGTCTGATCGAGTTTCGTGAGCGAGACGCTTTCCAGTTCCAGGCCATTGAACTCCAGGTCGCTCGCCACCGTAGTTTGCACGGCTCTGACAAATTCCGAGCGCTTCTCCTGCAGGTCGGCGAGAGACATGGTTGCCGCGACCGACCGCAGCGCGTCCACGAACTTGGCCTCCACCAATTCCCGGAGCTGACGCGCGTCGTTGGTCCTGGCTCCGAGCGTCTGCGCCGCAAGCGCGATCGATTGCGCGTCCGGTTTTACGCGGACGTAAAATTCAACCCCGATATCAGCGCGCATCCGGTCCTTGGTGATCAACGCGTCTGCAGCGGCGCGACTGACGTCGAGGCGCAGCGTCTGCAGGTTGACCCAGGCGAGCGAGTGAAAAACGGGGAGAATAAGCGCGCCCCCGTCCAGCACCACTCTCTGCCCGCCGAGGCCCGTGCGCACATAGGAACGGTCCTTCTCGGCCCGCTTGTAAAGGCGAGCAATGACCAGCCCAATTCCCAAAAGCGTGAGAAGGATCACACCGGCGGGTGCGACGATGCCGACGGTCGAGGTCAAGTCCATTGTCCACCTTGCTGAACGCTGCGCAATTCGCGCTTATTCGCCGCGAGGCCGCATATCCAGCGCACTCCCCTTAGACGCGTCGGCGACCTCCTGCCGCCGGACCGCGAAGAACACCCGCCCCTCCCGGGATACGAGGGTGACTTCAGCTCCCTCCGGAATGGATTCTTCTGGCGAAAGCGGCCGAGCCAGAGGGAAGTGCACATTGCCGTTGGCGTCCGATATGCGGACGCGCCCGACATGGGCGCCCCCGAGCGGGCCCAACGTGACCACGCCCATGCTGCCGATCATGTCGTCGGCGTGTGCGACGTAGCTTTCTTCGCGCGGCAGGATCTTGCCCACGACGCGGCTCGCCTCCCCGGTGGTAATCAGGGCGACGCCAGCGCCGATCGCAGCCGCAGCCAGCGCCGGCAAGGGCGCAACAATTGCGCTTGCCAGCGCCTGTATGGCGAACCCGGTAGCGCTGAAGAGGCCGAGAAACAGCATCAACAGCACCGAAAGCGGCACGCGCCCACGGTTGAGCCAGTCCAGAGGGCCCGGCTCCGCCTCGATACCGTCCTCACCTTGCCCGACCAGTCCGGAGAATCCAAAAAATGCCCCGGCGACTTCGAGCGCCACGAGCGCGCCTAACACCAGTACGGCGATCAAGAACGGCGCATACGGATCCAAAGTCGTCAGCTCCCGAATTCCGCTTGCAGGTTTCCGATTATGTGGACATCGCACGCTGGTATCCCGGCAGTCTGCTTCAGCGTGACCGAACTGGCAAACGTCGGTTCCCACACGTCGAGGGTGCGGTCCGCTTGGACTATGGGTGTTTTGGCATGGCCCCCTCCCGCGCGGTTGGGGCGCCTCGTCTCAGTTTCGACGATCGGTCCTCACCCAGCCGAGAAAAGTACCGCTCTGCACTCGATCTGGCGCGGCGCGAGACGATCGAGTTCCAATCATTGTTGCAGGTGCTGGTCGCAAGACTGTGCAGCGCAGTTCAAGCATGGAACGCAACCGTGGGATCAACGCACTTAACTTGTGGGCTCCGGCATGCGCAATTGCCCTACTGGAGACGATCGATGGCAAGAGAATGGACGAACTGGTCTGGCAGTGTGTCCGCCCACCCGGCAGAGATTGCGCACCCGACGACCGAAGCTGAGCTGGCTTGTGTGGTCTCCAGCGCGCGCAAGCTGCGCGTCGTCGGCGCCGGTCATTCCTTCATGCCGCTATGCGACACCGACGGGACGCTTGTGTCACTGCACGATCTCGCAGGTGAACTCGAACTCAGCGCGGACCAGACACGCGCGTGGGCGCCTGCTGGCTGGAGCCTTGCCACACTTACGGCCGCGCTCTGGAACCAGGGAGCGTCGCTCATCAATCAGGGTGATGTAAATCCACAGTCTCTCGCCGGCGCGATCTCAACGGGCACCCACGGCACGGGTGTGACCCTCGGTTCGCTTTCGACGGCCGCGCGCGCGTTCCGGCTGATGCTCGCTGATGGCTCTGTCGTGACGTGCAGCCGCACAGAGCGACCGGACCTGTTTGAAGCGCAGCGGCTGTCGCTCGGCCTGCTCGGCGTCGTGACGCGGATCGAGATCGACGTCGTTCCCGCCTATCATCTGGAAGAGCGCGTTGAGTCCCACCCTCTCGAAGAGGTAGGGGAGCGATGGGACGAGCTCGCCGCCGTCAATCGCCACGTGGAATTCTTCGTGTTCCCCTATGGCGACAACGCTCTCCTCAAAACACTGAACCCCGCGCCTGCAGAGGGTGCGCTTGAACACATGCAGGATATCGACGAGGAGCCGTTTCGCAGATTCTGCGACGCCTGCGCGGAGACGCCCTCGCGCACCAGGACCCTGCAGTCGCAGATTGTACGCCCGAACGTGCGCCAGCGTCGCGTAGGACCGGCCTACCAGATCTTCCCATCCGACCGCACCATCCCATTCGAGGAGATGGAGTATGAGCTGCCACGCGCGAACGGCTGGGCCGCGCTAAGGGAGGTGATCGCCTGGATCCGGCGCCACGAACTGCCTGTGACGTTTCCGTTCGAGTTTCGCCTCGCTGCCGCAGACGACATCTGGCTCAGCCCGTTCAATGCGCGCGATTGCAGTTCGATTTCGATGCATCAGTACGCAAGAATGCCATGGCGCGATCTCTTTACGGACGCTGAGGCGATCTTCCGCGCACATGGCGGTCGGCCACACTGGGCCAAGCGCCATACCCTCACCGCGCACGACGTAGACGCGCTTTATCCCGACGCTGGTCGATTTCGCGCTGTGCGCGCGGCGTCTGACCCCGAAGGCAAGTTTACGAATGCGCACTTGGCCGCGTTGTTTTAGGAAAGCAGACTCATTGCCGCGCCGGGTTCCAGCGGCGCATCAGGCCATACCACCCACCGGCGATGATAGAGACGACGATCGCCACAGCGATCGAAACGCCACTCGGCGCGGATAGCTGAAAAATGCGCGACAAGAACGGCACCGTCAGCGCGCTCGTCAGAATTGCAGCGGCGATTGCCCCAACCACCCAGAACACGAGGTGGCGACGATCAAACAGCGGCGTCGACGCCTCCGAGGCCTCGCTGAGCGCGAGCACCAGATTGCCGATAACGAGCACGATGAACCCGAGGGCCCGGGCGCTGTCCTCCGGCATACCCGTCTTCAATCCCCAAACGTACATGCCCAATACCGCCGCCAGCAGAACGCCCCCCTGCACCGCAGCAAGCACCATCTGGCGACGGCCGAACAGCGGCTCATTGATCGAACGCGGCGGGCGCTTCATCGCGGCGCGATCGCTTGGCTCGGACTCAAACACCACAGAACAGACCGGATCGATGATTAGTTCCAACATGACGACGTGCATAGGATAGAGCAGCGGCGGCATGCCAAAGATGATCGGCAGCAACGCGACCCCGGCAATCGGCACATGGATCGCCATCACATAGGTCAGCGCCTTGCGCAGATTAGCGAAGATGCGCCGCCCAAGCCGCACGCCGCCCACGATCGAGGCGAAGCTGTCATCAAGCAGAACCAGATCGGCCGCTTCGCGCGCCACGTCCGTGCCGCGCTGCCCCATGGCGATGCCCACATGCGCCCGCTCAAGCGCCGGCGCATCGTTGACACCGTCGCCGGTCATGGCGACGACATCGCCGCGCGTCTTGAACGCTTCCACCAGCGCCAGCTTCTGGTCCGGCTTCACGCGCGCGAAAATGCGCGTCGTTGCAATCCGCTTGGCGAGGTCGTCGGAACCCAATGCCGAGATCTCGTCACCCGTCATGACGCCGCCTGAGACATCGAGCCCAGCTTGACGCGCAATTTCGAGCGCCGTCACAGGATAATCGCCCGTAATCATGGCGACATCGATCCCCGCCGCGCGCGCCTCCGCCAAGGCTGCTGACACCTCAGCGCGAATAGGATCGAGAAAGCCGATCAGCCCAACGAATTCAAACTTGGTGTCTTTCGGGTTACTGATTGTGCTTTGCGCATCATCCGCTCGCGCCACACCCAGCACACGTAAACCCCTCGCGGCCATGGACGCCAGCGCGTCTTCTACGGCGCGCGTATCATTCGCTTCGAGCGCACACAGCTTCAGCACTGCCTCGGGCGCGCCCTTCGCCGCCCATTGCGTACCTGATCCGATGCGCCAACCCTGGACGACGGCCAGCATCGAGGGGCGAAGCGGAAAGGTCTTGATCGGCTCACCGCCACTGGCGGCGAAGACTTGGTCCACCGTGGCGGCGAGCGCATCGTGGACGGCGCTGTCCATCGGATCGATGGCGTGGGTCGCCGAAGCGAGCAACGCGACTCGCGCGACTTCTCCCGCTGCGGCGTCCATGTCCATGTCGAGCAACGCGCCGTTCGACCAGATCGCGTCGAGCTTCATCCGGTTTTCAGTGAGCGTTCCGGTCTTGTCGACACACAGCATCGTCACCGCGCCGAGCGTTTCAATCACGGCGGCGCGACGCACCAAAACCTGATGGCGCGCCAGTCGCCACGAGCCGATGGCAAGAAACACCGCCAGCACCATTGGAAATTCTTCAGGAAGGAGCGAAATGGCGACGGTCAGTCCCGCCAATCCACCCGCAAACCAATCGCCGCGCAGGAAACCGTAAGCAGCTGCGACCAACAGGCAGAACACCACCGCGATGAAGCTCAGGCGCACCACCAATCGGCCGGTCGTCACCTGGAGCGGTGTCCGCTCTACCTCTCCTGTCAGCGCCGCGCCGATGGCGCCAAGACGCGTCTGCGCTCCCGTGTGCGTGACCTCCACAAGACCTTGGCCGCGAACAAGCATCGTGCCCGCGAAAACCGCGGCGGTGTCTTGTTCCTGCACTTCCCCAGTTCGAAGCCCACCCGCCGCCATTCTTGCGACGGGTACGGATTCACCTGTGAGCGCTGACTCATCGATCGTTAAAACGTCGCCCGCCCGCAATACGCCATCCGCAGGGATGCGCTCTCCCTCGGTCAGCAGAACAATGTCGCCGGGAACAAGATCACGCGCCGGAATGCGCTGCTGCTGCCCGGCGCGCATGACTTGTGCAAAGGGCTCTGCCAACTGGCGGAGCGCCGCCAGCGCACGTTCGCTGCGCGCGTCCTGGAAGACGACAAGACCAATCGAGAGCCCAGCCCCTCCTAACAAGAAAAGCCCCTCACCGAGGTCGCCGACCACAAGGTAAAGCCCGGCTGCGGCGAGAAGAAAGAGAAACATCGGCTCGCGGAGCGTGCCGAGCACCACTTCGATAAAGGCGCGCGGCTTGACCTCACGCAGAACATTCGGGCCATGAACCTTCAGCAGCGCTTCGGCCTCGGTTGCGCTCAGCCCGGCCAGCCCCTCATTCGACACTTGCCCCTCCTTCACAGCACGAGGTATCGGCGGATTCGCCAGCAGTCACGCGCACCGCAGTGCACGCATGTCACGCGCGTGTCGATCCACGCGACTACGGGACTGTTCACCCTGGAAGGGCGATGCGCGTTGCTCTGGATCCACCTCGGTCTCGTCCCACACCAGCCTAAAATCGCGTCAGGGTGTGATGGCGACTTTGAGCACGCCGTCTCTTTGATGAGCGAAGAGCTCATAGGCTGCTTCGATCTCGTCAAGTTTGAAGCGATGGGTCACGAGGGGTCGAGTGTCCAGGCGTCCCGAAGCGATGACGTCCATCAAACGCCGCATGCGTTCCTTGCCTCCAGGGCACAACGTCGTGACAATGGTGTGATCGCCGAGGCCCGCCAGAAAGGCGTCCAGCGGAATTTTCAGGTCGCTTGAATAAACGCCGAGCGAGGACAACGTACCGCCTGGCCTCAATACCCGCAGGGCCGCCTCGAATGTCTCTTGCCGACCCAGGGCTTCGATGGCGACGTCGACGCCGCGCCCATCGGTAAGGCGCATGATCTCCTCGACCACATTGCCGTTCTTGAAATCAACAACGTGATCGGCGCCCATCTTGCGCGCGATTTCCATGCGCGCCGGGATCGAGTCCACGCCGATAATTTTCGAGGCGCCCATCAAGCGCGCGCCGGCTGTCGCGCACAGGCCGATCGGCCCCTGCGCAAACACCACAACGATGTCGCCGATGCGGATTCTGCCGCTCTCGGCGCCAGAAAATCCGGTCGACATGATGTCGGGGCACATGAGGACTTGCTCATCGCTCAGGCCGTCGGGTACGGGCGCCAGATTGGCCATGGCGTCGGGCACGAGCACGTACTCCGCCTGGGCGCCATCAATCGTGTTGCCGAAGCGCCAGCCGCCGAGCGGCTTGAAGCCGTACTTTGAGCCAGCGCCGCCATCCTGGGAATGGTAGCCGCAAAGGCACGCCGCGCTGTGCCCGCTTGGCGTAATGGCGCCGGCGATGACGCGCTGGCCTTCCGCGTAGCCTAGCACCGCAGAACCCAGTTTCTCGATGACACCGACTGGCTCGTGTCCGATAGTGAGGCCACGCGCGACCGGGTATTCGCCCTTGAGTATGTGAACGTCCGTGCCGCAAATGGTCGTTGTGGTTATGCGCACCAGTGCATCCAACGGCCCCACATCGGGGATCGGCTTGTCCTCGAGAACGATCCGGTTCGGCTCAACGAATACGGCCGCTTTCATTCTCTGGGTCATGTGAGTCTTCTCCCGCGCAGAGGGTGAAAAGGTCCAGTCTGCGAACTGGTTTCAGTCAGACCGCGACCAAGCCCGCAGCCTCCTTGTGAAGAACGCCTCAGCCGCGCCTTCGTCACGTGTGGGCGAAGTGCCGGCTGCAAATAAATCAAGAACCGCTTTGGCTGCCGTCGCGCCAGTCCACCTGTACATTGCTCAACTCCTGGCGGGTTCTCGGGAGCGTACGCGGTTCCCGCTTCGAAGCGCGTCGCCGGGGAAGAGGACGACTCGATCACCCACAGACAGCCCTTCGCGGACGACGCGGTAACGCTCTCCGCCATCGCCCAGCTGGACGGGCGTGAGCCTGGCGCGTCCATCTTCGATTTTGAATACACCCCAACCGCCGTTGTGACGTACGAGCGCATCCGTCGGAGCGCGCAGCACCTCGGCCTCTGCCGACACGATGACGCGCAAGTCCACACGAAAGCCGTTCCCGAGCGGCGGGGCCGCCTCTGCATGCTCCAGATGGGCTATGACGTTGACGCGTTGCTCCTCAACGCCAAGAGCTGAAACTCTGGTGCGGGCGTTTGGTTCAATGCGGAAAATGCGGGCCGAAACCTGCTGCTCGCCACCCCAGTTCTCCACGAAGGCGACGGCCCCAGGCCGAATCAACACCGCATCTTGCGAGAGAAATTCAGCGACGATCTCCAGATTGTTTGCGTCACCGATCTCCATCAGCGGCGCGCCGGCCCCGACGACGCCTTCGCTCTGTTGCAACAGCCGCAACACGCGCCCGCTCGCCGGGCTTCGCACGCGCGTGGGAATTTGGGCGCGTGCGCCAGACCCGCCAGCGGCGACCCGGGCCCGTGAAAACTCGGCCCGACGCGCCTCAACCTGCGAGCGCGCAGTGCGAAGCGCTGCGTTGGCGCTGTCCAGCGCAGCCTGGGCGGCGAACCCGCGATCAAAGAGCTGTGAGACGCGCTGTTGATTGCTGCGCGCAAGGCCAAGCTCCGCCTCCGCAGCGCGCACGCCGGCCTCGGCGGCCGAGACGTTGGCGCGCGCCTCGGCGGCAAGGCGTGCATCAAGCAAGACCGGCTCTGCGGGAAGAATGGTCGCCACCACTTTCCCGCGGGCCACCTCATCACCCGGCTCAAGCACGATACGCTGCAACGCGCCGCCCACGGGCGCAGCCACCACAAACACGTCGTGAATGCGGGTGCGGGCCTCGTCCACCACCTCACGCTGAACCAAGCCACGATCAATCACAGCGACCTCGACGGCTTGCGCTCGTGGCCAAGTCATCCAGATCAGAATAAGCGACAGGAGCACGCCAGCGCCGATCCATATCCATTGCGCAAGGCGCAAATTGGGGAGCCGCGAAACCACGGCATGCAGCGCGCGCGACGGCAAAGGCGCAGGGAGGCTTGCCGCCGCGGGCAACCCCTGCTGGGGCTCGGACTTGGAGGGTTTCGTCTCATTCATCGCGTCAGTCTCGGGACTTAAGCACGCCGACCATGTCCAACCGGTCGATGTCCTGCCGGACGACCAGCGCCGCAACCAGCACACAGCCGAGTGTGAAGACGATCGCGAAGGCGTAGCCCCCAGGGTTGAACACGTATGGAAAGGCGTACATGTCGGTCTGGAACAAGCGCATCAGCCACACGCCAAGGCCTGTGCCGATCAAGCATCCAATCGGAACAGCCATGAGCGCCAGAGCAGCCAGTTCTCCTACCAGCACATAGGAGACTTCGGCGCGTGTGAACCCGAGCACGCGTAACGTGGCGAGGTCGCGCTCCTGCTCGGCCAGCGTGACGCGCGCCGCAGAGAATGCGACGCCTCCCGCCATCACGGCCGCGAATGCTGAATAGAATAGGAGCATCAAGCCGATATGCTCATCGAAGTTCTTACGCGACGCCCGCTCCACAAGCGACACAAAGCTTGCGCCCGCCAGAACAGGCGTTTCCTTTATGCGCCGATTAAACGCTTCGTACTCCTCCGTGTCGAGCACGACATGGGCGCCGGAGATCCGCCCCGGCTCCCGCATCATGCGAGCCAGATCAGTCATCTCCATAAAGGCGTACGAACCAATCATGGGCTCGGCGATCGCAGTGACGCGAATTGTCGCCGCGATGCGCCTCCCGCGCGTCTGCTCAACCCGAACTTCGTCGCCAGGCGCAGCGGCAAGCTTGGTTGCAAGCGAACGCGAAAGGACGACACCATCGGCGGGGGGCTCAAACGGCCTACCGTTCTGACCTATCAGGCGCGACAAGCGGGCTTCATAAGGCACGCCGACGATCGCCTCCTGGACCCGTCTGCGCCCATTCTGAAAAATGACATCTTCGGCCCGGAATGGCTCGGCGTACATAACGCCAGGAAGCCGCTCGACCTGGTTCAGTACGCCGATCTCGCGCGGCTCGATAAACGTCAAGGTCACATCCTGGCGATTGCCGAGCCCGAAATGCACGTCGAGCAGATGATCCATGACCGCCGGAAACGTCCGCGCGACAACAAGAAGTGCAATCGCAAGCGCCACGCCGATCGAAGTGGTGGCCGTGCGACGCGGAAATCTGAGGATGCGTCGGACGATGATGCGGCTCTTGGCGTCGAGCCGCGCATTGAAGCTGGCGATCGTGTCGCCGAAGCGATGAAACGCCGCTGGCTGCGGCGGCGCGAGCGCGGCTGCAGGCGCAAGGCGTGCAGAACGCCACACGGATGACACGGCGCCAATGCCGGTCGCGCCAAAGCCGGCCAGACACGCCATGGCGAATGTGTTCGGCGATGCGGAGAACTCCAAACTGGGAAAGTGATAATACTCCCGGTACATGCCAGCCACGCCGCGCCCGAAAACAACCCCGACAAGGGCGCCAAGCGCCGCGCCGAGGCCCGCGAAAATAAGCGCGCTCTTCGCATAGTGCCATGCGACCGCCCCATCGCTGTAGCCGAAGGCCTTCATCAGGCCTATGTTCGAGCGCTCGGTGGCGATGACGCGCCCCAGCGAAATGTTGACCAGGAGAGCAGCCACGGCGAGGAAGAAAACGGGCACGAACGCCGCCAGCGTGCCCAATTGCTTGATCTCCTCCACCAGATAGCGATCCGACAGCATGCGATCGCGCCCATAAGCGCCGGTCGACCCGTTGAGCAGAAGTATCTCGTCCAGCGCGTCCTTGGTCCGCTCGGAATCGGCGTCTCCGCTGAGACGGAATACGGCCTCGTTGAACGCGCCGTCGAGGTCGAATGCCTGCGCCAAGGCTTCGCGGTTCATCCATATGACACCGAAGCGTTCGGGTTGCGGGAACAATTCCCCCGGTGCTGACACGAAGACAAATTCGGGAGAGTTGCCGATGCCGACGATCCGCAGATGTTCGCGGCGTCCCCGCATCGTTGCTTCGACCGCCGCGCCGACATCAAGGTCGAGCGCGTTTGCAAACGCTTCGCTCATCAGGACTTCGTCACCATGCGCCGGGTCTGGCCAGCGTCCTCGCACCAGCGCCAGATCATTGATACGCGGTCGCCCTGCTCGCGGCAGCGACACAAGCCGCGCCGAAGCCGGTTCGACGATCTGCGGGAGATCCAGCAAAGCCAGGCCCATGATGCGCGTTTCAACCGCCGCCACACCAGGCGCTGCAGCCAATTTCTCCTCAAGGCGGTTGGGCGCTCGCACGAGTGAAACCGCCAGGTCGGCCATCCTGTTCGAAGCGTAATAGTCCGCCCGCGTGCGTTCCAGCGATTCACGCATGCCCACGGCCATGATGTACATCGCGAGCCCGCATCCCAGAACCAGCACGACGCCGGTCGCATGCAGGCGCATGCGCCAGATGTCGCGCCACAGCTTTCTATCTAGGGCGCGCATCATGGCAGGTCACCAAACCAGTTCTGCAGGCGCAGCCGGCGTCTTATTGGTCTCGACGCTGCGTATCTTCCCATCGCCGAACCGCACGACCCGCGCTCCCATGCGGGCGACATCGCCATTGTGCGTGACGATTAGCGTCGTTGAGCCATAGCGCTTGTTGATCTCGACCAACGCCTCGAGCACGCGCACGCCAGTCTTGACGTCGAGCGCACCAGTCGGCTCATCGCACAGCATGATGGCGGGTCGCTTGGCGATCGCGCGCGCGACGGCCACGCGCTGCTGTTCGCCGCCGGAAAGCTGGGCTGGGAAGTGATCCACGCGCTCGCCGAGGCCCACCAGATCCAATGCCTCTGCAGCGGAAAGCGGGTTCTCGGCGATCTCTCCAACAAGCTCGACATTTTCGCGCGCCGTCAGGCTTGGTATGAGATTGTAGAATTGGAAGATGAAGCCCACGTGCCTGCGCCGATAGAGCGTTAGCTCATCGTCGCTCATCGCTCCAAGCGAGACCCCGCGAAAGGCCGCGTCCCCGGCAGTGGGGCGATCCAAACCGCCCAGGATATTCAAGAGCGTCGACTTGCCGGACCCCGAGGGACCAAGCAGCACCAGCAGTTCGCCTTCTTCGATGTCGAAGTCGACATCGCTCAAGGCCAGCACGGCAGAGGGCCCCTCGCCATAGCGTTTGGTCAAACCACGCAAGGTGAACGCTGGGCCCATGTGCCTCCAAACGTGTCCACTCGGAGGCCGCCGCCCCAGCGCGGTCAATGCGTCCGCGTGGTGCGCATTCCGGAGCGTGCGGTCCTCAGGCGCGGCGCTCGCCGCCTTGCGCCTCAGGCGCGTCGGTCTCGGTGGTCAAGACATTGCTGGAAACGTCGCCTCGCAGTGCAACGCTGCGGGCTAGGGAGAAAGCTGCGTCTTGCTGCGTGCGGATCATCTCGCGCATGGCGTCAATTCCGGCGCGCCAATAGCGCAAACTCGCCTCGAACATGCCGAAACCGAACGCTGCTGGGTGCGCCGCTAACTTCACGAAGCGTTCGTCGTGCGCAAGAGTGAAAGGAGCGTCTGCCACGGATTCGGCTGCACGGCGGCGGCTCGGCTTGGTTGACATGATTGTCTCCTATCGCCCCGCTTCACACTCCATCTCTGCAACGCTGTCGCCTTGATCGAAATCAAGGGTGACGGAGGGTGTTTGAAGGACAAGAGGACATGTCCAAGCGAACCCTGGTACGCGCCGCGCACAGCAGGCGCATTGCGACCAATTCGCCGACGCGAGACCTGCAGGCGGCGCCTCCTGAGGCGAACGAAGATACCCTTGACCAGCGGCTACGCGCAGTGTGGGGGTCCCGCACCGGCGGAGCCTCGCCTTGGGCGGCGCTGCAAGCGTGGGAGAACTGGGCCTTTCACTTGGCGCGTTCGCCCACACGTCTGTCGGCGCTCGGCATGGCGGCATGGGCTGACATGGCCAAGATCACCGCTGACGCGCTCACGCCAGCTTCGACGCGCGAACCAGACCCAGCCGTTCCGCCAAGCGCAGAAGACCGGCGCTTTCGCGATCCGCGTTGGAAAACGCCGCCCTACGACACCTTCAGGAGCGCCCACCTCGCCGCCGAGGCATTTTGGCGGCGCGCCACCCAACCCCTGCCCGGCGTAAACACGAGCCACCTCAACCGCGTGCGCTTCATGGGTGAACAGGCGCTTCACGCAGTTGCCCCGTCCAACTTTGCGTGGACCAACCCTCAGGTTGCGGACGCCATCTTGCACACAGGTGGAAAGTGCCTTGCCGACGGCTTTTGCAACTATTGGGACGACGTCAAGCGCGCCGTTGCGGGAGAGCGCTTCTTCGGCGCTGAAGATTTTGAAGTCGGGCGCAATCTGGCGATCACGCCTGGGAAGGTCGTCTTCCGCAACGATCTCATAGAGCTGCTGCAGTATGCGCCGAGGACGCCCCGCGTGCGGTCAGAGCCAATCCTCATCGCGCCCGCCTGGATCATGAAATACTATGTGCTCGATCTGTCGCCAGAGAACTCCCTGATCCGTCATCTCGTAGATCAGGGCTTCACAGTCTTCTGCATTTCCTGGAAGAACCCGACCGCCGACGACCGTGATCTGGCGCTGGAAGACTACCGGACGCGCGGCGTATTGGCGGCCCTCCACGCAGTTGAAGAGATTGCGCCGGAGGGGCGACCGCATCTCGTGGGCTACTGCCTTGGCGGCACCATGGCGGCCCTGACCGCTGCCGCCATCGCCCGCGATGACCCTGCGCGACTGGCGACTCTATCTCTGCTCGCTGCCCAAACCGATTTCTCGGAGGCAGGCGAACTCATGATGTTTACCGATGAAAGCCAGATCGCCGCGCTCGAAGATGTGATGAACGCCCAAGGCTATCTCGATGCGCGGCAGATGGCCGGAGCGTTCTATGCGTTGCGCGCGAATGAGATGCTCTGGACCCGGGTCGTCGAGCGCTATTTGGCGGGCGTTCGCCGCCCCGCAACCGATCTCGACGCATGGCTCGCCGATGCAACACGGATGCCGGCGCGTATGCACTCGGAGTATTTGCGCTTGCTGTTTCTGGAAAACCGGCTCGCCCAAGGCAGGTTGGCTGTTGAAGGCGACGCCATCTCGCTCAAAGACATTCGCACGCCCATCTACGCCGTTGGCGCGGAACGTGATCACATCGCGCCCTGGCGATCCGTTTTCAAGATTGCTTTGTTCGCCACGGCTGGCACAACCTTCGTCCTGAGCGGTGGGGGCCACAATTCAGCGATCGTCAGTCCACCAGGAAAACACGGCGCCTACTATCGGGCCGGGTTTGCCGGTGATTGCGAAAGCTACATGGACCCCGAGGAATGGCTAGGGGCTGCGCCGAAGCACAACGGCTCCTGGTGGCCGCACTGGACTGAATGGCTCGTCGAGCACAGTTCAAAAGCGCTCCGTCCCCCACCCAGTATGGGCGCGCGGAATCTGCCCCCATTGGCCGATGCGCCTGGCGCGTATGTGCTTCAAATGTGAGTAGCGGGAATCGCAAAGTGTGCGCCGCCATCTCGGTTGCCGAATTTTCTGCCGCGTCGTGAATCCACGAAACGCCTGGATTGGTAGGAACCCTGGCCAAGCCAGCGTGCATGAAAGCGGTCGACATTCGAACCTGCGCTTCAAGAGCAGCGCGCCTCGCGAACTGCCCGATCATCGCGGGCGGAGTGTTCGAACCGACGATTCCGAAGACAACGTCAGCTGTTTGCCTCCGCTTCTCTGTCAGGGCGGCGTCCCTATTTGCCCTGAAGCGCCGCAAGTACCTCCTCGGCGCTTCGGCCAATCAGCTCCTTGTCGAGTTCGCCAATCAAAGCCGCATCTAGCTGCTTGCTATAACGTCTCCTCAATTCACCTAAGGCACGCGGTGCGGCAACAACAACCAAACGCTCGATCTTCTGTCCCAGCACCTGTTCGTTCAGCCAGACTGCCACCGCTGCGGCATGGGAATCTTCGTCAAGCTGGCGCCGGCTCGGGTTGGCTGCGCTTGAAAAATGGCGACTGCCCGACTCCTTGTTGTGCTCGTCCAGCTTGGGCGCAGTCATGGGCGCCAGTTCGGGCGCACTCTCGGACCCGCTATTCCGATACAGTTCCAACTTCTGGCCGTCGACGACGGCGACAAACGCTCCATGGGGAAGCAACATAATTCTCTCCCGATCCTGATCTTTCCAGAGCAATCGTATTGGTCTTCTGCCCCTCCCGATTGAAGGGCACAGCTGCAGGCTAACCGCCACGGCGTTCCTGCACGCTTTCAAGGTAAGTGAGCAGGTCGTCGATCTGCGCCGGTGTTAAGCGGAACTCTGGCATCTCAGGATGTCCGACGAGAATGCCTTCAGCGAGCGCCTCCTCCAGTGCTGTCACCGGGTAACGGCGCGACAGCATGCGGAAAGGCGGTGCTGACGCGTTGCGGCTCTCTCCGGACTGACCGATCGCGTGGCAGCCAGCGCACTTGATCTCGGCGATGTATCGGCCCGCCTGAGCGCTGTCGGTGGCGTCGGGAGGGGCGCGCGTCCCGCCCGTCTCCACCGGGGCGCATGCGGCGGCGAGAACGGTTGCGCCGATCAACAAAACTGCGCGCATTGGCACTCCTGTGGCTGCTATCCACGTTGAGGCAGAGGCGCCGGTACCGGCAATGAGGCAGGTCAAATCCCGGGACTTGTTATGTCGCTTTCCGCAAAAAAAGCAGATCGGGCCCGTCAGACAGCGGTGTGGCCGGAACCCAATTCCAAGAGCGACAGCAATAACCTGCACCCCGAACCCCCTGATTTTTGTCGGGTGGAATTCCGACTCAACCGCACTCCCCTGCACCCTAGGTTTTCCCAGCGCCGAGTGCTGTGCTCAATGCATCGAGAATACGCTCGCGCTCAGCGTCCGTTGGCGCAGCCACGAGTTTCGCATTCAGCAAGGTGAGAAACCCGGCACGCGTGTTGTGCCAGTCGAGCTGTGAGACGGAGCCACGTGCAATCCGCGGCGCTCCGGACGCGCCTGCATCGGCGCCGCCAGGTCGAAGGCGGTAGGATTCGTCCAGTTCTGCAGTGACAACGTTGTCGGCGTCAAAGCCCGTCTCCCCTAAACGTCTCGATAGTCCCCGCAGGTTCGGCGGCTCGCCGTGCACCAGGAACACCTTCCCTGCCACCGGTCCTCGGGCCTTGGCCCAGTTCACGAGCCCCAAGGCATCGGCATGCCCCGAATACACGTCGATTTCGCGCACGGCTGCGCGCACCTTGATGACCTCGCCCTGTATCCGCACCTCGCGGCGCCCTTCCACGAGGAAGCGACCGAGCGTGCCCACCGCCTGGTATCCGACGATCAGAACCGTGGCGTCAGACTTCCACAACAAGCGCTTGAGGTGATGGCGGATGCGGCCCGCGTCGCACATGCCGCTGGCGGCGATGATGACGTGCCAGCCCTTCATCCGTTCGATTTCGCGGCTCTCCGCCACGGATTCCGTGAAGCGCAACAAGGGCGATTCACGCAGCGATCGATAAGGATTGTCGGCGCCGGTTGCCTGCCCGTGCCGAAAGAACACATCGGTCGCCCGGATCGCCAGCGGACTGTCCAGAAAGATGGGACCGGGAGGGGCCTTGTCGCTCTCCATAAGCGCCAGCAGGTCGACGATCAGCTCCTGCGTGCGTTCCACGGCGAAGGCCGGGATCAGCAGCGGGCCGCCCGCCTGGTAGGCACGCGACATCTCGGCCGCCAGTATGTTGCGGCGTTCCTCCGTAGAGACTGCCTCGCGCTCAACATCACCATAAGTGCTTTCGAGAATGAGGTGATCGACACCGGACGGCCCTTGCGGATCCTCCATGAGATCGCGACCGCCCGGGCCGAGGTCGCCGGAGAACAGCAGTCGCATCGGGGCCGCGCCGCCGCTCTCGTCCACTTCGACTTCCACGGACGCCGCGCCAAGAATGTGGCCGGCGTGCCACCAGCGCGCCCGCACGCCCTTGACGACCTCCACGAGATCGTTGAGCGGCACGACCCTGAACTGGGACATGACCTCCCTTGCGTCCTTCTGCGTAAAGATCGGCTCGACGCGGTCACCGCCGCGCCGCTCATTGCGGCGGTTGAGAAACTCAACCTCCATCTCCTGTATGGCCCCCGCGTCCGGCAGCATCACCGCGCACAGGTCACGCGTCCCCGCAGTGGCGAAGATCGGCCCGCTGAAGCCGCCGATCATCAATTTCGGCAGAAGGCCGCTGTGATCGATATGCGCATGGGTCAGCAGAACCGCGTCGATCGCCCTGGGGTCGAAAGGAAACTTCTCGTAGTTCAGCGACTTCAGGGTTTTTGAGCCCTGGAAGAGACCACAATCCACGAGGATTCGGGCGTTCTTTGTCTCCAGCAGCGCGCAGGATCCGGTGACACACCCGGCGGCGCCGTGGAAATGCAAAAGCGCACTCATCAGGTCCATTCCTTTCGTACGGCGTCCGCCAACAACGACGCCAGCGGTATGGTATTGGTGGGGTGCACACAGGAGTCGCTTGACTGGACGGTCCGCACGCCTGCTTGGCCAAGACGCACGGCAGCCTCCTGCCCAAAAAGCGCGTGCGTCACGATCGCGTCCACGCTTGAAGCGCCATTCGCCAAGATTGCTCGCGCCGCCGTCGCGAGCGTGCCGCCGCTGGTGCAGATGTCGTCGAGCAAAAGCACAGGCCGCCCTTCGATATGGATGAGGTCCGGTAACGTAACGCTCACCTCGTGATCGCCGCGCCGCTCTTTGGAAAGCACCGCTCCTTCCCGCGATATCCGCCGGGCGAGATCTTGCACCCACGGCCCCGATTCACTGTCGGGGCCCAGCACCAGAAGGTTCTCAGGCAGCGAGCTTGCACGTAGATGCGTGGCGATGGCGTCTGCAGCGTGCAAGTTTTCGCATTCGACACCGACGAACACTTCGTCGATCCGGCGCGTACGGTGCAGATGTGCGTCCACCGTGACGATGCGCTCGAAGCGTTCGCCGAGCAGTGTGCCGATCACCTTCTGACTCAGCGGCTCCCCGGACGCAAACACAGCATCCTGCCGCATGTAGCAGAGATAAGGCGCCACGAGCACAAGCCGCTCGACGCCAGCGCGCCGCCATGCGTCACACGCCAGCATCAGTTCAACGAGCTTGGCGTTTGGGTTTGCAAGGGAGCGATAGACGATGACGGTTTTCGTTGATGGCGGCGTGCGCGGTGCAATCTCCCCATCGTCGAACACGTGCGTCGCCACAAAGCTGGCGGTTTCGCCGAGTGCAGCCGCGAAGTGTTGGGCCGCCGCAGCATCGTCGGGAAACGCGTGGATGCTGACGTTGCTCATGGCGGCGAGACCATGACGCCACTCTCCTGGGCGGCCGCTTCCACTGCAGCGTGAAAATCGGTTTCCTCCTCGCCGTGAATGCGAAAGAGAGGCTCCCCCTCACGCACGCGGTCCCCGTTGCGTTTCAACAGGTCCAGTCCGGCGCCAGGATCGGTTGGCGCGCCTGCCAGGCGCGCAAGCCGCGCGATGCGAAAACAATCCATCGACGACACATGGCCGTCGCGTGGCGCAGCCACTTCGTACACAAGATGTCCGGGCTTCGTCGCGCGCGGCGGCGACCCTTGCGCGATCATGATGGCGTCCATCGCGCGCACGGCGGTGCCGCTTTCGAGGAGCTCTTTCGCCCGCGCCCGCCCCTGTCCCCCGCGTAGCCCGGGGTCGTATTCGAGGAGCTGACCGGCCAGATCGAGCGACTTTTCGCGCAGATCCTGCGGCGCATCTGCGGCGTTCTCAAGCACGGCGCGCACGTCGCGCGCTTCCAGGACCGGACCCACGCCCCGCCCAATGGGAGCAGAACCGTCCGTGACGACCACCTCCACGGCAATGCCCACCCGCGCGCCGACGAACTCGAACAACTTGCGGACCCTTTGCGCGTATGCGCCCGATCTGATCTTGGCCGTGCGGCCAAGCGGCATATCCACCAGCAGATGCGTGGACCCAGCGGCCAGCTTCTTGGAAAGGATGGAAGCGACCATCTGCTCCGGCGTATCGATGGAAAGCGGACGCTCGACAGATATGAGCACGTCGTCAGCCGGTGATAGATTGACGTGCCCGCCCCAGATGATGCACGCCCCACACTTCTCCACGACAGCGTGCATGTCATCCACATCGAGGTCGACGCGGGCCAGAACCTCCATTGTATCAGCAGTCCCGGCCGGAGACGTAATCGCGCGCGACGAGGTCTTGGGCATCTTCAGGCCATGCGCGGCCACGATCGGCGCCACGATCATGGTTGTGCGATTGCCGGGAATGCCGCCGATGCAGTGCTTGTCGACGACCAAGTCGCTGTTCCATTGCAGCCGCGTTCCGACATCCGCCATCGCTTGGGTGAGAGCCAGAACCTCCTCGGAGGTCATGAAGCTTGCCGAAGCGATCAGGAAGGCTGCGATCTCCATGTCCGAATAGCGGTGGCCGGCGAGATCGCGCACAATCGCGAAAATTGCATCGACCGGTAGTGTTTCTCCACGAATTTTGGCACGCACAAAATCCAGGCTTTCCGGAGAGGCCGCAGGTCCGATGCGCACCTCGTCGCCGGTCGCCACGCATAGTCGCTCAAGTGCGGGTCGCGTCAGGCCGACCTCAACGCTTGAAACAAGCGCGGGATCATCGACGATCAGGATGTTCGCGACAATGGAGCGATCGCGGGAATGG
>JAWXBS010000108.1:0-12182 GCA_034440275.1 Alphaproteobacteria bacterium
CGGCGGCGCTCTACAAGGCCATGGGCGGGTTCGCGACCAACGGCGTGAACATGACCAAGCTCGAGAGCTACCAGATCGACGGCAGCTTCACCGCCACGCAATTCTACGCCGACATCGACGGCCACCCCACCGAGCGCAGCGTGACGCTGGCGCTGCAAGAGCTGAAGTTCTTCTCTTCGGAGTTGAAAGTGCTCGGAGTGTACAAAGCCGATCCGTTCCGGGGACGGGTGAAGTAACCCCCTCTCCCGCAAGCGGGCGAGGGGTTGTAACCGCGACGCCTTCCCCGCCGTATGCCCACTCGGGAGCAGTGCGTTGATCGAGGGCGAGGCGGAACTGAAGGCGCTGATGCTGCGCGGCCTTGGCGGCGACGCGGGCGCGCACAAGGCGTTCCTGGCCGCCGTCAGCGGCAATCTGCGCGCGTTCCTGCGGAGCCGCCTGCGCACCGCACCCGAAGATGCCGAGGACCTGCTGCAGGAAGTGCTGATCGCCATCCACACGCGCCGCGACACCTATGACGAGTCGTACCCCGTCACCGCCTGGATCTACGCCATCGCGCGCTACCGCCTGATCGATCACTGGCGGCGGCGCCAGCGTCGCGGCGAACACATTCCCGTGGAGGACGCGCATGGACTCTTCACGGCGTCGGAAGATGAAGCGGTCGATGCGAAGCGCGACGTGACGAAGCTGCTGGCCATGCTGCCGCAGAAACAGCGCGACTCGATACGCCTCGTGAAACTCGAAGGCGTGAGCGTGAGGGACGCCGCCGCGCAGATCGGGCTCACGGAGTCCGATGTGAAAATCTCCACCCACCGCGGGATGAAAACCCTGATGCGCCTGATGGCCGAGGCGGAAGCATGAAGACGAACGATCTCATCGACGCCCTCGCGCGCAACAGCGAAGCGCCGAAGACGCGTGTCTGGCCGCGTCTTGCCTTTGCATTGATCGTCGGCCTGCTGATCGCGGTGGGACTGGTGCTCACCTTCTTCGGCATGCGGCCCGACATCGGGGCTGCGCGCATGATGGTGATGATGAAGGCGGGCTTCGCAGCGCTCGGCGCAGGCGTGGTGCTGCCGCTGCTGCTGCAACTGGCCAAACCGGGGCGCGGGCCGGGATGGCGGCTCGCGGCGATCGGCGGATTTGCACTTCTGTGCGCAGGCGTCGTGGCCGTGGCGCTGATGGGCGGCGATCCCTCGACACGGTTCGAGGCGTGGATGGGCGGCGCGTTTCCGTGGTGCATCGTGCTCATTCCGGTGCTGGCAACGCCGACCGCCGCCCTGCTCGGCTGGCTCGTGCGCGATCTGGCGCCGACGCGGCTCGCCATGACGGGCGCAGCGCTCGGCGCCGTCTCCGGCGGCGTCGGCGCCATGGCCTACGCCATGTACTGCCCCACGGATTCCGCTGCCTTCGTCGCGACATGGTACGCCGTGGCGATCGCGCTCTGCGCGGTGATAGGCGCGGTGGTCGGTGCGCGGTTGTTGCGGTGGTGACATCACGGCGCAGCGATGCAAACATCCAGTCAGATTGACACCGAGGACCACGCATGACGTTGACCGGGGGATGCCACTGCGGCGCGGTGCGCTATGAACTGTCAGGACCGCCAAATGACGTGGCGCTCTGCCATTGCGTTGATTGCCGACGCAATGCCGGCGCGCCGGTTATGGCGTGGGCGGGCTACGGCGAGGACAAGCTGACAATCACGAAAGGCGATCCGAAGACATTTCGCTTGTCGCCTGTTTCGCATCGCAGCTTCTGCGCGGACTGCGGGACGGGACTCTTCTATCGGAACTCGGACATGTTGCCCGGCGCGGTGGAGGTGCAGTCCGCCACGCTCGACGACCCTGAAGCCGCCGCGCCCAGCCTGCAAATCCAGGTTGCGGAACGTCTGAGCTGGATGAAGACGGCGCACGAGATTCCGGAAATCGATCGCTTTCCGTAAGAGCTCAACCCTTCCCCTCCGCCAGATCGAGGCCGTCCAGAAAGAGCTTCCGTTGCGCGGGGTCGCGGTAGTTCGTGAGACGTTCGCGCATGTCGATGTCGCTCAATGCCCGGTAGCGCGTGATCGTTTCCCGCGCAGCTTCAATCTGGCCAAGGTGGCCCTGCGCAGAGGCGAGGAGCGCGAAGTTCATCGACACCGTGGGTTGCAGGTGGATGACTTCCTTCAGCAACCTGGCGGCTTCGGCGAACTCGCCCTTGGCGAACCGCGCAAAGGCGACGCCGCCGAGATGGAAGCGCCGATCCGTCGAATTCGGATCGAGACGCATGCATGTCTCAAGATGCGCGATGGCGAGATCACTGTCGCCGCGCGACATGTGCAGCCAGCCGCTCATCATCCAGCCCTGCGCGGAGCCCGGGTTTATCGTTATGCAGCGCGTCGCGAGCGCCATTGACGTCTCGACATCCTCCTGCAGCGCGAGATAGGCGCCCACGACCCAGGAGAGCACCTCCGCGTCGTCGCCCGCGAGCTGGACGGCGCGGCGCGCGAAATCGAGCGCGAGCGCACGATGGCGCGCGAAATCCGGCGCCCATTGCGAGACGACGATCTGCCCATGCGCGTAAGACAGCACGCTCATGGCCAGCGCAAATTTCGGATCGAGCGCGAGGGCGCGGTCCAGCAGGTCGATGGCCTCGAACATCGCCGGCTTCTCGAAAGTATCCATCAAGGCGATGGCGCGCAGATAGAGATCGTAGCCGGTGATATCGGTGGTCGGGCGGCGCACCGCGCGGCGGATCTCGGCGTCGAGCACGGCGGGTTCGATCACGCCCGCGACGCTCAGCGCCACCCGGTCCTGCAGCGCGAACACATCGTCGATGGTGTCGTCGTAACGCTCGGCCCAGAGCTGGGCGCCATCGACGGCATCGACGAGATTGACCGCGATGCGCACGCGATCGCCGGACCTTCGCACGCTGCCCTGCAGCACGTAACGCACACCGAGCTGGCGGCCGATCGCCTTCACGTCCACCGCGCCGGTGAAGCCTGATGTCGACGTGCTGGCAATGACGAAGAGCGAGCGGACGCGCGACAACGCCGTCGTGATCTCCTGCGTCATGCCGTCGGCGAAATAGGTCTGCTCGGGATCGTTGCTGAGATTGGCGAGCGGCAGCATGGCGAGTGAAGGGCGTTCGCCGCGCCGCATGGGCGAGGGCTCCGCTTTTGGCGCTGCGCGCGTCTCCCTGCCGACCAGCCGTTGCACGTCCGCGAGAAACGCGAGCCATGCCTTGTCATCGCCTGCGCCGTCCCAGTGCGACAGCTCCGCCGTCTGCACCAGTTCGAACATCACCGGCCGCTCGCAGGGCTCGATCATGCACGGCGCGAGCGTCCTGTTGCGATCCGCGAGCGTCGCCTCTGCGCGGACCCAGCGGGACACCACCGACTTCTTCGACCACAGCACCACGACGGCCTTGGCCGTCTTCAACGCGGTCTCGGTGATCTCGTCATAAGCTTCGCCGCTGCGCAGCGTCACGTCCCACCAGACGCTGAATCCCTGCCCCTCGAACGCCTCCGCAAACCTGCGCGCGACGGCCTGATCCTCGCGGTTATAGGAAAGGAAGATGTCCGGCGCCGGACCGTCGTGAGCCATGCGCAAGAGGTATCGCAGGCCAGACCTCAGGTCGATGGCGGGTCGGGACCTTCCGGGCGCGTCTGACGCCTGTAACCAGCCCCCATCCTCCCGCGAACTCCCCTGCACTGGAGTTCGTCACCATGCTCAGCCAAATCACCCGCTGGATGCCGTTCGGCGTTTCCCTGTTCGGCGCCGCCGTCTTTCTCGACAGCCTGCGCTTCAAGTTCACCGACGCGCCGGAGACGCAGGAGATCTTCGGCCGTCTCGACGGCTGGGCCGGAACGCTCGGTCTCGCCGGCCTCTTCGGGCACACGGGGCTGTTCAGCCAGTATGTCATCGGCTCGGCGGAGCTTGTGGCGTCGGTCTTGCTGCTCGTCGGCCTCATCCCCGGACTGAAGCGGCTGCACAGCCTCGGCGCCGCGATCGGCTTTGCGGTGATGAGCGGCGCCGTGAGCTTCCACCTCTTCACGCCGCTCGGCATCGATCCCAACAATGACGGCGGCGGCCTCTTCATGGCCGCGTGCCTTCTCTGGGCGCTGACCGGCGCGCTGCTCGTGCTGCGCCGCGCCGAACTTTTCGCGCTGCTGGGCGATCTCAGGCGCGCCCTAATCCCTGGCCCCGTGGGCGGCAAACGCGCTGAAATGCGCAAGCCAGTCGCGGTCTGATCCCACACTCAATTCAGGAGACTTCTAATGAACCTCATAAAATTCGTGCGCTCGCTCGCCCTTGCCGCAGGACTCGCATTCGTCGGCGCCGGCGCGATGACGACCGCCGCCTACGCCGACAAGCCCGCCGTGTTCGTGGAGCGTTTCCAGAACGTGGCCGCCGGCGGCTATGATCTCACCTCGTACTTCGCCGGCGCGCCCGTACGCGGAAACGCGCAGTTCGCCGCCACGCACAACGGCGCCACCTATCACTTCGCAAACGCCGCCAACCGCGCGCGCTTCGTGGCCAATCCCGCCGCCTACACGCCGCAGTTCGGCGGCTACTGCGCCTGGGCTGTGAGCCAGGGCTACACCGCGCCGGGCCGCCCGCAATTCTGGCGCGTCGTCGATGGCAAGCTCTACTTCAACTACGACGCCGGCGTGCAGCGAAAGTGGGAACGCGACATCCCCGGCTTCATCCGCAGCGCCAACACGAACTGGCCGGTGGTGCTGCGGAAATAGCCCTCCGCCGTTGACGGGGGAGCGACAGACGGAGCGTAGCGACGTCAGGGTGAGGGCGCAGTGGTGCAGGATGAGATTCGTCCTGTGAGACCGGGCCCTCACCCTGCTTTCGCTGCGCTCAAGCGGTCCCTCTCCCGCATGCGGGAGAGGGATTTTTCTTACGTCGCCATCTTATCCTGCGTCTTTGTGTCAAAGTCGCTCGCATCGTGTCGCTCGTGGAGCTGGCTTGAAGGATCGCCGAACGCGCGGTTGACCATGCGGCCGCGCTTCACGGCGGGGCGTGCGCCGATTTCGTCCGTCCAGCGCTGCACGTTCTTGTATTCATGCACGGAAAGGAATTCTCCCGCCTCATAGACGAGCCCCTTCACCAGCGCGCCGTACCACGGCCAGATCGCCATGTCGGCGATGGTGTATTCGTCGCCGGCGATGAACTTGTTGTTGGCGAGCTGGCGGTCGAGCACGTCGAGCTGGCGCTTCACTTCCATCGCGAAGCGATCGATCGCGTATTCGATCTTGAACGGCGCATAGGCGTAAAAGTGGCCGAAGCCCCCGCCCAGATACGGCGCCGAGCCCATCTGCCAGAACAGCCACGACATGACTTCCGCGCGTTTCGACGGCTCCGTCGGCAGGAAGGCGCCGAATTTTTCCGCGAGATAGACGAGGATGGCGCCGGATTCGAAGATGCGGGTTGGCGGCGTGGTGGAGCGATCGAGCAGCGCGGGAATTTTCGAGTTCGGATTCACCGACACAAAGCCGCTGCCGAACTGGTCGCCGCTGCCGATGTTGATGAGCCATGCGTCGTATTCAGCGCCGGCATGGCCAAGGGCGAGCAGCTCCTCCAGCATGACGGTGACCTTCACGCCGTTCGGCGTCGCCAGCGAATGGAGCTGGAGGGGATGCTTGCCGACCGGCAGGTCCTTCTCGTGCGTGGCGCCCGCGATCGGACGATTGATGTTGGCGAAGCGCCCGCCGCTCTCCTTGTTCCAGGTCCAGACCTTCGGCGGCGTGTATTCGGGGGTGTCGGTCATTGTCGGCGCTCCTGAGATTGGCGCCATGATATGGCGCCTGCGCGCGCAGGGACACCGGCGCCGAGGCTAAACCGATGCCCTCGTCCCACTTGCGCAAACGCGCCTAGCCCTCGTTCACCCACGCCTTGATCAGCTGGTGCGCAATCGCGAAAGGCGGCGGCGCGAAGACCCTGCGGCCATCCGCGAGCGTGCCGCCGCCGGAGATCGCCGCACGCGCCTCATCGCGGGTGAGCCAGATCGCTTCGTCGATCTCGTCCTGGTCGAGCGTCAGTTCATCACTCGACACCTCGGCGATGAGGCCGATCATCAGCGAATGCGGAAACGGCCAGGGCTGCGTGGAGTGGTAGCGCACGTCGATGGTGTCGAGGCCGACCTCCTCCTTCACTTCGCGCGCGCAGGCCTCTTCGAGGCTCTCCCCCGGCTCCACGAATCCCGCGAGCGCGGAATACATGCCGCGCGGAAAACGCGCCTGCCGTCCGAGGCAGCAGCGATCGCCAAGCACGGGCAGCATGATGACGACGGGGTCCACCTTCGGGAAATGTTCGGCCTTGCACGCGGGGCATTGTCTGCGCCAGCCGCCATCGGTGATGAACGTCGCTGCGCCACAATTTGAGCAATGGCTATGGCGACCGTGCCATTCGTAGAGCGCGCGCGCGCAACCGAGAATGGCGGTCTCGCGATCGGCCAGACGCGCAGCGGCGGCGCGCATGTCCTCGAACGCGCCCATGTCGGCGACGATGGACTCCGCCGGATCGCGCGTCATTTCGGCGGCGAAGTACGGACGCCCGTCGTTGTCGACGCCGAGAAAGATCGTGTTTGCTTCGGGCCCGCACAGCGCATCGCGCGCCGCGCCCGCAAACCACACCACGCCCTCTTCGTTGCAAAAAGGGTTTAGGTTGCGAAGGAGCGCGAGTTGCGACGCCTCATGCGCCAGCGCATCCGCGAGCCACTCGCTGTCGCGCCGCCGGAAGCCGGCCTTGTCGAGCGGGTAGTCGGCGAAGGCGTTGGGGTTTCTCAGCAGCGGCATGACAGTCCTCGAAGGCCCCCGTTCACAAACCCGGTCTATAAACCACGGGCGACCTGATCCACACGCTCCATGTCCACCAGACCCTGTGCGTTCGTCAATTCGTCCATGGTCACCCCGCCCGTCCCTTCGAGGGCCAGCGCTACCCGGTTGCGCACGATGGTGATTGCGCGGGCGACGCCGGCGTTGCGGCTCTCTTCTGTGATGCGGAAGCGCTCGCCCTCCGCTACGTAAGCCACATGGCCGTCGGCGTCCTGACGCGCGGGGCGCAGCGCCTGCTGGTCGGCGACCATCTTCGCGGCGCCTTCGGGGCCGACGTCGATCAGGCGCACGAAGAGGCGCTGGTGGTCGCGCTCGTACACCGCCTCGAGCGTGCGCCCGCTTATGCCGCCGGCGCCGCTGTTCTTGATGTTCATGCCCGCGCGAACCCAGCGCCCGGGGATCGCATCCGGCATGAGGCGGCGAAACTTCTCGAGGTCGATGGGAGCAGCGGGATCGGCGGCCTTCACCGGCGCGGCGGCGGGAATCACCGAAGCCGCCACGGGCGCTGCTGTTCGCGGGGACGGCCCAACGATCGCGAGACATCCCGATAGCGTCATCAGCACTACGCCCAGCACCGCGCACGCGGAGATCACGCACGCGGCGTAAGGTAGGGTGCGGTCGCCGTCCGATTTCATCAACAACGGCAGACCGCGATAGAGCGTGTAGAACGACACGATCCCCACGACGCCGAGCAGCGAGATGGCGGGAAACAGCCCGAATGCGCCCGACAGCCAGAGTCCCGTACCCGAGTAGGCCGCGAGCTTCAGCGCCGACATGAAATCCCGCCGACCGCCGAACGCCGGCGCGAGACGATCAATGATCCAAGCCGTCGCCCACACGCCGCCAAGCATGAAGAGCGTGCCAAAGAAGATGATCGAGATGGCGCGCACGGCGGACGGCGCGCTCGCAACGCCTTCCACGCGCACGGGAAACGCCATCGAACCGATGGTCTGCGCGAGGAAAAAGAAGATCGTGAGCGGCAGCACCCAACGTACAAACAGTTCACGCAGCGTCGGGCGCTCGGCGTCGATCAGGCGCCATTCCTGGCTCGGCGCGAGAAGGAGCCCACGCACCCGCGCCCACAGCGTGGCTGCGGTCGGTCTGGCCAGAGGTCCGGCTGACGGTCCGGCGTCGGTCATGGCGAATCCTTTCGCCGGAGTCCTACCAACGCCCGCCCCGGTACGGGAGGGAAAACGCCGCTATCCCGCAGTCGACATGAGGCGTGGCAGGTAGATCAAGGGCCACAGCATCAGGGCCAGGTTCGGCGCCCACCAGGCGAGGTCGAAATCCCCCGCGAACGTCCAGAAAGCGATCGCCATCAGACCGGCGCAGCTAGTCAGCGCCAGCGACACGATCGCCGCGCCGCGCCAGTTTGCGCCCCGGCGCGCCGCACGCACCGCCAGCAAGCCGAATGCGGACGCCAGAAGATCGAGCGGCGCGAACGACCAGTTCCACGCCACCATCGCAGGATCAGCATAGTCGCGAAACATCCACTCCGTCGGCAAAGCGATGACCTGCATCGCGGCAAGCGCCGTCGCGGACCAGTAGAGGATAAAACCCCAGTCCGTGACGAGCAGGCCCCAGCGCTGACCGTCCGGCATGCCTCAGTTCTTGGCCATCGCTTCCAGGCGCCCTGGGCCGATGGCATCGAAGGCGCCCTTCACTTCTTCCGGGCTGACATTTCTGCCATCGACGGTGAGCATGAAGCGGCTCGCGACCATCTGGCCGTACTCCGCCGAGTTGCTGGCGCGTGAAAACTTCTCGATGGTCATGCGGCCATCGACATTGCGCACGCGCTCGTAGCCGTCGGCGTTTTCCGTCGAACTCTGCACGTTGGCGGCGCCGGCTATGCTGCCGAGCGCACCCATGGAACCCATGTCGACCAGCGACACGTCGAGACGCTTGTCGCCGTTCTCGTACTTCGCGCTCGCGCCGCCCATGCCGGCCGCGCCGCCGGTGGAAATTTCGGTGCGGGTGAAGCCGCCAATGCGTTCCGGAAGCATCGCCTTCAGTGCTTCGCCGTCAACGGCGCCGGACGTGATGGTGAGCGTGCCGTCGCCCGATTTCGCCGCTTCCTCCATCTGCTTGGCCGCGCGCTCGAGCGCGCCGATGTCGACTTTCGTGCCGTTGATCTCGACAGACGTCGTAGAGGACGACGAACTTGCGGCGCCCGGAAAGCCCGCGGCAAACGGATTGGCGCCGCGCATCGGTATGATCGCATTGGTGATGAAGCCGACGATGATCCACGCCACCAACATGATGGCCACGACGCTCGCGGTGTAACCCGTCGTCTTGTCCGGCGCGGACTTCATCAGCACGGGCAGACCCTTGTGCAGGATGAAGATGCTGTAGAGCCCGAGAATGCCCAGAATGCCGAGCGCGGGAATGATCTGGAACGCGCTCGCGAGGCACATCGCGACGACGGAATACGCCGCGACCTTGAACGCCTGGAGCGGATTTTTCTGGCCGCCGAAATTCGTCGCCAGCGCGTCGATGACGAGGCCCATGACGTACGTCATGCCGAGAAGGGAGAGGAACTGGACAACCGCGCGGATCGCGCCGTCGATCATCGAGAGTTTCACGACCGCCAGCCCAGGCACGCCCACGCCGAACACGGTCATGCCGACGAACATCGCGATGGCGGGAATGAGCGCAAGCGGCACGAGCCACGTGGTGTAGATGCCCGGCACCGACGACGCTTCAGGCTCGATCTTCGTCCATTCCGCCGTTGGCGTAAGGATCAGACCCTGTGCGCGGCTGACGATGTTGGTTGTGGCGCCAGGCGCGCCGCCGGGTTCAACGATGGACATGCGATCTCTCCCGAATTTCCGTAGGGGGACGATAGCATGCGTCGCGAGTCTGGCGACCCCTCTCGCGGGATCGGCGTCTAACGGTCGACGGCGAACCAGTCCGCAGCCGGGTCTGCGCCGCCCTTGACGAGCGTCGAGAGGATGTCGGCGGCCATGGCGCTGAAGGTGATTCCGTTGCCGCCGTAGCCGAACGCCGCGTAGCAGCGGGGATGACCCGGAACGGGGCCGATCATCGGCAGGCCGTCGTCGGTTTCGCCGAAAAAGCCGGTCCAGGCGGCATCGAGAGTCGTATCGGCGTTCGGCGCGAATCCCTGCAGCGTTTCCTGCAGCATCGCGACTTTCGCGGGCGTCAGCGCATCGCGCTGTGCCGCGTCGGTGATCGCTTCATCGCCGCCGCCGATGATGATGCGATTGTCCCCACTGACGCGCATGTAGGCGTAGGTCTCCGAGGCCTCCCACACGAGCGCGCGATTTTCCCAGAACACCGACGGGTCCGGCTGAGGGCGCGTCGCCGCCGCCCATGTCGAAGCAATCGTATGGCGCGCGCCCGGCACGAACGGGGGCATCTCGTAGCCGTTGGCGAGCAAGAGGAGTTTTCCGGTGATCGTCGCGCCGGTTTCGAGTTCGACCGCCACGCCGTCGACACCGCAATCGTAATTTGTCGCCAGCGCCGGCGAAACGATGCGCGCGCCGTGCGCGACGGCCCGGTCCATCAACGCGCGTGCGAGACGCACCGGATTGGCCTGCGCCGAGCCGCCGTAGAGCAGCGCTGCGTCGCGGGTGAAACCGAAGCGCGCCGCGAGTTCGCCCTGATCGAGATAGGCGCCGTGAATGCCCGCCTTGTCGCGGATGCGTTGTTCCTCGCGCAGGTCGGCCGCGTCGAGACTGTCGCCGGAGAGGAACACCGTCTCGCGCAGCGCAAAGCTGCAGTCGTCGGGCAGTGTGGCCACGATGGCGGCGATCTCGCGCACGGCGATCACGCTGCGGCGATAGACGCCCGCCGCCGTCTCGTATCCGTAGAGCTGCTCCAGCTCCAGCATGGGCGCGTCGATTTCCCACTGCAGCAGCGCGGTGCTCGCTGAAGTGCTCGCCTTCTGCGGCGCGTGACGATCGATGACGATGACGTCGCGCCCCTGCCGCGCGAAGCGGTCGGCGAGAAAAGCCCCCGTGATGCCGGCGCCGACGATGACGACATCGCCGTGGATGTTCCCGACCGGCGGCGCGTTCGGTTGCGTCAGCGCGATGGCGTCGAGTTCCCAGACCGTCCGACCCGTGCGCAGGTCGAGCAGTTGCGCCTCCTCGATGACGAGACTCATTTCGCGGGGTCCACGGCGTCCGCGACAGCGTCACGCTTGCCCTGCGGTAGAAGTTTCATGGCGAGAATGAACGCCGCGAGCACGAGGCAGATCGCGTTCGTCGCGATCAGCGGCCACTTGCCGAGCAGGACGCCGTAGCTCGTCCACAGCGCAAACGACGTCACCGTCACGGCGTAGGCCGGCGCCGAAATCGCTTTCAGATCACGCGTCTTCACGACCTTGACGACTTGCGGCGTAAAACTGGCCACCGACGCAACAGACGCAAGCGCGCCGATAATGGTGGCGGTGTCCATGGAGAGGTAACAGGCGGCGGCGAGCTTAGTTCCGGCGCCTCACGGGAGGCGATTGCGAATCTCTGATTCCGACCTCACGCGCACACGATGCAGACGATCTTCCAGCCAGGCTGTCGCACATGGCAGATCGCCGGACTCAATCCGCACCTCCGTGAAATGGAAACCACCCTCGAACATCCCACCAGAGTGTCCCGGCGCGACCACAAGGTAAGAACCAACATCTTGTTTGCGGAAAACACCATCGCGCACCTTGTGCAGGTCTTGGAATGCTTCCTCGTGCAGTGAGGTATCTAGCGTAGCATCAGCATGCACCGTAACGCCGCCGCATTCGCGCACCGCAAACTGCATAGGCAAAACAGCAAAATGAACCATTTTTGGATCATCGCCGATCGTGAAGTTCTCGACGGACTCGACATCAAAGAACGCCTGTCCAAATACCATGCCGTTTCGGCCGGCTAATCCCTCAACATAACGCGCCTCTTCCCGTCGTGGAGCGTCGCAGGCGACAAGAACGAACGCTACACAGACCACAAGGAGGCTTTTCGCGCACATCCCTACCCCCTGAACGGATCTCGCATCAAAATCACATCATCCCGCTCCGGGCTCGTGCTCACGAGCGCGGCGGGGCACGAGATCAGCTCCTCGATGCGGCGGATATACTTTATCGCGTTCGCAGGCAGATCGCGCGACGTGCGGACGCCTCTGGTCGATTGCGTCCAGCCTTCCATGGTTTCGTAGATCGGCTCGACGGCGGCCTGTTCCTTCACGCCGCTGGGCAGGTAATCGAGTTCGCGGTCACCGAGCTTGTAGCCGATGCAGAGCTTGATCTCGGGAAAGCCGTCGAGCACGTCGAGCTTCGTCAGCGCGACGCCGTCGATGCCGGAAAGCGCGATGGACTGGCGCACCAGCACCGCATCGAACCAGCCGCAACGCCGCGCGCGGC
>JAWXBS010000109.1:0-5502 GCA_034440275.1 Alphaproteobacteria bacterium
AGGACCGCCCGGTCCGTCACGCAGCGACCGTCAGATCGAACTTGGCCCATACCGCCGTCACTGCGTCGTTCAAATGGTCCATCAGTTCATCGTCGTGGAACGGCGAGGGCGTGAAGCGCAGTCGCTCCGTGCCGCGCGGCACCGTCGGATAGTTGATCGGCTGCACATAGACGCCGTGATCGAACAGCAGCGAATCCGAGATCGCCTTGCAGAGCGACGCATCGCCCACCAGCAGCGGCACGATATGCGTCGTCGACGCCATCACCGGCAGGCCCGCATCGGCGAACCGCACCTTGAGCGCCTCGGCGCGTTCGGCCAGTCGCGAGCGCATGTGCGGACACGCGCGCACGAGACGCACGCTTTCGAGCGCCGCCGCCGCCAGCGACGGCGCGAGCGACGTCGTGAAGATGAAGCCCGGCGCATAGGAACGGATCGCGTCGACGGCGGCGGCCGGGCCGGTGACGTAGCCGCCCATGACGCCAAACGCCTTCGCGAGCGTGCCTTCGATGAAGTCGACACGGTGCATGATGCCGTCGCGCTCGGCGATGCCGCCGCCGCCTTCGCCGTAAAGGCCGACGCCGTGCACTTCGTCGAGATAGGTCATCGCGCCGTAGGCTTCCGCGATGTCGCAGATTTCTGCGATCGGGGCGGTGTCGGCATCCATCGAATAGACGGACTCGAACGCGATGAGTTTGGGCGCGTCGGCCGGCGCTTCATTGAGCAGCGCTTCGAGATGCTGGAGATCGTTGTGGCGGAAGACGCGCACTTCGCATTTCGCGCGCTTGATGCCCTCGATCATCGAGGCGTGATTTTTCTGGTCGGAGAAGATCCAGAGATCGGGGAAGAGCTTCGCCAGCGTCGACAGCGTCGCATCGTTCGACACGTAGCCTGACGTGAAGAGCAGCGCCGCTTCCTTGCCGTGCAGTTGCGCCAGCTCGGTTTCCAAGTCGACGTGATAGCTCGTCGTGCCGGAGATATTCCGCGTGCCGCCGGAGCCGGCGCCGACCTTCTTGGCGGCTTCGTGCATCGCTGCAATCACGTCGGGATGCTGGCCCTGGCCGAGATAGTCGTTGGAGCACCATACCACGATGTCGCGCTCGGCGCCGTCGTGCATGCGCAGGGTCGCGTGCGGAAAGCGGCCTTGCTCGCGCTTGATGTCGGCGAAGACGCGGTAGCGCCCTTCACCTTTGACGTTGTCCACCGCGCGGGCGAACACTTCTGCGTCCTGGTCTCTCATGCGCTTCCTGTGCACGCTCTCAGGCGCGCCTGCTTTGATCGATCGCAAGCACGGAGCGCGCGCTTGTATAGCGCGCGCCGGGGCGCCTATGAACTGAGACCTTAGCACGCATGGCGGCACGATCCATGAGCACGACCCCATTCCCTCCCGGCGCTTTCCCCGCCGTGCGTCCGCGCCGGCTGCGTCAGGCGGACTGGACCCGTCGCCTTGTGCGCGAAACGTCTTTGTTGAGAAACGATCTCATCTGGGCGCTGGTGGTTCATGACGGTGCGGAGGCGCGCGTCGCGGTGCCGTCCATGCCGGGCGCAGATCGCCTCTCCATCGATGCGGCAGTCGAAGCCGCCATCGAAGCGGAAAAACTCGGCATCCCGGCCATCGCGATCTTCCCGCAGATCGATGCGCGCAAGAAGAATGCACAAGGCTCCGAAGCGTCAAACCCCGAAGGCCTCGTGTGCCGTACGGTGCGCGCGATGAAGGCGGCCGCGTCCAATGTCGGGATCATGGTCGACGTCGCGCTCGATCCGTTCACCGATCACGGCCATGACGGCGTGATCGAAGGCGGCCGCATCCTCAACGATGAAAGCGTCGCGCGTCTTGTCGATCAGGCGGTGGTGCAGGCGGAGGCGGGCGCCGACATCGTAGCGCCCTCCGACATGATGGACGGGCGCGTCGGCGCCATCCGTGCGGCGCTGGAAAAGGCAGGAAAGCACGACACGCTGATCATGTCCTACGCGGCGAAATACGCGTCGGCGTTCTACGGCCCCTATCGCGACGCCATCGGCTCGGCGAGCGTGCTGCAGGGCGACAAGAAAACCTATCAGATGGACCCGGCCAACACCGACGAGGCGCTGCGCGAATGCGCGCTCGACGTCGCCGAGGGCGCCGACATGCTGATGGTGAAGCCCGGCCTGCCCTATCTCGACATCATCCGGCGCGTGAAGGAAGCGTTCGGGTTGCCCACCTACGCGTTCCAGGTGTCCGGCGAATACGCCATGATCCGCGCGGCGGCGGCCAACGGCTGGCTGGATGAAGACCGCGCGATCCTCGAAACGCTGGGCGCGTTCAAGCGCGCCGGCGCAGACGGGATCATCACCTATTTCGCGCCGCGTGCAGCAGCGATGCTGAAGGCTTAAGCGGCTTTCGCGCGCTCGGCGGCCTGCACGCTCTTGGCGACGACGTTCGTCAGCAGACGACGCAGCGGCGTGAACGCGTGCTCGAACGTGGCCTGTCCCGGCGCGTGCGTTACAAACTGGCCAATCAGCGCACGGCACTGCGCGTTGAGAGCGTTCTCGTCGATGTTGGTGTCACCGCGCGCTTCGGTGAGGTAGGTCGCGAGGGCCTTGGCGGCGTGATCTATCCAATCGGTCGAGACTTCACTGCGTCGCGCCGCGGCGAACACTTTGCGCAGCGCGTCCATCAGCGAACCCAGCGCTTCCGCCGCACCGAAATCTTCAAGCCGCCGACTGACTTCGCCGTCGCCCTGCACGAGCCCGCGCCGACGGCACGGACCGACGTAAGTCGCTGCACGCACGAAGGCGCGCTTCTGTGTGTCGAGCGCCGCCAGCATCTGGCGCAGTTGCGTCACGGACATCGGAAACGGCAGCATGGAATCCGCGCCGGAGTTCAGCGCGTTGACGACATCGCCGCGCTCGGGACCGGCGATCGTCAGCACGACGGATACGTCCGGGTTGCGGACATTGGTTGCGCGGCGCAGGCGGCGGGTGAATTCAAACCCATCGAGCCCCGTCATGCGTCCGGCGCAAAGAACGATCCGTGGCGCACGCAACTCCAACTGCGCGAGCGCGGCCTCCCCGGTGCGCACGACGATGACGTCTCCACACTCCAGTGTGCGCAGCAGATCCTGCAGGAGCGCCGCCTTCGCCCGTTCGGGCTCGACGACCAAGGCGGACCATTGGCGGGTATTGGCGTTAGACACCCGCCCCTTATGGCGCCAACGCCTTACTTTATGGTTGAGACCGGTGACGTAACGGCGCCTTCCAGCCGGGCGATCAGGCTCGACGTGTCCCAGCGCTTGCCGCCCATCGCCTGAACTTCGGCGTAGAACTGGTCGACGAGCGCGGCCACCGGCAGGCGGGCGCCGTTAACGCGGGCCTCGTCGAGCACGAGACCTAGGTCCTTGCGCATCCAGTCCACTGCGAAGCCGAAGTCGAATTTGCCGTCCGTCATCGTCCGCCAGCGGTTCTCCATCTGCCACGACTGCGCCGCGCCCTTGGAAATGGCCGCGATCACCTTCTCGGCGTCGAGGCCCGAGGCGCGGGCAAAGTGTAGCCCTTCCGCCAGCCCCTGGACGACGCCGGCGATGCAGAGCTGGTTGACCATCTTCGCAAGCTGGCCCGCTCCCGCCGGGCCGATCAGCGTCATCGACGCCGCATACGCCGCCATCACGGGCTCGGCCCGCGCGAATGCATCGGCGTCGCCGCCGCACATGACCGTCAATCGCCCGTTCTCGGCGCCCGCCTGCCCGCCCGACACCGGCGCATCGATGAAGCTGCGGCCTGCCGCTGCGGCGATCGGGTGCAGCCGCCGCGCGATATCTGCCGACGCCGTCGTGTGATCGACGAATACTCCGCCTTCGGCCATCGCGCCGAGCGCGGGATGAAACACCGCCTCCACGTCGGGATCGGCGCCGACACAGGCGAAAACGAATTCGGCGCCCGCCGCCGCTGCCGCAGCCGTACCCGCAGCGCGACCGCCGTGACGCGCCGCCCAGTCCTGCGCCTTCGCGGGCGAACGGTTGAACACCGAGACGTCATGCCCGGCCTTCGCGAGATGCCCGGCCATGGGAAAGCCCATGACTCCAAGGCCCAGAAACGCCACGCGCGCCATATCAGATCTCCACCGTCGCGCGGCCGTAGCGGCCCCGGAAATACGTCAGCGCTTCGCCGTCATTGGTTTCGAAGGCCTCGACCTCGCCCACGATCACGAGATGGTCGCCCATCTTGCGGCGCTCATGGGTGCGGCAGATGAGCGTCGTCAGCGCACCATTGAGCACGGGCGCATGAGGGTGGTGATGGAAGGCAGCTTCGTCGCCCTCAGTCGAGCCCGAGCGCGCAAAGCACTGGGAGACCGCCTGCTGCTCCGCCGAAAGCACATTTACGGACCACCGCTCCGCCGTGCTGAAGACGCCGTAGCGGTCGGACTGGTCGCCGAGGCACCACAGAACCAGGCGCGGCTCAAGCGAAACCGATGTGAACGAATTGACGATGATGCCGAGCGGTCCGTGCGGCCCGTCGGCGGCGACCAGAACGACGCCGGTGGCGAACGCGCCCAAGGCCCGGCGGTAGGTGATGACGTCTTCCAATCGATCCTCGTCCAGTGCTCGTCGCGCTGCATCGCAAACGGGTTCTTAACACGCCGCGACGCACAGTACCGCCGTCTCCCGCAACGACTAAAGCCATGGCTGCCGCCAACAAAGCCCCCATCGTCATCAAGAAGGTCAAGAAGGGCGGCGGCCACGGTCATCATGGCGGCGCCTGGAAAGTCGCGTACGCCGACTTCGTGACCGCGATGATGGCGTTCTTCCTGTTGATGTGGCTGATCAACACGACGAGCCCGGAGCAGAAACGCGGCATCGCCGACTTCTTCGCCCCCGCCAGCGTCTCAGAGACCACCAGCGGCGCAGGCGGCCTGCTCGCGGGTCAGGCCCTTGCGGAAAGCGGCGCGCGGCAGGCCAAGGAGACCGAGTTCAAGGAAGGCCGCGCCAGCGGCGGCGACGTCCAGGGCGCTGCCGACCCCGACAACGGCACGGCGGAAGCCAGCGAGGCGTCCATGGCGCGCGCCCGCGCGGCCCGTGAAAACGCCGAGTTCGAGCGCGCCGAGCAGTCGATCCGACAAGCCATCCAGGACATGCCGGACCTCGCCGAACTGTCGAAACATGTCCTGATGGAAGTGACGCCCGAAGGCCTGCGAATCCAGCTTGTCGACCAGGAAGGCCGCTCGATGTTCGAGCCCGGACAGGCGGCGCTCAACCAGCGGGCGCGCAAGCTGCTCACGGCTGTCGCCGCCGTGGTGGCGGAGTTGCCGAACCGCATCTCCGTCGCCGGCCACACCGACGCCTCGCCGCCGGGACGCGCCGGCATGACGAACTGGGAGCTGTCGTCGGAACGCGCCAACGCCGCCCGCCGCATCCTGCAGGGCGCCGGGGTGGAGGAAAACCGCGTCTACCAGGTGTCGGGCAAAGCCGACGCCGAACCGCTCTTCCCCGACGACCCCTCCCTGCCCGGCAACCGGCGGATATCTGTAAC
>JAWXBS010000110.1:0-23225 GCA_034440275.1 Alphaproteobacteria bacterium
ACGCCGCCGCCTTTGCGCACGAACCGTTCGATGGCGTCCAGTTCGCCGGGGCGGAAATCGCCCCACGCGTTGCCGATGATCAGCACGCCGGCGCCGGCGAGTGCGGCGTCGGTCAGCGGCCCCGGCGCGCCCTGAATGTTGTAGCCCCAAGTCTGAAGCAGACCCGGCAGGAGCCAGTCGTCCACGCCGATCGCCATCCACTCGCAATGGCCGGCGGTGATCACGACCGTGGAGGGGCCATCGGGTCCCTTCAGCCAGGAGATGGCGCGGCGCAGGAAGGCGTCGCCGTTCTTCGCGCGCGCGGCGTCGAGCAGACCGTCATGCGCCACGGCGAAGATGCGGCCGCGATCAAACTCGCGGGCAAGAATGAAGTCTTGGTCTTCGCGTCGGATCAGCGGCGTCCACGCTTCAGCGTCGGTCGCGCGCAGCGCGCCCGGATCGAGGTCGGCGGTGAGCACATCGTCGATGGCGCTTTCGCCGAGAATTGCGAGGTACTCGCGCTGCAGGGACAGACGCGCCTCTTCGGCGGCGCGTGTTCTGTCCTGCGCGATCAGCGCAAACCACACAGCGGCGCAGGCCAGCAGCGCAAACGTCGCCGATGCCGCCGAAAGCATGACCAATGTGCGGCGCTGTCGGCGCTCTGCGCGCCGCCGGTCGCGCTGCCAGAGGTCGTCGAAATCCAGATCGAGCAGGCCTGCCGCAAGACGGGCGCAGACGCGGTCCTTTGAATCGACGCGCGTATCGATGCCCACGGGTTCGATCGGCATGGCGCCGTCGGCGTCGCTCTTGCGGCGCAGGGCGGCCGGAAAACACTCGGTTGCGGGATCGCCCGAATTCGCCACGCCGTCGATGATGACCGCGAACACTTGTCCCGACGGATTCGTCCTGCGGAAATGCTCGATCTCGGCCGCCACCCACTTCGATTGCGCCGAGCGCGGCGAGCAGACGACGATCAGGCTCTCCGCCGTCTCGATGGCTTCGCGCACCACTTCGGCAATGTCGGAGGCCGCGGGCATCTCGGCTTCGTCGCGGAAGAAACGACCGAGGCGGCGACCGTCCTGGATGTCGGCGATCACGTCCACCGGGACCCGATAGGTCTCAAGCCAAGTGTGCAGGCGACGCCCCCAGCGCTTGTCCGTCTGGGAGTAGCTGATGAAAGATCGATAGCGCTTGGTGGGAACCGCCATGGTGCGCTCTCTACCGAATGTACTATTGAGCGTCGACGCCGCAAATTTCTCGGAAATCAATCCACCATGGCCACACGCCGGACGTTCCGACTCTAGGGATAAGGTCCACGGCCCGCACTCGGCAGGCCGCCAAGGGGCGATCGTTGAGAATCATTCGCAGCGGCGGGCTTCCGGCTCAATTTATGCGCCAAGGCTCCCCACGGTGCCGCCAACAGGACTCGAACCTGTGACCCCCTGATTACAAATCAGGTGCTCTACCAGCTGAGCTATGGCGGCGAGCCGTGCGGAAATCGTCTAGGCGCCCGTTCCCGGCTCCGCAAGCACCGTCTATAAGCCCCGCCTTCGTGAGGAGCAGCGCAGGCATGGACCGTCGCATACTCGGACGGATCTACCGTCGCGTGATCCACAAATACTTCGTCGCCGACCTGATGCTCGACCTGCGCATCGACGCCAAGCGCGACACCGTCAACTACATCACGCCGCACCTGAAGACCGCGATGCTCTTCGCGGACCGCTACGCGCTGCTGACCTATGCGGTGAAGCAGGCCAAGGCGACCACGCCGGATGGCCTCGTCTGCGAATTCGGCGTCGCCGGCGGCAAGACCCTGCGCCACATCGCCGGGCTCTGGGGCAAGCCGGTGCACGGTTTCGACAGCTTCGAGGGCCTGCCGGAGGACTGGACCGGCACCGCCGAGCAGGCGGGGCGCTTCGACCTCAAGGGCAAGCTGCCCAAGCTGCCCGAGAACGCCACGCTCCACGTCGGCTGGTTCGAGCGGTCCCTCCCGCCCTTCCTGGCACGGCACGAGGGGTACGCGGCGCTCCTGCACCTCGACGCCGACCTCTATTCCTCGACCAAGACCGTCCTCGACGCCTTCAAGGACCGGATCCGGCCGGGGACGGTCATCGTCTTCGACGAGTACTACAACTACCCCAACTGGCGGGAGCACGAGTTCAAGGCGTTCCAGGAGTTCATCGCCGAGACGGGCATGGCCTACAAATACATCGGGTTCTCGACGCTGCAGGGGCAGACCGCCGTGCAGATCGTTGAAAAGGTTCCGGCTTCGACCTGAGACGGCCCAAGGAAGGGCGCTTTACACTGGCTCCGGGCCTCGCCCGGCGGGCGGGGGTCTGTTAACCACGCAGCGATCGGGGAGTTCGGATCGCATGGCCGGATCGCGGCGTCGTACACTGGAGCAGCGTCTGTTCGGCGGGGGCCCCAAGCGCATCCTGTCGCTCGACGGCGGCGGCGTGCGCGGCATCCTCGCGGCGGGCATCCTGCAGGAAGTGGAACGGCGGCTCGCGGCGCGGAGCGGGCGCCCGGACTTCCGTCTGTGTGAGTATTTCGACTTGATCGGCGGCACCTCCACCGGCTCGATCCTCGCGGCCGGGCTCGCAATGGGAAAAACCGCCGCCGAGTGCGCCGAACTCTACCGCGAGATCGCGCCGGATGTGTTCAGCGCCAAGGGCAAGGCGGCCGGAATCCGCCGTCCGCGTTTCAGCGCCGCCAAGCTCGACGCCGCGCTGAGCCGCGCGCTCGGCGATCACGAAATGGCGTCCAAGGAATTGAAGACCGGCCTCGCCATCTTTGCCAAGCGCGTGGACACAGGGTCGGCGTGGACGCTGACGAACAATCCGCGCTCGAAATTCTGGGAGGGCTCCGCACTGGGTGCGGCGCCCAACAAGCGCCTCGTCGTGCGCAAGCTGGTGCAGGCGAGCGCAGCCGCGCCGACCTTCTTTGATGAGGTACGTCTCACGCTCGATCAGGACGGCGCGCTGGTCGAGAACGCCGAGGGCGTGTTCGTTGACGGCGCCATCGCCGGGCTCAACAATCCGAGCGTGCAGCTTCTCAAAGTCGCCACGCTGAAGAGCTACGGCTTTGAATGGCCCTCCGGCGAAGACCAGCTCACCATGCTGTCGATCGGCACCGGATACTGGCGCCCGCGCATCGATGCCAAGACCTTCGGCTCGTCGCCGCTCGAAGAACTGGCGCCGACAGCCGCGCGCGCGATCGAAGCCTTGAAGACCATGATCCACGACACCTCGGTCAACGCAGTTTCCACCATGCAGGCGCTTTCGCGCTCGCCGCGTCCGTGGCGCATCGACAGCGAAATTGAGGATATGCAGCACGATCACGTCTCGCCGTTTCCGGTGCTCGGCTTCCAGCGCATGGATGTGGGCCTTGATGTCGAGGCGCTGAAGGCGCTCGATTTCGATTTCAGTGAGCAGGATATCGTGCGCATGCGCGATCTCGCCACCGACGACGACGACACGCTGCAACGCCCGCACGATATCGGATTGCGCGCGGGACAATCGTATTTCCGCAACGCACCGGGCCGCGAAGCGCAGGATTGGGAAAACCAGATCCTGCCGCCGCGCTTCGATCCGGAATTTTTCGCCGAGCGCACGCCGGGCCAACCGAAGACCCGCCTTGACGCGCTGGGTCGCCTCTTCGAACGCCGCCCACCGCTGGGCGAATAGATCTCGAGCAGACACGGCAACGACGACCGACTTCTGAAGGAACCGACGATGAGCTTCTGGGACAACATCTTCGCCGCGATCTTTGGCCGTCGTCGCCCCGCGTCGCCGCCTGCGCCGCCGCCGTCGCGTCCTACGCCGGCGCCCGCGCCGCGTCCCACACCGCCACCGCCGCCGGTGGCGCAGCCGGCGCCACTGCCGCCGCCGCCGATCCAGCCGGTTCCGCCACCGCCGGTGCAACCTGCGCCGATACCGCCGCCGCCCGCGCCGCCGATCCAGCCTGCGCCGTTGCCGCCGCCGCAACCGCAACCGGCGCCTGTACCGCCCACGCCGCCGCCGCCCGCGCCGACGCCCGCAACGCTGTCGCTCTCGTCGCTGCGGCAGACGGACGGCGCGAAAGTCACCGTCCAGCAGATCGATTCCGTCGGTCAGGCGATCAACGCACCGCCCGCCACGATCCGCGCCGTCATCCAGCTGGAAAGCGCCGGCGCGGGTTTTGGATCGGATGGTCGCCCGCTCATCCTGTTCGAGCCGACCGTGTTTTCGAAGCTGACCGGTGGGCGCTTCGATGCTTCCCACCCGTTGCTGTCGCAGCCTGACGTGAAGCGCGCCGATCTAGGTCGCACGCAAGCTGATCGATGGACGAAGCTTGAGCAGGCCTATGCGCTCGACGCCACCGCCGCGCTGAAGGCGGCGAGTTGGGGGCTCTTTCAGACGGCCGGCGCGCTGCATCAGGCGGCGGGACACCCGACCGTGGAGAGCTTCGTCTCGGACATCTCGAAATCGGAATCCCGCCAGCTCGCGGCGTTCCAGAACATCCTGCAGTCAAAGCAGCTCGCGGACGAACTGCAGCGTCAGGACTGGGAGGGCTTCGCGCGCATCTACGACGGCGAGGACAACGCGGTGCGCTACGGCGCGCTCCTGGAGCAGGCCTACGCGGCCATCGTCGCCAAACCCGATCCATTCCTCGCGGCGCTCGTTGCAACCGATCGCTCTCGTCTCGGCCTGCCGCAGCTCGAAGCGTCCGCGCAGCGCCTCGGCTGTGAAGTGGCGGCAGTGCGCGCGGTGGTGAAGGTCGAGAGCGGCTCCGCCGGCTTCGGCACCGACGGTCGCCCGATCATTCTCTACGAGCCGCACATCTTCTCGCGCCTCACGCAGCGCCGCTACGACGCGAGCCATCCCGATCTCAGCTATTCGTCGTGGGGCGCAAAGCCGTACCCCAAAACACAGGCCGATCGCTGGGCGCAGATGAACAAGGCGTTCGCGCTCGACGGCGAGGCGGCGGTTGCGTCCGCGAGCTGGGGGCTCTTCCAGATCATGGGGATGAACTACGTCAAGTGCGGCTTCACCTCGGCAAAGGCGTTCGTGCAGGACATGGCGAAATCCGAAGAACGCCAGCTCATCGCATTCGAAGGGTTCGTGCGTTCGAGCGATCTCATCGACGAACTTCAGCGTCTCGACTGGGAAGGGTTCGCGCGCGTCTATAACGGGCCGGGTCAGGTGGAGAAGTACGGGCGGCTGTTGCGGGAAGCCTACACCGGCTTCAAACCGCCGATCTCGTAAGGCCTACGCGCATGGCGACCGTTGCCAGCCAAGGCGGCGGTCTCTAGCCTTTGCCCTCAGCGGGAGGGCCGACGGTGCCATATTATGATCTGGAGAACGCACGGCCCATCGCCGCCGTCGTTCTCATTCTGCTGGTGTGCTGGACCTTTTCCGAGGATCGCCGGCGTTTCCCGTGGCTGATGATGGTGGGTGCGCTCGTCGTGCAGGCGGGGCTCGTGTTGCTGCTCTTCGCCATCCCGAATTCGAAGGCCGCGCTCGATGGCATCAACGGCGCTGTCGATGGACTGGCGTCGGCGACCAACAAGGGCACGCAGTTCGTCTTCAGCTATCTCGGCGGTGGTGATGCGCCTTACGCGACGACGAGCCCGGGTGCGCCGCCGCCTTTCATCTTCGGCTTTCAGGTGCTGCCACTGATCCTCGTGATCTCGGCGCTGTCGGCGCTGCTGTGGCACTGGAACATCCTGAAGTGGATTATCCGCGGCTTCGGCTTTGTCTTTCAGAAGACGATGGGCCTGGGCGGCGCCTCGGCGACCGCGACGGCCGCCAACATCTTCATGGGCATGGTCGAGAGCCCGATCGTCATCAAGGCGTACCTCGACAAGCTCACGCGCTCCGAACTGTTTCTGATGATGGTCGTGGGCCTTGCAACGGTCGCAGGCTCCACGATGGTCGCCTACGCCGCGATCCTCTCTTCGACCTTGCCGAACGCTGCCGGCCACGTGCTCGTCGCGTCGATCATCTCGGCGCCGGCCGGCATTTTGCTCGCGCGCATCATCATTCCCGAACGCAAGGGCGCGGAAGGCGAAGGCGTCGATTACAGCTCGGAGCTGAAATACGACTCCTCGATGGATGCGATCACGAAGGGCGTCCAGGACGGGTTCATGGTGATCGCCAACGTCGCGGCGATGCTGATCGTGTTCGTGGCGTTTGTCTGGATCATCAACGGCATCCTGCCCACAGTCCTGCGCCCGATTTCATTCGTGCTGAACCCGCTCTTGCCGGACAGCCTCGACATCTACCCCGAGCGCGCCACGCTGCAGGTGATCTTCGGCTATGTCTTTGCGCCACTCGCATGGATCATCGGTATCCCGGCGCAGGAAGCGCAGGCGGCCGGCGGCCTTCTCGGCGTGAAGCTCTTCCTGACCGAGTTCATCGCCTTCATCGAACTCGGTGCTACGCCTGAAGGCGTTCTGTCGGAGCGCTCGCGCATGATCATGACCTACGCGCTCTGCGGCTTCGCCAACGTCGCATCGATCGGCATCATGGTCGGCGGCATGACGACGCTCATGCCCGAGCGGCGGCCGGAAATTCTGGGACTCGCCTGGAAGGCGCTGGCGCCCGGATTCCTTGCGACCTGCATGGCGGCGGCCGTCGTGGCGGCATTGCCGCGCGGCATGTTCGGCTGAGGAGAGGAAGATGAAACTCTACAGTGCGCCGTACGCACCCAATCCCCGCCGCGTGACGATGTTCGTCGCCGAAAAGGGCATCACCGACATCGAGGTGATCTCGCTCAATCTGACGGAGGGCGAGCATCGCACGCCGGATTTCCGGTCGAAGAGTCCGCTCTCGCAGATCCCGACGCTCGAACTCGATGACGGCCGCACGCTCACCGAAAGCCGCGCCATCTGCACCTATCTGGAGGGCGTATATCCCGATCCCCCGCTTATGGGACGGGATCCCTTTGAACGCGCCGAGATTGAGATGTGGGATCGGCGCGTGGAGTTGATGCTCTCGATGCCGCTGATGATGTGGATGCGCCACGGATTGCCGATCATGGCGCGGCTCGAAAAGAACCAGAATGCGGGCGTCGCTGAGTCGAACCAACAGACCGCCATGCGCATGGCGAAGTGGTTTGACGCGCAGCTGGCAAACCGGGAATTCATCGCTGGAGATCGGTTGACGATCGCTGATTTGACGGCTCTCGCCGGCATCGACTTCGCGAAAATGGCGCGCTGGCGTCCCGACGAAACGACGCCGCACCTGAAGCGCTGGCGCGACATGATGGCCGAACGCCCCGCCGGCAAGGTCGCACCGTAGTTCGCATGAGCTTCATCTCTGACACCACCGCACCGGTGCATCCGCGCATCATGGAGGCCATCGTCGCCGCCAATGCGGGCGTGGCGTCGAGCTACGGCGCTGATCCATGGACCGCGCGCGCCATTGCACGGCTTAAAGACATCTTTGAAACCGACTGCGCGGTCTTTCTCGTGGCGAGCGGTACGGCGGCGAACGCGCTGGCGCTCGCTTCGATCACGCCACCTTGGGGCGCGATCATTACACACCGGGAGGCGCACATCGTCCTCGACGAGGCGGGCGCGCCCGAGTTTCACACCGGCGGTGCACGACTGCTGCTGCTGGATGGGCCGCACGCGCAGATCACTGCCGATGCCCTTGATGCGGAAGCGTCGCGTCATGCGCGCGCAAACGTTCACGGCCTGCAACCCTTCACCGTCTCCATCAGCCAGATGTCCGAGAGCGGCGCGGTGTACGAAGCGTCCGAAGTCGCGGCGATCTCGGCGGTTTGCCGCGCACGCGGACTGAAGTTGCACATGGACGGCGCGCGCTTCGCCAATGCTCTCGTGGCGACGGGTGCTACGCCCGCTGAGATGAGCTGGAAGGCAGGCGTGGATGTGCTTTCTTTCGGCGCAACGAAGAACGGCGCCTTCAGCGTGGAAGCAATCGTCTGTTTCGACTCTGCCGCCGCCGCGCAGCTGCCGCATTTGCGCAAGCGTTCCGGCCACCTCATCGCCAAGCACCGGCTTCTCGGCGCGCAGATGGATGCCTACCTCACCGACGATCTGTGGCTCGACAATGCGCGCCAGGCGAACGCCATGGCGGCGCGGCTCGCGTCGGTGCTGACGGGCGCGGGTGGCGAACTCGCGCACCCGCTTCGTGGCAATGCGCTCTTCGTCCGTATGGACGACGGGATGGCCGGGAAGCTGGGGCGGGCTGGCGTTGCGCTCTATCGCTGGGTCGTGGACGGGCCGGGCGTGTATCGGTTCGTGACATCATGGGCCACACGGGAAGCCGACGTTGACGCGTGTGCGACCGCGCTCGTCGCTTAGACCTTGCCGCGATGAAGCCGTGCGCCCAGCACGTCGGCGCGGCGCGACAGTTTGCGGATGGCGCGTTTGAGAGCCCGACGCGCCGACTTCGCCGCTGAGGAATGCGGCGCAGGCTCGGATTTCAGGCGTGCGAGCAGCAGGCGGGCGTCGCGTTCACGGCCCAGCACATCGCCCAGCAGATCGTTGACCCGCCGCCGCCGCTTCGTCGGCCATGCCGCGCCGAGCAGGGTTGCGGCGTAGAAGCGATCCTTCGCCCGGCGCCGCCAGCGATGGCGAGCGACGATGTTGCGTGACCGCACGGCATGACGCCAAGCGCGTCGTGCATCCCGGGCCATGCGACGCGCGCCCTTGCGTACGGCGTGCGGGTCGAGATCGGAGAGCGCAAGTGCGTCGAATCTGAGCTGGTCCAGAGCGGCCGTCAGATCGTCCAGTTTAGGCCGACCCAGCGTGACCCGCGCCTGTGACAGCCGCGCTGCGATATCGTCGAGGGCGGCTGCGCCCTTCTTGCGCGCCTTTACCGCCGTTGAACGCGCGGCGTTCTCCAGAGCAGTGAGGTCGCGCCAGCCGGACAGCGTGTACTTGAGCGCGCGCGCCGTGCGCGAAATTCCGTCAGCGTCGCCGAGGCGCGCGAGCGTGCGCACGCGCTTTAGCCGCACCCGCGTCTGGTGGATGGCCTGATCGGGGTCGGGATCGCCGAGCGCATGCGCGGCCGCCTCGATCTCCGCGATGAGGGCGGCCTTCCAGGCAAAGCCGGCGGCGGCAGGGCTTGGTGGATCGGTCGGGCGCATGACTGGAACCTTGGCGACTTGCGGAGGAGCCCGCAAGACGTTGATTCCATTCAGACCGAGATGGCAGGCGGAGCCTTGATCTTTTTCAGTGTCCCGGAAAATGCGAGGATCGGGGCGCCTCCCTGCAGGAGAACGCCCTGCACGAAGACAAGCGATCCGGTCTGCTTCACGACCCGTCCCTCGGCTTCCACAACCGCCCCCGGCGCGCCGGCGCCGACAAACTCCGCGTTGAACGTCACTGTCACCGCGAACACGCCCTTCAGCGCCTCGTGTGCGAGCCCGAACAACGCGAAGTCCGCAAACGACATGAGCGCGCCCCCGTGGATCACGCCGCCGCCGTTGAGGTGCTTCTGCTCCGGCAGGAAGGCGGCGCGGGAGCGGCCGTCCGGCTCCGACCGGAAGACGAGCGGACCTACCAATGTTTCGAAGGGGTCGCGCCCGTCGCCCCACGTCAGCCAGCCCTTGAAGGGGCCTTCCGCCAGTTCGATGGGCGCGCCATAGCTGCCCTGATCCTTCTCGTCGCTCATCACCTGAACCTGATCACGCGGCGCGCTTGCCGCGCCCGGTCGTCTCGTTAGGGTGCGTTCGCGGAAATTGGGAGTCGGACTTATGCGGAACTGGCTGATTGCGACCACAGCGGTGGCGTTTCTCATCGGCTGCGGCCCGGGCGACACCCGTAAGGTCGAGCCCGCCGTGGTGCATGCGCCGGAGCCTGTCCAGGTGATGCGCGACACTTTTGCCAGTTGCACGTGGGGCGAAGTGAAAGGCGCCGTTGCGTCTATCTGGAGCTACGCGTGCGGTCCCGGCTACGGGAACGTTCATCTTGCCGCCGACGATGCGCTGCCGGGATTCGTGATCGAGTCCACCGATCCCGCCGCTCCCGGACGCCGCATCGCGTTGCGCCTCTTTGACAAGCCGGCAGAGGCGCCCATCGAGTCGATCCTGACGGCAGTGCGTGCAGCATCTCCGGGCGCCGGAACGGCCGCATGTGTTCTTGCGCCGCGTGTCGCCGAGGAAGGCATGCCGCCGAGCTACGTCTTCACGCCCGAAGGCGCGGCGAAGGTCGCCTACGATGCAGCGCTCGCGGGTGACGAAATTCCAGAACCGCCATGCGGTGACCTCGGCGTCTCGCACGTGGGCGACCGCAGCTTCCGCGTGATTGCGCAGGACAAGGTGGCGTTCATCGACTTCGGCAGCGAGATCCAGATCTTCGATGCGTCGACACTTAAGCTCAACGCTGCAGCGCATGCGCCTGCGCCCGACGCGCACTGACCCGGGACCGAACGCCATGGCCGAGGAGAGTTTCACCGTAGCGAACAATACCGCCGCCAACCGTTTCGAGGTGAAGATCGGCGACGCGGTGGCCTTTGCCGACTACAAAGTGCTCGCAAGCGGCATCCTGTTCAGCCATACGGAGGTGCCATCGGCGCTGGGCGGACGCGGTATCGCCAAAGCGCTGGTCCGCGCAGGGCTGAAGTACGCGCGCGACCACGATCTGAAGGTCATGCCCGTGTGTCCGTTCTTCGCGAATTACATCGCGGAGCACCCCGAAGAGCACGACATCCTCCATCCCGATTACCGCACGGCGCTTGGCCTGTGATCGAACTCGTCATTGACCAGCGCCGCCGAGATCTCGGGGGCTTTGAGGTCGGGCGCGTTTTGCCGTTTGCGAAGCGCCGGATGATCGGGCCGTTCATTTTCTTTGATCATATCGGGCCGGTCACCTTCGCGCGGGGCATTCCGAAGACCGTTGACGTGCGCCCGCACCCCCATATCGGTCTGTCGACCGTGACCTACCTTTTCGCTGGCGAGATGATGCACCGCGACAGTCTCGGGGTGGTGCAGGCGATCCGGCCCGGTGAAGTGAACTGGATGACTGCCGGACGCGGCGTCACGCATTCGGAACGCTTCGAGAAGGCGCGCGCCGAAGGCGGCCCGATGCACGCGATACAATCGTGGGTCGCGCTGCCGGACGGCGCAGAGGAAATCGAGCCGGCGTTTGCACATCATGGCGCGAAAGACCTGCCGACGATGGAGGACGGGGGCGCCTGGGCGCGCGTGCTTGCAGGTTCCGCGTTTGGTCTTGAATCGCCTGCGAAGACGCATTCACCGACAACTTATGTCCACTGGGATCTGCAGACGGGCGCCGCAGCGCGCATGGACTCCGCCTTTGTGGAGCGCGCCGCCTACGTGACATCGGGCGCTGTCGAAATTGACGGGCGGCGTGTGGGCGCCGGATCCATGGCCGTGTTCACCCCCGGCGGCGACGTGAAAGCCATCGCGCTGGAGCCTTCAACGGTGATGACGCTTGGCGGCGAGCCTGTAGGCCCGCGCTACATCGACTGGAACTTCGTCTCCTCGTCGAAGGAGCGCATCGAGCAGGCGAAGGCGGACTGGCGCGCCGGTCGCATGAAGCTCCCCGACTTCGACCACGACGAGTTCATACCCTTGCCGCAGTGATGGCAGGCGCGGGCACATGGACGTTGCGCGGTGGAGTTCGCTAGGTTGAGGCCGTTCCAGCCGAAAGCCTGCCCCTTTGCCGCACCCGTCGTTCAAGCGCCTGCTCATCGCCAATCGCGGCGAGATCGCCATCCGCATCGCCCGCGCAGCCGCCGAGATGGGGATCGGTACCGTTGCGGTGCATACGAAGGACGACGACCGCTCCCTCCATGTGAAGGCGGCGGACCTGGCGGTGGTCCTCCCCGGCGTCGGCGCCCGGGGATATCTAGACATTGGTGCGCTGATCGCGGTGGCCAAGGCGCAAGGCTGCGATGCGCTACACCCGGGGTATGGATTTCTGAGCGAGAACGCGGCGCTTGCGCGCGCGTGCGCCGAGGCGGGCGTCGTCTTCATCGGTCCGGGTCCGGATGCACTCGATCTGCTCGGCGACAAGGTGGCGGCGCGCGCGCTCGCAGCGGCGTGCGATGTGCCACTGCTGGAAGGCACCGGACGCGCGACGACCTTGAAGGATGCGCGCGCTTTCGTGAAGCGTTTGGGCGCGGCGATGATCAAGGCGTCCGCCGGCGGCGGTGGGCGCGGCATGCGGCCGGTGTCGCGCGTCGAGGACGTGGATGCGGCGTATGCGTTGTGCGAGGCGGAGGCAAAGGCCGCATTCGGCGACGGAGCGCTCTACCTTGAGCACCTTGTGCCAAGAGCGCGTCATATCGAGGTACAGATCGTCGCCGACACATTTGGCGGCGTCAGTCATCTCTGGGAGCGCGACTGCACGCTGCAACGGCGCAACCAGAAGATCATCGAGATCGCGCCGGCGCCCTGGTTGTCGAATACGACACGCATCCGGATCGTCGACGCAGCAGTGCGCATGGCCAAGTCCGCCGCCTTCACAAATGTCGGTACTTTCGAATTTCTGGTGGACGCCGAGAACGGCGACGACTTCTGGTTCATGGAGGCCAACCCGCGCCTTCAGGTCGAGCATACGATCACGGAGGAAGTGACAGGCGTCGATATCGTGCAGACCCAGCTTGCCCTCGCCGGCGGTGCGGCGCTCGCTGATCTCGGACTGGCGACGCCGGCAGCGCCCGTTGGCTACGCGATACAGGTCCGCGTGAATCTGGAGACGATGAACGCAGATGGCGCCGTGGCGTCTGCCGCAGGAGTGTTGACCATATTCGAGCTTCCGAGCGGGCCGGGCGTGCGCGTGGATTCGGCGGGCTACGCAGGCTTTGAAGCCAATCCCAACTATGACTCCCTGATCGCCAAAGTGATCGTGCATGCGCGCACAGGTGGGATCGCAGCGGCGCTGTGTCGCGCCGTGCGCGCACTCGATGAAACCCGCATCGAAGGCGCCAACACAAATCTTGTGGTCCTTCGCGCGCTGCTAGCGCATCCTGCGATAGCGTCGGGCGCCATCACGACGCGATTTGTCGAGCACGAGATCGGCGGTTTGCTCGCAGCGCCCTCGCCGCTGGCACGCACTTTTGTCGAAAAGCGTGGCGCGCAGGTCGCTGCGCGAAGGGCGAGCGTCGTTGGTCCCCACGGAACGGAGCCCGCGCCGGCGCCGTTGCGCGCCACCGTCGTCAGCCTCGACGTCCGCGAGGGCGACACTGTGCGCCGAGGGCAACAAATCGCCGTGCTGGAAGCCATGAAGATGCAGCACGTGGTGACGGCGCCGATATCGGGCATCGTGCGCGTGAAGGTGGCGGCGCTGGGCGATACGCTGGGCGAGGGCGAGCCCCTCTACTTCATTGCGCCGCAAGTGGGGGACGACCACGCGTACGAGGAAGTCGCGACAGTCGATCCTGACCACATCCGCGCCGACCTGCGGGCGGTCATCGATCGCCACGCCTTCACGGTGGATACCCATCGCCCCGAAGCGGTAGCGCGACGGCGCAAGACGAACCAGCGAACGGCCCGTGAAAACATCGATGCTCTCGTGGATCCAGGGACGTTCATCGAGTACGGCGCGCTCGTGATCGCCGCGCAGCGCCGCCGTCGGCCTGTGGACGATCTAATCGCCAACACGCCGGCTGACGGCATGATCACGGGTCTCGGCGCCATCAACGGCGTCTTGTTCGATGAAACGAAGTCGCGCGCGGCGGTGCTTGCCTACGACTACACCGTGCTGGCGGGTACGCAGGGGCATTTCAATCACAAGAAAACCGACCGCATCCTGGCCGTCGCCAAGAGCGAAGCCCTGCCGGTGGTCTGGTTCTGCGAGGGCGGCGGCGGGCGTCCCGGCGATGTGGATGCGCCAGGGGCGACGGGCCTCGACACGCACAGCTTCTACTCGTACGCGGCGCTTTCCGGTCTCGCGCCACGCATTGGCATCGCGTCGGGCCGCTGCTTTGCTGGCAATGCTGTCTTCTTCGGTTGCAGCGACATCACCATCGCCACGAAGAACGTCTCTGTGGGCCTCGGCGGGCCTGCGATGATCGAAGGTGGCGGACTTGGAGTATATCACCCCGATGAAGTCGGTCCGATCGCTATGCAGACGGCAAACGGTGTCGTCGACATTGTCGTTGATGACGAAGAGGCCGCCGCAGTCGCCGCCAAGCGGGCGCTTGGCTATTTTCAGGGCGCAGTGACGGAGTGGCGCTGCCCTGATCAGCGATTGCTGAGACAGGCGATCCCGGAGAACAGACTGCGCGTGTATGACATCCGCGGGCTCATTGGAGGCCTTGCAGATGAAGGCTCCGTGCTCGAGTTGCGCCGTGACTTCGGCATCGGCATCGTTACTGCGTACGTGCGCATCGAGGGGCGGCCCGTCGGCCTCATCGCCAACAATCCGATGCATCTGGGCGGCGCCATCGATTCCGACGCATCAGACAAGGCCGCCCGCTTCCTGCAGCTCTGCGATGGCTTCGACATTCCCGTCCTGTCGCTCATTGACACCCCGGGGTTCATGGTCGGCCCCGAAAGTGAGAAGACTGCTGCCGTACGCAAGGGGTCGCGTTTCTTCGTCACCGCCGCAAACATGAGCGTGCCTGTCTTCGCGGTCGTCGTGCGGAAGGGCTACGGACTCGGCGCACAGGCCATGGCTGGCGGCAGCCTGCAGACGCCGTTCTTCTGCGTCTCCTGGCCCACCGGCGAGTTCGGCGGCATGGGGCTCGAAGGCGCGGTCCGGCTCGGCTATCGCAAGGAACTCGAAGCCGAAGGCGATCCCGTTGCGCAGAAGGCGCTTTACGAAAAGCTGGTCGCGCGGCAGTACGCCGTCGGCAAGGCGACTTCGGTCGCCGCGTTTCTGGAGATCGACGCCGTCATCGACCCGGCCGAGACCCGCGCCTGGATCGTGCGCGGCCTGAAATCGGCGTGCGCACCGCAACCGCGTGCGGGCAAGAAGCGCCCCTTCATCGACACCTGGTAGTCAATGCGCGTCGACATCTTCGATTTCGAGTTGCCGCAAGACCGGATCGCCCTGCACCCGGCGCGTCCGCGTGATAGCGCACGCCTGCTGCACGTGCCGCGGCAGGGCGCTTACGAGGATCGCGTAGTGCGTGACCTGCCAGACCTGCTTCGCAAGGGCGATCTGCTTGTTTTCAACGATACGCGCGTGATCCACGCGGCGCTGGAGGGCGTGCGGGCAGCGCGCGGCGAAGGCAGCGACATTGCGATCGCGCTCAACCTCCACAGGCGTATCGACGCGGCTTCGTGGCTCGCGTTTGCGCGGCCCGGAAAGCGCATGCGGACTGGCGACGTGGTCACGTTTGGAAGTGCGCTCTCGGCATCGGTAACGGAGAAACTTGAGTCCGGGGAAGTCCTCTTCAGGTTTGATCGCGCGGGCGAGGCGCTCGATGCAGCGATAGCGGCGTGTGGCGCACCGCCGCTCCCGCCTTACATCCTGGCGCAGCGCGCTGCAGAGACTGGCGACGAGGAGGCCTACCAGACGATCTACGCAGACAAGGACGGCGCAGTCGCCGCGCCGACGGCGGGCCTTCACTTCACGGAGGCTCTCTTCGCGGCGCTCGACGCCAAGGGTGTGGAGCGCGCCATGGTCACGCTGCACGTGAGCGCGGGTACTTTCCTGCCGGTCAAGACGGACGACACTGCTGACCACGTGATGCACCACGAGTGGCGCGACATTCCTGTCGAGACGGCGGACGCGGTGAATCGAGCTCGTGCGGAGGGGCGGCGCGTCATCGCCATCGGCACGACGGCGCTGCGCAGTCTCGAGTCCGCCGCTGATCCGGAGGGACGCGTGCGGCCAGAGTCCGGCGACACAGACATCTTCATCACACCCGGCTACCGGTTTCGCATTGTCGACGGCCTCTGGACCAACTTTCATCTGCCGCGCTCGACGCTTTTCATGCTGGTCAGCGCCTTCGCCGGTCTGGAACGCATGCGGGCGGCCTACGCGCATGCCATCGCGCGGTCGTACCGCTTCTACTCATTCGGCGACGTCAGTCTGCTCTGGCGTGCGGACGCAAGCTGATGGGGACATTTCCCTTCTCCATTCATGCGACTGACGGCGCGGCGCGCACAGGCGTGCTCAAAACGCCGCGCGGCGACATTCACACACCCACTTTCATGCCGGTGGGTACGGCGGGAACGGTGAAGGGGTTGCTCGTCGATCAGGTGCGCGCGACGGGCGCCGACATCGTGCTCGGCAACACCTACCACCTGATGCTGCGTCCGGGTGCGGAGCGCGTGAAGCGCCTCGGCGGACTGCACGAGTTCATGCACTGGTCACGCCCGATTCTCACCGACTCCGGCGGGTTTCAGGTCATGTCGCTGGCAGGCTTGCGCAAGATCACTGAGGACGGCGTCACGTTCCGCAGCCACATTGACGGTAGCGCGCATGTGTTGACGCCGGAACGTTCGATCGAGATCCAGGCGGACCTCCTCGGCGCCGACATCGTCATGCAGTTCGACGAGTGTCCCGCGTTGCCTGCGCCGGAAGCAGATGTCCGTCGCGCGATGGAGCTTTCCCTGCGCTGGGGCGCGCGTTCGAAGGCGGCGTTTGGGACACGTGATGCACAAGCACTTTTCGCCATCGTGCAGGGCGGCACGGACGAAAAGCTGCGCCGCCAGTCGGCCGGGTCGCTGGTGACCGAAGGCTTTGACGGATACGCTATCGGCGGATTGGCGGTGGGCGAGGGACACGCGGAGATGTTGCGCACGCTCAACGCCACGACGCCGCTCCTGCCGCAGGCGAAGCCGCGCTATCTCATGGGCGTCGGCAAACCCATCGACATCGTGGAGTCCGTCGCGCGAGGCGTGGACATGTTCGATTGCGTGTTGCCGACGCGTTCAGGCCGTCACGGTCAGGCGTGGGGCGATCAAGGTGCGATGAATCTGAAGAACGCGCGCTTTGCCGAAGATGTGGCGCCGCTGGACGAGACGATCGATTGTCCCGCGAGCAGGGACTATTCGAAGGCCTATCTGCACCACCTCGTGAAGTCCGGCGAACTTCTCGGTCAAGTGCTTCTGTCGTGGCACAACATCGCTTACTACCAAAGCCTCATGGCGCGGCTCCGCGCGACGATCTCTGCCGGCACGCTCAGCGACTTTGCCGCAGAGTTTCGGGAAGGACTTCAGAGCCAAGGCTAGCGCGGGCGCTGCGCATCGCGTGCGTCACGCGCCTGCGGCGGCGGCGTGCGCGGGTCGACGGGTTGCGGGGTCGTGATCGGCGGCGGCGCCGGTACCGCGTTGAGGCATCCGAGCGCCGCGCCGTAGCCGCGCAGATAGGCGCGCCGGGTCTGGCCCTGGATGATCGCGCGCGACGCTTCCTTTTCCGCCTTCGCGGCGCCGCTGATGCGCCGCACCCAGCCGCGATAGGGGATGATGTCGCCGGCGGCGTCGCGCGCGGCGTTGATCACCGCGCCTTCGATGGCGTCGAGGCCCTTCGAGGAAATGCCGCGTTCGACGCCGGGCTGGAAGTTCTCGGGGCCGAGGATCGCATCCAGTTCGCCGATCTCGTAGAGCACGGCGTCGCAACCGACGGTCAGTCCGGTGGGACTGTAGGGATAGTCGAGATTTTGCAGGGTGGCCGGCACTTCCGGTCGAACGAGGCCGATGTCACGGAAGGGCGAGGCGGCAGCTTCCACGACGCCGCGGCGAACTTCATCAACCCGATTCTTTTCACCGGCGGTCGTCGAGCACGCCCCCGCGAGCGCGGCAAAGCCAACGATGACGGCGATAGATGTGACTTTCCGCATGTCCGACCCTCCTGATCCATCCCTGTCATAGCGCGTGAGGACGCCGTCGCAATCCGCTTGGCCGCAGACGAAGGCGCCATTATGCCTCGCGGCGACGCCATGACACTACCCATCGACGCTGTCCTTCCAGAACTCCTCGCCGCTACGGCGAAGCATCCGTGCGTGGTGCTGGTGGCGCCGCCCGGCGCCGGCAAGAGTACGCGTGCGCCGCTGGCCCTGCTGGATGCTGCGTGGGCGCAGGGTGGAAAGATCCTGCTGCTCAGCCCTCGACGGGTGGCGGCGCGAGCGGCTGCGGCGCGCATGGCGGCGCAGCTTGGTGAGAACGTCGGCGAGACCGTGGGTTACCGCGTGCGTCTTGAATCACGCGTCGGTCCACGCACGCGGATTGAAGTCGTGACGGAAGGCGTCTTCACCCGCATGCTCCTTGCAGACCCAACACTGGCGGGAGTCGCTGCAGTCCTGTTCGACGAGTTTCACGAGCGTAGTCTTGAAGGCGATCTCGGACTGGCTCTGGCGCTCGATGCTCAGGGCGGGTTGCGGGAGGACCTGCGTCTTCTGGTGATGTCGGCGACGCTCGACGGCGCACGTGTGAGCGCGCTGATGGGTGAAGCGCCGCTCATCGTGTCCGAAGGCCGAATGCACCCCGTCAGTGAGCGCTATCTCGGGCGAAACGAGCGCGCGCCCATTGAACAGCAGATGGCGGAAGCCGTCCGCGCTGCGCTGAACGCGGAGACGGGGAGCATTCTGTGCTTTCTACCGGGCGCCCGCGAGATCCAGCGCACCGCCGAGCGCTTGCTCGAGAATGTGCGCGATCCCGCTGTTTCCATTCACACGCTTTACGGCGCTCTCGACCCGCGCGCCCAGGATGCGGCGATTTCGCCCGCCCCCGCCGGATCGCGCAAGGTCGTTCTCGCAACCTCGATCGCCGAGACCAGCCTCACGATTGAAGGCGTTCGCGTCGTGATAGACAGCGGTTTGGCGCGTCGTCCCCGGTACGAGCCGGGCCCGGGACTGACACGTCTGGAGACGGGACGGGTCAGTCGCGCCGCCGCCGAGCAACGCAAGGGGCGTGCGGGGCGTACCGAACCTGGTTCATGCTGGCGGTTGTGGGACGAAGCGGAGACCCGATCGCTCGCGCAGTTCGATCGACCGGAAATACTTGAGGCCGATCTCTCCGGACTTGCGCTCGATCTTGCTGCGTGGGGCGTCGCAGACCCCGCGTCGCTCAAATGGCTGGATGCGCCGCCGGCGGGCGCGTGGAGGCAGGCGGTTGCGCTCCTGCGCGATCTCGATGCGCTCGATGACGATGGCCGTCTCACATCTGAGGGGGCGCGGATTGCGACTCTGCCGCTACACCCGCGTCTGGCGCACATGGTGACGAGAGCTGCCGAGGACAGCGCCGCGCGCACGGCGGCGATGATCGCCATGGTGTTGAGCGAGCAAGGACTTGGCGGGCGAGACGCTGACGTGCGCGAACGCCTGCGGCAATTCCAACGCGAAGACGGACAGCGCGCGACAGCGGCCAGGCGCGCGGCGGACGGCGTGGCGCGCCGGGTGGGCGCTGCTGCGGACGAACGCATGGATGCCGAGCGGGCGGGTGAGTGTCTTGCCGTCGCGTACCCGGGTCGTGTCGCCAAGGCGCGCGGCAAACGCGGCGAGTTTCTCATGGTCAACGGGCGCGCTGCGATGGTGGCGGAGACGGACGCACTCGCACGGGAACCATTTCTCGCCATCGCCGAGGTCGCCGGGAGGGCGGATCGGGCGCAAATCCTGTCCGCAGCGCCAATTTCCGCCGAAGATGTCGAGCGCCTCTTCGGCGCACGCATCGAAACCGCCGATGAGGTAAGCTACGACGCCGGCGCGATCCGCGCGCGTCGCGTGCGAAGGTATGGCAGGATCGTCCTTTCCGAAGGTCCGCTGGAGCGGCCGGAACCTGAAAAGGTGCGCGATGCGCTGGCGACCGCGGTCCGCACGTTGGGTCTTGCCGAATTGTCGCTTCCCGAAGAGGCCGAACAATTGCGCGCACGCGTCGCCTTGATGCGACGAGTGGAGGGCGAGGTCTGGCCGGACATGGGTGACGTGACGTTGATCGAGCGACTCGATGACTGGCTTGCGCCTTTGCTGGAAGGGGTTGTTCGGTTTGACTCCATTGCACCGCAGGCGTTGACGGCTTCGCTGCGCGCGCTGTTGCCGTATGACCTGCAACGGCGACTCGATACGGATGCGCCAACGCACTTTCAAACACCGGCTGGCGGATCGTCACTGATCGACTATCGCGCCGAAAACGGGCCTGCGCTGGAGGTGCGACTGCAGGAGCTGTTCGGCATGGACGCGCATCCGGCGGTGGCGAAAGGTCGCGCGCCGCTGCTCCTCAAACTGCTTTCCCCTGCGCATCGACCGGTACAGACCACGCGGGATTTGCCGGGGTTCTGGCGCGGATCATATGCTTCGGTGCGCGTCGAAATGAAGGGACGCTATCCCAGGCATCCGTGGCCGGAGGATCCGCTCGCCGCAGAGCCGACACGCCGCGCCAAGCCAAGAGGTTCGTGATGACCCTACAGCCGCCCACCATTGTCGATATCGAATCTGCGCGTGTGCGTATTGCGCCCTACGTGAAGCGGACACCGGTTCTCACCAACGAGGTTGTGGATGCGCGAGCCGGCGCGTCGCTTTTCGTGAAGGCAGAAAGCCTACAGCGGTTCGGCGCTTTCAAGGCGCGTGGCGCGTTCAACCGCATCGCGAGTTTTACCGATGCAGAACGCCGCAATGGCGTGCTTGCCTTTTCTTCCGGAAATCACGCGCAGGCGACGGCGGGCGCCGCGCGGGTGTTCGGCCTGCCGGCCGTGATCGTTATGCCGTCCGATGCGCCGAAGGTGAAGGTCGACAACACCCGAGCGCTCGGCGGTGAAGTCGTGCTCTACGATCGCATCACCGAAGATCGTGAAGCCATCGGTGCGGCCATTGTTGCTGAGCGCGGGCTCGCACTGGTGAAGCCGTTTGATGATCCGTTCGTGATCGCCGGACAGGGCACAGCGGGGCTCGAGATTGCCGAGGATGTCGAAGGCATAGACGTCGCGTTTGTCCCTTCGAGTGGCGGTGGACTGGCGGCGGGCGTCGCATTGGCGCTGCGGGCGCGATTTCCCGGCGTGAAGGTTTATGCGGTGGAGCCAGAAGGTCACGATGACGTGGTGCGCTCGCTCGCATCCGGTCAGCGCGAGGTGAATGCGCCGGGGGTGCGGTCCTTCTGCGATGCGTTGTTGTCGGATCGCATGGGTGTACTGCCATTCGCCGTCGCGCAGGAAACATTCGCCGGTGCGCTGGCCATGAGCGACACGGCGGTCGCTGACGCCATGCGTACCGCGTTCCGCGAATACAAGCTCGTGCTGGAACCTGGCGGCGCCATCGCGCTGGCCGCCGCGTTGTCTGGCCGCGTGGATATCAAGGGCGCGCGGGTCGCCGTGCTCGCCAGTGGCGGCAACGTCGATCCCGAGTTGTTTGCCCGCGTGTTGTCAGGTCAGTAGGCGCCGCGCTTCAGGTCCTGCTCGATGCGCAGCGGCACCGGCGTTCCCGCGATGCGGTGACGATAGACCTGCACGTTCTCCATCACGCGCTGCACGTAGTTGCGCGTTTCGGAGAAGGGGATCAGCTCCACCCAGTCGATGACGTCGGCATTCGGCGCACGCGGATCGCCCCACTCGCCGATCCATTCGCGCGGGCGACCGGGGCCCGCGTTGTAGGACGCGAAGGTCAGGACGTAGGAGCCGTTCCAAGTCTCGAGCAGCTGCTGCAGGTACGCGGCGCCGAGCGTGACATTGTACGACGGGTCATCGACGAGCCAGTTCGGCTGATAGGGAAGCCCTTCCGTGCGCGCCACGATGCGCGCCGTGGATGGCAGTAGCTGCATGAGTCCGCGCGCATCCGCGCTGGAGCGCGCGCGGGGATCGAACTCGCTTTCCTGCCGCGTGATGGCGAGGATGATCGCGGGTTCGGGCCGACCTGGCTTGCGGGCGTCGGCGGGGATGTCGAGGAGGGGGTAGGCCGCGTCCGGCGCGATGATGCCGCGCCGCATGCCCGCCTTGGCGCTGCGCACGGCGGTGCGCGTGTAGGCGCGTTCGCGGGCGATGAGCGCCAACATTTCGTGCTCAAGCGGCGTGTTCAGCTGATCGTCGAGGTAAAAGGCGATGGACTCGAAGTCGCGCTGGTCGCCGACGTCGGCCATCAGCTTCAGCGCGCGCACGACTTCGCGCGATTCAAACTCAGCCCGCGCCGCCGGCGTCACCAACGAGCGTTCACCGAACGACAACACTGCGCCTCGGTCGATTTTCGAGGCCGCGATCTGGCCGTAATAGGTGTGGTTGATCTTCGCCGCTTCCGTGAGCGCAGCCTGCGCGGCGGCGTCCTGGTTGAGCGCCTTCTGCGACATCGCGCGCCAGTAGAGGGCGCGGGCCTTGGAGACTGGAGCCGATACACCATCGTTCAGACGCGCGAAGTGACGATCGGCGACGGCGGCGTCGCGCGTGAATCGCAGCGCCAGCCAACCGGCCATCCACTCGGCATCGGCGAATGATTCGCCGGATGTGAGACCATGGTCTGCGACGAGTGCATAGGCGCGTGCGCGATTGCCCGCTTTCAGCGCACGCGGCACGTAGAGGCGACGTTCCTTGGACAGCGCCTCGCGACCCGCCGCCGGCGCCAAAGTTGCGGAAATGCGCGCCGCGATCGGCATGGCGTCTTCCGGGCGTCCGTCGCGACGGATGTAGCGCACGCGATCGTAGAGCAAGCCTGCGTCTTCGGCGCGCGAGGACGGCACGCGATCCACTGTTGCCTGCAATCCCTTGCGCGGTCGCGTCTGCAGGGCGACGCGCGCCTGCGCCACGAGACGGTCCTCTGGCCCGACGCGGGCCATGAGGCGGTTCGCCGTGGCACGGTCGTCGCGCCAGAGCGCCCAATCCATGCGCGCGGCGTGGTCGGCGGAAGAAAGCACCGAGCCGAACTCCATCAGGGCGTAGGACTCTGCACGCGGCGTCAGAATATTCTCACGCCACGTCTGGCGGATGATCGTGTTGGCCTGCGCCGATTGCCCGATCGCCTTTAGTGATTGCGCGAGGGCGACCTTGCCGTCGCCGGAAATCGGGCCGCCGGTCTGCAGCCAGGCGGCGCGCTGGTTGAAGGTTAGCGTGGAGTCGAAGATCTGTTGCTCGGCGCGGCGACGCATGGTCTCGCGGCCGGGCCAGTTGGGGAGCTGGTCGAGGGCGATCTTGATCTCGTCGAAGCTCGCCGGCGCGCTCATGTCGCTGGCGAGGCGCCATTGCAGTATGCGACGCACGAGCGGGTCGGTGGCGCCGGCGCGCGCGACGCGCACGCTGTTCCAGTCGCCAGCGTCTGCGGCGGCGACGCCGGCACGAAGGCGCGCGATCTCGGCGGCGGGCGGCAGCGGGGTTGCGGCGCCGCCGGCGGGCGTTGTCATGGACGGCGCAGGTGCGCTGGGGAGAACAGGAATCTGCGGCGGGGATGCCGGAAGGGGCGCTGGGG
>JAWXBS010000111.1:0-21120 GCA_034440275.1 Alphaproteobacteria bacterium
AGAAAAATCATCAAAACAATCCGACCGGGTGCGAACCCCAAGGACACTCCTCCCACGTCGCGTCCGGATGGTCCGGTCGCCGCGAAGAGGAGAGCACCAAATGCAAGTCGTTCGACCGCTACGTCACCGCCGCGCCGCCTACGCGACCGCCGCGCGCGAACTGCATCTGTGGCTTCTGAAGGTGCTGGCTTGGGTCGCGACCCGCGTGCGCCTGCCACGCATCCTGCGTCTCGATTTCCAGAATGAAGTGCGAAAGGCGCGCCGCGACATCCGCGTGCTGATCTTCCTCGGCATGTGTTCGCGGATGGCCTTCCGGCGCGACAGACCAAAGTTCACGCGCCGACCGCACGGCATCGCGGGCTATCAGCGCCGCCACGCACGCCTGCTGCGCATCTACACGCGCGGGATCCCGCTGCGCACGCTGCGAGACATCCGTGATGCACTCGCGAATTTCGACAAAGTGGTGAAGTGCGCCATCGCACGTTTGCCGAAAAACGGCGTCGCGCCCGGCGCTGTCGTCACGGTGCTTGCCGTGACGATTGCTCTTGGCGCGTCCGCGCTCGCACCTGCCGCAGAAGCTGCAGACACGTCATAGACTTTGGAGCGCGGACAACCTCGTCCGCGTCCGCTTTCGACATTTGGCATGGGCAGGGTCGCCCATGCTCCAGACGCACCGCGAAAGTCTCCGGACTCTCGCGTCGCACGCGCGCGCCCCGTTAACGATCATGACGACTCTCTAACACCGCGCCTCCGAACTATTTAATCGGAGCTTAACCGCAATGAACGAAACATCTCCCCATGCTCGCTGCCGCCCTCGCCCCGAGATATGACGCGCTCGCGGAACCCCGCGGCGCGCATGTCATCGTCGTCGGCAATGAAAAGGGCGGGGCGGGCAAGTCGACGGTGGCGATGCACCTCATCGTCGCGCTTTTGAAAATGGGCCGTCGCGTCGGCGCCATCGATCTCGATCTTCGCCAGCGCACGCTGTCGCGCTACGTCGAAAACCGCGTCCAGTATTGCGCGCGCCTGAACCAGGCGCTGCCGATGCCGCAGATCGCCGACGTGCGCGGCTCCATCGCGCGCGATCTCGATCTCGCCGAAGCCGAGGAGGGCGCGCTCTTCACGGGCGCGTTGAAACGCCTCTCGGAAACCTGCCAGTTCATCGTCGTCGACGCGCCGGGCACCAACACCTTCCTCTCCCGCGAAGCGCACGCGACCGCCGACACCCTCATCACGCCGCTCAACGACAGTTTCATCGACTTCGATCTGCTCGGCGAAATCGATCCGCTGACCCACGAAGTCGTGCGCCCGAGCTTCTACGCCTCGCTCATCTGGGACAGCCGCAAGCGCAAGGCCCAGGACCAGCGCGCGCCGATCGACTGGGTCGTCATGCGCAATCGCGTGGCGGCGGGGCGCATCGAGTCGCGCAACAAGCACCGCGTGGGTGATGCGCTGCACACACTTTCGGGACGCGTGGGTTTCCGGCTCGCGCCGGGGTTTTCCGAACGCGTGATCTTCCGCGAGCTCTTCCCGCAGGGTCTGACGCTGCTCGACGCCGTCGATGTCCGCGCCGACGACCTGAAGATGGCGCACGTGGCCGCGCGCCAGGAAGTGCGCGATCTCCTCATCGTGCTGAAGCTGCCGGGTCTCGAGGGACTGCCGCTGCAGTTCTGAGCCGGGTAGTAAGGCGTCGATGCCCGTCAAGACCCTCATTGTTATCGCGCTCGCGTTCGCAGCCCTTGGCGCATTCCGCTGGGCGGTGATGCGGCCGCGACCCGTCTGGCTGGCGCCGGCGATCGCAGGCGTGGCGACGGCGGCGCTGCTGTGGCGGTTCGGCGCGATCGGCATCGCTGCAGGCGCAGTCGTCGGCGGTCTGGTGTGGTGGTTCACGCCGAAGGGACCGGCCCCCGATCTCGATCTCGCGCAGGCGCGTACACTGCTGGGTGTTTCGGAGTCGGCGACGCGCGACGAGATACGCGCCGCGCATCGTCGTCTGATCTCGACCGCGCATCCCGACCGCGGCGGCGCACAGGGTCAGGCGGCACGGCTCAACGCCGCGCGCGATCTTCTGTTGCGAAAACTGAAGGCCTAGTTGAGACCGCCGCCGCCGTAGCCGGCGCCATCAGGCGACGTCGGACCGCGAATCTCCAGCGTCGAAGCGTTGCCGTTCGCCGCCGCACGGGGCGTGAAGGGTACGGGCACTACGTAGCTGGGCTCATCGGCGGAGCCCTGTTCCACGATCGCCGCGCCTGACGCGGAGACGGCGACTTCCGCCATGTCCTCGGGCTCGTTGTGGACCATGGCCGGCGGCGTCACGATCACGCGGGTGACGGGAAGGCTGGTATAGACCGCCGTGGGCGCAACCGCCGGGCGACCGCCGGTCTTGGCGTCGATCCGCTGGAACGCGCTGTCGATGAGGTAGGCCATCTGCGCATCGCGCGAGGCCGCGCTCTCGCCGCCCATGACGACCGCGAAAATCCGGTGGCCGTTGCGCTGCGCGGAGGAGGCGAGGTTGAAGCCCGACATGCGGGTGTAGCCGGTCTTGATGCCGTCCACGCCTTCGACCCGGCCGAGCAGGCCGTTGTGGTTGCGGGCATAGACGTTGCGCCAGCTGAACTCCGCCGTCTGGAAGTAACGGTAGTTCTGCGGGTAGTCGCGCAGCAGGGCCTGGCTGAGGACCAGGATGTCGCGAGCGGTGGTGATCTGGTTCGGGTCCGGCAGGCCCGAGGCGTTCACATAGCGCGTGTCGCGCATGCCGAGCTCGCGGGCCTTGGATGTCATGCGCTGGGCGAAGCGGGCTTCGGAGCCTTCGAGGCGCTCGGCGACAGCCACGGCCACGTCGTTGGCGGACTTGGTGACGAGGGCGCCGATGGCCTGTTCGACCGTCAGGCGGTCCCCGGCGCGCAGGCCAAGGCGGGACGGGGGCTGGTTCTGGGCGCGGCGGGAGGCCTCGATGGTGTCGTTCAGGCGGATCTCGCCCTGCTCCAATGCCTCGAACAGCATGTAGAGCGTCATCATCTTGGTCAGGGACGCCGGATAGCGGATGGAATCCGCCTGGTCGGCGTGCAGGACTTCGTTGGTGGTGGCGTCGACCACGATCGCCGCGTACCGGTCGGCCCATGCCGCAGGTGCGAGACTGAGCGCGACAACCGCAGACGCGGCGCCGACGAGGACACGGGGGGAGAGCCGGAACAAGGAGGTCATAAGGCTCCGATCACGCAAGAACGCGGCCATTCACAGGCAAAGCATATCTCAATGGAGTTTGACGAGTCGTGAACGCCGTTACAGCTGTTGTTCCGTAGGCGATGTGCTGTGGCGCCCAGATGACAGGCATGCTGCAACGCAACAATGTCGCGGTTGACTTCGCAGGTGCAGCATGACACATGAGGGCTCAGTTCGGCGCGCTTTCCCCGCGTCGGCGAGTGTTTGACCCGGCCCGGCGATCTCAGTCCGCGGCCACCACCGCATCAGGAGCGCACCCATGGACGCCACGAAAACCGTCAAGACAGTCCAGACCGCCGCAGAAGACGCCGCCAATACCTTCAAGGCCATGACCTCGGTCGGCCAAGAAAAGATGAGCGAAGGCCTTGAGCGCTCGATGACGGCGATGTCGGAAGTGGGCGCCTTCGGCAAGGAAAACGTGGAAGCGTTCGTCGCCTCCGCCACTTTGGCCGCCAAGGGTTTCGAGACGATTTCGGCCCGCGCCGCGACCTACTCCAAGACCGCTCTCGAGAACCACGTGGCGGCTGCGAAGTCGATCATGTCGTCCAAGTCGGTCCAGGAAGTTGCTGAAAAGCAGACCGCCTACGCGAAGTCGGCCTTCGAGGCCTACGTCGCCGAGATGACCAAGATGACCGAGCTGATGAGCGGCATGTCCAAGGAAGTCATCGCGCCGATCAACGAGCGCGTGACCGCCGTGTCGAGCCTGATGCAAGCGGGCGTAGCGCGCTAAGCGCTTCGCCGACGCTATTCGCGACTGCAATAGATGAACGGGCTCGGCCGGCTGGCCGGGCCCGTTTTCTGTTCCGCTCCCCAGCGGTTAAACATCCTCAATGATGCCCGGCCTTGGGTTCCCCGCGACCGAATCATGCGCGGGCGCCGGCGTTTGTCCCATGCTGCGACAGCGTCGCGCGGGGCTGCCGGGGCGGGTTTGCATGCCTTTGCGAGCGGCGCCTGCGAACAGACTGGCCGACACGACTAGTCAAGGCCTTCCATAAGAGCTTCTTCATCATATTTAATCGAAGCGACCGACGATCCGGCTTCAGGCAAGCGGGCCGTGGGCGCAGGAAGAAGACCGATGAGCGACAAATGGGACGAGGATGGCGAGGAGGGGGACAACAGCGTCTCCACCCAGACCCGCACCCGCACCAAGAAGCCGTCTCTCTACCGGGTCCTGCTTCTGAACGACGATTACACGCCGATGGAATTCGTGATCTTCGTGCTGGAGCGCATCTTCAACAAGGACCGCGACGAGGCCACGCATATCATGCTGCATGTTCACCAGCATGGCGTCGGCGTCTGCGGAATCTTCACCTACGAGGTGGCCGAGACAAAGGTCGCACAGGTAATGGATCTGGCCCGGCGGAACGAACATCCGCTGCAATGCACGATGGAAAAGGAATAGAACGGCGATGGCGACTTTCTCGCGCACTCTGGAAAACACCCTTCGCCGGGCGCTCTCGCTGGCGAACGAACACCGCCACGAATACGTCACGCTGGAACACTTGCTGCTGTCGCTCATCGACGACGATGACGCCGCGCAGGTCATGACGGCCTGCAAGGTCGATCTCGACCGCCTGCGCGTCAGCCTCGACACCTATCTCGAGAACGAGCTCGAAAACCTGATCGTCGACCACGACGGGTCCGAGGAAGCGCGCCCGACGGCCGGCTTCCAGCGCGTCCTGCAGCGCGCGATGCTGCACGTCGACAGCTCCGGCCAGCGCGAAGTCACCGGCGGCAACGTGCTCGTGGCGCTCTTCTCCGAGCGCGAGAGCCACGCCGCCTACTTCCTGCAGGAGCAGGACATGACCCGCTACGACGCGGTCAACTACATCTCCCACGGCCTCGCCAAGAAGCCGGGCGCCGCGCAGCCGCGCGCTGCCCGCGGCACGAACGAGGGCGAGGAAGACCGCGCCAAGCAGGGCTCCGACGCGCTCGCGGCCTACTGCGTGAACCTCAACAAGAAGGCCAAGGAAGGCCGCATCGACCCGCTGATCGGGCGCGAGGCGGAAGTCCTGCGCGCGATCCAGATCCTGTGCCGCCGGCAGAAGAACAACCCACTGCTCGTAGGCGATCCCGGCGTCGGCAAGACCGCGATCGCGGAGGGCCTCGCGCGCAAGATCAACGAGAAGCAGGTTCCGGAAATCCTTGCGGACTCCGTGATCTACTCGCTCGACATGGGCGCATTGCTCGCGGGCACCCGCTATCGCGGCGACTTCGAGGAACGCCTCAAGGCGGTGATGAAGGAACTGGAGAGCCAACCGCGCGCGGTGCTCTTCATCGATGAAATCCACACCGTCATCGGCGCCGGCGCGACGAGCGGCGGCGCGATGGATGCGTCGAACCTGCTGAAGCCAGCACTGCAGGGCGGGCAACTGCGCTGCATGGGCTCAACCACCTACAAGGAATATCGCCAGCACTTCGAGAAGGATCGCGCGCTCGCGCGGCGCTTCCAGAAGATCGACGTGGTCGAGCCGACCATCCCTGACGCGATCAAGATCCTCATGGGCCTGCGCTCCTACTACGAGGAGTTCCACAAGGTGAAGTTCACCGACGACGCCGTGAAGGCCGCCGTCGAGCTGAGCGCGCGCCATATGGGCGACCGCAAGCTGCCGGACAAGGCGATCGACGTGATCGACGAGGCGGGCGCTTCGATGATGCTTCTGCCGCCGGACCAGCGGAAGGAGATCGTCGATGTGGAGGACGTGGAAACCGTCGTCGCCCGCATGGCGCGCATCCCGACGAAATCGGTGTCGAAGAACGACGCGGAAATGCTGAAGAGCCTCGACCAGGATCTGAAGCGCGTCGTGTTCGGCCAGGACAAGGCGATCGACCAGCTCGCCGCCGCCATCAAGATGGCGCGTGCGGGTCTGCGCGAACCGCAAAAGCCTATCGGCTGCTATCTGTTCGCCGGCCCCACAGGCGTCGGCAAGACGGAAGTGGCGCGCTCGCTCGCCAATATCATGGGCATCGAACTCCTGCGCTTCGACATGTCGGAGTACATGGAACGGCACACCGTGAGCCGCCTCATCGGCGCGCCTCCCGGCTATGTCGGCTACGATCAGGGCGGCCTGCTGACCGACGGCATCGACCAGCATCCGCACTCCGTGCTGCTGCTTGATGAAATCGAGAAGGCGCACCCGGACCTGTTCAACATCCTGCTGCAGGTGATGGACAACGGCGTGCTGACCGATGCGAACGGCAAGAAGGTCGACTTCCGGAACGTGATCCTCGTGATGACGACGAACGCCGGCGCTTCGGACGCTTCGAAGAACGGCATCGGCTTCGGCGCCGGGAAGAAGGACTACGAGAACACGGAAGCGATCCAGCGTCTGTTCACGCCGGAATTCCGCAACCGTCTCGATGCGGTCGTCAGCTTCGGCAGCCTGCCGGCGGATGTCGTGCGCAACGTGGTGCAGAAGTTCATCCTGCAACTCGAAGCGCAGCTGCAGGAGCGCCACGTCCAGATCGAGATGACGGATGCGGCGGCGGACTGGATCGTCAAGCGCGGCTACGACGAAGCGTTCGGAGCCCGCCCGCTTGCGCGCGTCATCGCCGAGCACGTCAAGAAGCCGATGGCCGACGAGCTTCTGTTCGGCAAGCTGAAGGACGGCGGCATCGTGAAGATCGACATCGATCCGAGCGACAACGACAAGCTGGCGTTCACCTATCTCGAAGATCCGCGCCTCAAGGGCGGTTCGGAGACGCCGAAGCAGTCTGAGCTGGCCTAGGCTGAATGCACAGGAACAAGGGAAGGGCGGTCCGCAGGGGCCGTCCTTTTTTTGTTGCCGCTTGAATTGGCACTCATGGGGCCATATTCAAAGTGTACACGACCGGGGCATATCCCGGCGCGAGGGGAGACACGTCTTGAAGGTCCTGCGCACGCCCGATGAACGCTTCGCCGATCTCCCGGATTTTCCGTATGCGCCGCACTACACTGAGATAGCAGACGCGGACGGCACGCCGTTACGGATCGCGCATGTGGAGGCGGGGCGCGGCGCGCCCGTCCTGCTGATGCACGGCGAACCGTCATGGAGCTTTCTCTATCGCAAGATGATCGCTGCGCTGTCAGCGAAAGGGCATCGCGCGATCGCGCCGGATCTCATCGGGTTCGGTCGCTCCGACAAACCCGCCGCGCGCACGGACTACACCTACGAGCGCCACGTGGCGTGGATGAGCGCCTGGCTGCTCAAGAACGATCTCACCGACATCACGCTCTTCTGCCAGGACTGGGGCGGCCTGATTGGCCTGCGGCTGGTGGCGGCCTTCCCCGAACGCTTCGCGCGCGTGGTCGTGGCGAACACCGGGCTGCCGACGGGGCAGACGCCCGGTCCGGGCTTCGCGGCGTGGCTGAAGTTCAGCCAGGACGTTCCGACGTTTCCAACGAGCTTCATCCTGCAGAGCGCAGTCACGCGGCCTCTGACCGACGCCGAGAAAGCGGCCTACGACGCGCCGTTCCCGGACGAGAGCTACAAGGAAGGCGCGCGCCAGTTTCCGACACTCGTGCCGATCACGGCGGCGCATGACTCCGTCGCCGAGAACAAGGCGGCATGGTCGGTGCTGGAGAAATTTGAGAAGCCCTTCCTGACTGCGTTCAGCGACGGCGACCCGGTCACCAAGGGCGGCGAGTGTCCGTTTCAGGACCGCGTTCCCGGGGCCAAAGGTCAGCCGCATACGATCGTGAAAGGGGGGGGACATTTCCTGCAGGAAGACGCGCCGGAAGAACTCGCCGACATCCTGCACGCCTTCATCACCACGCCCTGATCCGGAGCGCCCCATGAAAGTCGAGAACGCATTCTATCCAAAAGCCGATCAGGCCGTAGCCTTTTTCGGCGCTGCCGAGGATGGCCCGTTCGTGATGGTCAACCTCTTGAAGTTCAAGCCGAAGGCCGAATACCCCGATGGTTCGGATGCAGAACTGACAGGCGCACAGGCGTACGCGCGTTACGCGGCGGCGGTGTCGAAACTGGTCGTCGAACTCGGCGGTTCGGTGCGCTACGGCGGGCATGTGACAGGACTGATGATCGGCGAGGTGGAGGAGCTCTGGGACATGGTCGCGCTCGCGGAATATCCGAGCCTCGCGGCCTTCCAGCAGATGGCGACGTCGGAGGCCTACCACGCCATCGAGCATCACCGCACGGCGGGCCTCGCGGGCCAGCTCAACATCCGCACGAAGCCGGCGTCGAACTCCATCTAGCGCGCGATCGCCGCGCGAAAACTGCGGTCGTGCTTGAGGCGCCACTCGCGGCTCATGGCCTCACGGCGACAATCGAAGCGTTCGGCATAAAGCAGCACCCAGCTGCGACCGCGCGTCGACTTCGCGCCCTTGCCGGTGTTGTGGCGCGCGAGGCGCTGCTCGATATCGGTCGTCCAGCCCACATAGGTGCGCCGCCCCGTCGGGGCGTCGGTGGCGATGACATAGACGAAGGCGCTCATCGCCGCAGTTTGCAGCGCGTTTCTTAACTCGCAGTGATCGCCGCAGAAATCTTCGCGGCGAGCGCTTCAAGGTCGGCCTTGTCGGCCATCGGCGTCTTGCCGTGCTGGCCCATGGGCTCGCCCTCCCAGCGCGGCACGACGTGGAAGTGCAGGTGAAACACCGTCTGCCCCGCCGGCGCGCCGTTGAACTGGAAGATGGTGACGCCATCGGGTTCCAGCGCGCGCGCGACGCCCTTCGCCACCCGCTGCACGCGTTGCATGTAGGGCCCGACCTCCGCGTCCGGCAGCTCCAGGAAATTGCGCGCCGCCGCACGCTTCGGAATGACCAGCGTGTGTCCCTTTGCGACAGGGAAGAGGTCCATGAAGGCGAGCGCCACCTCGTCCTCGAACGCCTTGAAGCAGGGCGCCTCGCCCCGCAGGATCTTGGCGAAGATGTTGCCGGCATCGTAGTCGCCGTGGAGGCTCATGGGGCGTTCCTTCAGTCGTCTTTCCTGAACGGGGTGTGCTCGTTCAGCGCCTCGATTTCATGCGCGACGGCAGGGCGTTCATCTGCCAGGTAACGCGCGACGGCGTCGCGCAGACCGCGATGCTCGATCCAGTGCGCGGAGTAGGTGGCGGTCGGCGCATAGCCACGCAGCAGCTTGTGTTCCCCTTGCGCGCCCGCTTCCACGAGCCGGAGGTCGTGCTCGATCGCGTAGTCCATCGCCTGGTAATAGCAGAGCTCGAAATGCAGGAACGGGACCTCCCGCGTGCAGCCCCAATAGCGGCCGTAGATCGTGTCCGAACCCACAAGGTTGAGCGCGCTCGCGATCGGGCGGCCGTCCTCTTCCGCGACGAAGAGCACGCAGTCGTTCTTCATGCGATCGCCGAGCAGATGGAAGAAAGTGCGGTTCAGATAGGGGCTGCCCCATTTCCGCGCGCCGGTGTCCATGTAGCAGCGGAAGAAGAAGTCCCAGTAGGCGGGCGTGATCGCATCGCCTTCGAGGCGCAGGATCGTCAGGCCGTCCTGTGCGCGCTGACGTTCTTTGCGTATGTTCTTGCGCTTCTGCGAGGAGAGCGCCGCGAGAAAATCGTCGAAGCTGGCGTAGCCTTCGTTCGTCCAGTGAAACTGCACGCCCGTGCGCTGGAGATAGCCGAGTTCGCCGCTGCGCGCCCACTCGTCGTGCGTGGGGAAGGTGATGTGGACGGAAGAGGCTTCAAGCTTGCGCGCCGCCTCCTTGGCACCGGCGATCAGCATGTCGCGCACGCCGGCGTTCGTCGCGAAGATCCGGCGGCCCGTTGACGGGGTGAACGGCACCGCGCATTGCAGCTTCGGATAATAGCGGCCGCCCGCGCGCCGCATGGCGTCCGCCCAGGCGTGATCGAAGACGTACTCGCCGTAGGAATGCGTCTTGGCAAAGAGCGGCATGGCGCCGACCATCACGTCGCCTTCGTGCGCAATGAGGTGACAGACATCCCAACCAGAATCGGACCCCACGCAGCGGGAGTCCTCCAGCGTCGACAGGAAAGCGTGCGTGACGAAGGGATCGCGGCGTTCGCCGGGTGGATTGGCGAGCGCGTCCCACGCGGCGGCGTCCACGTCCTTCAGCGCAGGCGTCAGGGTGATATCGATTTTCGCGCGCGCGCCGTCGGCCATGGTGAGAGTATGTGGGGCGCGTCGTGGCGGAGTCGAGGCGCCGTCAGCTCGCGATGGCGAAGATGCCATCGACTTCCACAGCAAAGCCCATCGGCAGGTTCGCGACGCCGACGGCGGCGCGGGCATGCTTGCCGGCCTCGCCCAGCACTTCGACCATCAGGTCCGAGCAGCCATTGATGACCTGCGGGATCGGATCGAAGTCCGGCGTCACGTTCACGAAGCCGCCGAGCTTCACCGCGCGGATCACGCGATCCAGATCGCCGCCGCACGCGGCCTTGAGTTGCGCCAGCAGGTTCAGCCCGCACAGCCGCGCCGCCGCCTGGCCGAGTTCGAGCGCGACATTCCCGCCGAGCTTGCCCTTGATGCCGCCCTGCGCGTCCACGCTGACCTGTCCCGAAATGTGCACCAGCCCGCCCACGATCACGAACGGCACGTAGGACGCCACCGGCGCCGGCGGGGTCGGCAGGGTGATGTTCAGTTCCTTGAGGCGGTCTTCGATGCGCGACATTGGGGTCTCCCTGACCCGCGCCTTATCGGCGCGCGTGCGGTTGTGTTCAAGAGTGCGCGGGGACCGGCGCCGGCTTGATCAGGCTGCGCGCGAGCGGACCCGCAATGGTGGTGCACACGATCGCCATAAGCAGCAGGGCGGTGAAGACGCTGGGACTGACGATGCCGGCGTTGAACAGGATGGTCGCGGCGAGAATTTCCATCATGCCCTTGGTCTGCAGCAGCACGCCAAGCGCCGTCGCCTCGCGCCGGTCCGCGCCCGCGATGACGGCCGGGACGGCGACGCCGATCACCTTGCCGAGGAAGGCTGCGATGCTGAGCACGAGGCCCAGGGTCAGCGTAGTCACGGAGAGCAGGTCGGCGGTGGTCTTCAGTCCGGTGGCCATGAAGAAAAAGGGCAGGAGCACCATCGTCGTGGGCCATTCGAGGCGCGCGAGCAGCGCCGCGCGGCGCGACGGCGGCACGCACAGGCCCGCCAGAAACGCCCCGGACACGTAGCCGATCCCCACATGCTCGGCGGCGAAGGCGGAAACGAACGCAAAGCAGCACATCGCCACGGCGAGACCGTCGCCATTTCGCCCGTTCGGCGGTTGCTTGTCGTGGCGCGCCGACAGCATGGCGAGGCCGCGCGCGGCGAGTGCGACCGCGGCGATATAGAGCGGCAGCCATATGAAATTGATTTCCGAGCGCGAGTCCGCCGAGGCCAGCAGCAGCACGCCGATGCCGATCCAGAGCGCCGCATCGTTCAATGCGGCGAGCCCGATGGCCTGCTGGCCCACGCGATGATGGAGCAGACCGATTTCCTTCAGCACCGCGCCAAGAACCGGCAGCGCCGTCACCGTCACCAGCAGTCCGATCGCCACGGCGAAGAGCCACGGATCACCGATCGCGCCGACCGCGTCCGGCATCACCCGCGTCAGGATGAGCCCTAAGCCCAGGCCGATGGCGAACGGCGCCGCAAAGGAGCCGAGCGCGACCCCCGCTATGCCGCGTGACTGACGCATGGCCGTCGGATCGAGGTGCATGCCGGTGACGAAGCTGAACAGAACAACCGCCACCATCGCGAGGCTGGAGATCGCCGCTTTGCTCTGCTCAGGGAAGAGGAACGCGTGCAGATCGGGCGCATAGCGTCCAAGCAGGGAGGGGCCGAGCGCCAGACCGATCACGATCTGCCACACAGCCAGCGGTATATGCCGCCGCAGCGGCGTCGCCGCCCAGAGCGCGTAAGGCGCTCCGATGATGAGCGCTGCGTCGATGAGCAGAATGAATTGCGGGGCCATCGTCAGTCTCCGCCGATGACGCCTTCCGCGACGCGCTCGTCGCGGCAGGTGAAATCAAATGCGATGCTACGTTTCGCTGTGTCGATGTGCAGGTGCAGAATAACCGGGCGCTCCGGTTTCAGAAGGCGCTTGAATTTTACGCGGCTCAGCGCGTGGCTCGATGGCTCGAAGCCCCAGAGTTCTTCCGCAAGGCGCGCCGCAAGATGCACCTGCGCAACGCCGGGCATGATAGGCTCACCCGGAAAGTGGCCGGAAAACCACGGCAGGTCTGGCGTCAGCGTCAACGCCAGCACCGCCGATGTGGAATCGAGCGCAAGCGGCGCAGCCTTGAGCAGACTGAAGAGGGATTCGATTTCAAACAGGCGCCGCAGCGTCGCAAGCTGGCGCTTGCCCTGCGTGTTCACCGGAACGGCGCCGACGAAACGCCAGTGTTTGGGACGCTCGGCGGGCTCAAGCGTATCGGCGAGCTCGGTGCGCAAGCGGCGCGTGAAACGGAAGGCGCCTTCTGCCGCGAGTGCTGCGCGGCCTTCCTCGGTCAGCGTGACGACGGCGGCAAGCGCGTCGCGGCGGCTGGGCAAGGTGAGCGCAGCGGCATCCGTGAGCAGGGGGGACGCGCGCAGCGCCTCCTCCACCCGCGAGAGCGACACGCGCTTGCCGTCGACCTTGGCGATGCGGTCCATGCGGCCGAGCAGCGCGAAAGTGCCGTCGTCGTTGGGCGCGATGCGGTCGCCGGTGGCGAGCGGCGCATGGGCGTCGAAGTAGGGGGACGCAACATGCAGGGCGCCGCCCTCGGCCGTGGTGACGGTGACGCCGCCCACGGGCGTCCATGCCGCGTTTTCGGACGAGCGATTGCGCCACGCCACGCCGCCAGTCTCGGTGCTGCCCAGAATTTCCGTCGGCGCCACGCCGAAGAGCGCGGTTGCGTCGCGCGCAGCGTCCCACGGTAGCATCTGACCGGAGGAGAAGATCATCTCGGGCGCGCCGTGCGGCAAGTCGAACGACGGCGGCAGGCGGGTGAGGTGTGCGGGGCTCGAGGCAAGCGCGACTCGTGGTCCGAGCGCGCCTTCCAGTTGCTCCCAGGCCAACGCCGCGACATCGCGCGAACGCCAAGCGCCCATTACCGGCCACACCACGCGAAAGAGCATTCCATAGACATGCTGGTGCGAGACGGTGGCTTCGAGCGCATCGCATCGACCGCCGAGCAGGCTTTCCCAGAATCGCACCTCGCGCTCCAGATGCGCCAGCGCTTTCGGTACGATCTTGGGCGCGCCGGTGGAGCCGGAGGTGAAGAAGTCGAGATCGACATGCGCGTCCGCCTCGATGCGCGCATCGCCCCCTTCAAGAGACAGTGTCGGCGCATCGCCCTGGTCGGTCAGAAGCGATTCTTGCGTCGCGCCGATGTCGGCCAGATAGCCCGGTTGCGCCTGCGGCAGCACGGACAGGCGCTGGCCGCGCGCGGCGGCGGCGAGAAGGCCCGCGCAGAAGAGGGCGGCCGACTGCGTGTAGATGAAGAGGGGCGTCGCCGATTTTGGAAGAGCGTCGAGTGCTTTCGCGGCGCTCGCGCGGATCATGCCGGCGGTGATATTCCCGCGCGCGTCAGAAAAGCAGACGGCGTCGGCGCGCGCCGAGGCGAGGCTCTCCACGACGCCCTTCATTGTGGTGCGTTCGCCGCGGCTTCACGTGCCTTCACGCCACGCCGCACCAGCAATTCGCCGCCAAACATCAGCCCCATCGCCACATACGCGATCACGCCATTGTAGAGCGCCCAGGTGTTCAGGTCGGCGAAGAACGCCGTCCAAAGCGCAATCGCGCCGTTGATGAAGATGAAGATGCACCAGGCGATGGTGGCTTTGCGCGTGTAGCGCACGCCGCTTTCGGGCAGGTTCGGCTCGCGGATGCGCGCGAAGCGTTCGATCATCGTCGGCGGGCGCACGAGCGTGTTCACGAAGGCGACGAGCGAGGCGGCGTTCATGAAGAAGGGATACAGGCGAACAGCATGCTGTGGATTCCAGACCGACACGGAGGCGACCGCGATGGCGACCGCAATCAGCGCCAACGTCATGGGCGTGGTCGCCGCGCCGAGGATATTGCTTGCGCCCCGCAGCATCAGCAACACGCAGAGCAAACCAACTACCGGCCAGGGGCCGATCGTGCGCATCGCGAGCACTGCGAGGATCGGGTAGGCGATCGAGAACGCCGCCAGCGCCAGCGCTGAGGGCGAAACCTTCATCGCGCTGTCTGAAGCGTCTTCACGAGGACCACGAGGTCGTCGACGGTGCGGATGGTTTCAAACTGGTCGGCAGAAACCTTGCGGCCCGTCGTCTCCTGCAGTTTCACCATAAGATCCACCGCGTCGATGGAATCCAGATCGAGGTCATCCATCAGCAAGGCGCCCGGCTTGATCTTCTCGGCCGGCACTTCGAATGTGGTCGTCAGATAGTCGACGATTTCGCGGTAGATCTCTTCGCTGGTCATTTCCGCCCCCGGCGTTCCTTCACTTTCCCTTGTTGATGAAGTCGGCAAGGGAGCGGACGCTCTTGAAGTGTTCATTGATGCTCTTGTCCTGCGGGTCGATCTTGATGCCGTATTTCTTCTGGATCGACACGCCCAGTTCCAGTGCATCGATGGAATCGAGCGCGAGGCCGCTGTCGTCGAACAGATTCTCTTCGGAGCCAATGTCTTCCGGCCGGACGTCTTCAAGACCCAGGATCTCCACGATCATGGTCTTCAGGTCGGCTTCGATGTCGGTCATGCGTGCAACAGCTCCTCTATCCGGGCCTCCACCTGCGCGGTGAGTTTCCGGACCCCCATGGGGCCCTTGTCATATCCAGTACCGGCGGGGGGCTCAATGCGCTCGTGGACGGTGATGAGCCAATGCGGGCGACGTGTGGGAATTCGGTGCCAGGGTTCGCCCTTGAGCAGGGTGGGTGGGTCGCAGACGATCGTACAGAGGCGGATGGGGGCGTTGGCGGCAATGGCGGCGTAAGCGAATCCCCGCTGGTAGCGCCGGGGATGACCGGGAACGGTCCGCGAGCCTTCGGGAAAGATGCACAGGTTCTTGCCCGCCCGGAGGACGGCGGCGCAGTCGGCCACGAGACGCTCTGGATCCCCGAGGTTGGGGATGTAGTTCGTCGCCCGAACCACGCCGGCCATGAACGGGTTCTTCCAGACGCCCTCCTTCACCACCGCCTGCGAGCGCCGCATGAATGACATCAGGAACACCACGTCGATCAGGGACGGATGGTTGGCGACCACCATCGTACCGACGTCGGCGCGCAGGATTTCCTTGCCGCGGCATTCGTAGGTGAGCACGCCCAGCGTCTTCATGATCCAGACGAAAAACGCCCACAGGACGTGGACGCTCCACTGCGCGATTTCTTCGCGGCGCTTCCTGTCGCGGATGACGAGATTCATGAGCGGATAGACGATCAGCGCCATCACGATGCCGCCGAGTCCGAAGAGCGAAAATGAGATGCCGGTGGCGATCAGCCGCCAGAAGCGATCCAGGGCGGCGATCACGATGAACCCGCGCGCCAGGCGACGCGGCGGCGACCGGTTTCAAGCGCCTCGACGAGCGCGCAGGCGCCGGCACGGCCCTGACCGACGTCCTGAGCATCGCCGCCCGTGTCCGGAACCAGACGCACCGCGAGCCACACCTCGCGCAGATCATCGATTTCTTCGACTTCCGCATAAACATCCGGCAGCGCCTGTTCGGCGAAAACGAGCACGACCGACGTTTCGCCGTCGGCAATCCGCGCGGCCGCTTCCGTCAGTCCGGCGGCGAACGTGCGCGCATCGCTGGCGACGGCGGTGTGGCCTGCGCGGTTGCGTGCGATCTGGCTGGCCAGTCCGGGCGCTGCATTGTGCACGGAGATCGAGAAGTCGGACGGGGAGAGAATGTCGCCGGCGGCGAGGCTCTCGAGCAGGGCGTAAGCCGTCGCCATGCCGCCGTATCTGGAAGCCAGAACGAGGGTTTCCTCTGTCTCCGGCTGGACGAGACCCAGCGCACAGCGCACCGCGCAGATCTCGAACCGGCTCATCCGGCGGCGAAGGCCCATGGGAATGGCGGCGGCGCCGCGCGCCAGCCCGAACACGGTCTCCGGTCCGCCCGGTGCGGCGACGATGGCCGCATAGTCCGCAATTGCGAGGTGATACATTTCCCGTTGCGCCGCGACCGAGGCCGCGCCAGCCCTGAATCTCTGTGTGCCCGCTGCGATACTACAGGTGAAGGAGGGGGTCACAAGGGCGTGGGGCCGTTCAGAGGAGGCCTGGCTGTCCCTTTGATGATTTTCCTTTCGGCGTCGCCTCCTGTGGCGCAATCGACCACGCGCCGTTGTCGTCGAAGGTGCGCAGCACCGCCTTGATGTCCGCCTGGGAGGCCTCGGTCTCGCCCAACCACAGCTGCCAGACATCGCGAGGCAGGATGGCCGGCATCCGGTCGGTCACGGGCGCGATGAGCGCATTGGCGGTTGTCGTCACCTGCACGAAGACGGGGAGCCGCTCTTCTCCGTTGATCCACTCCTCGGCAATCACCGCGATGGCGATGGGGCCGTCCGTCGGTGTGATGACCCACTGTTTGGTCTTTCCGTTCGGAAGCTCTTCACCCTCGTTGAACGTGTGGACCAGCAGGATGCCGCGTCCATTTTGAAAGGCGCCGGCGAAGGTCGGACGCGTGTCGACTGTTTCGGCACGCGCGTGCATGTGCTTGGGCCGCGCCGGATTGCTCGCGGCGCGATCGGGAAAGCCCCAGCGCATCGGAACCACTTCGCGCGCGCCCTGCGAATCGAGCCGCAGGATGTTGGCGAAGCGCATGGGCGTCGACACGACCAGCGGCGTTGTCGGATCGAGGGTCAGCGGCTGCGAGAAGGCATGGACCTCCCGCCAGGTCGCGTACTGGGTGAACTTTCCGCACATGCACAGCAGGATAGTTCACCACCGGCGCCATTTCGAGACCCCAGCGCCGCTGGCGACATCAGTGCTTGCAGCGACGATCTTCTTGGGAAAAGTCCTGTCGCAACAACGACGCAAGGAACCTTCCAGATGACCCCCTTCGATCTGACCGGTCGCACACTTCTGATCACCGGCGCTTCCTCCGGCCTCGGGCGACGGTTTGCCCGAATCGCGGTTGCGGCGGGCGCGCGCGTGGCGGTTGCGGCGCGGCGCACGGACCGGCTGGCGGAGCTCGTCGCTGAACTCGGCGCCGGGAAGGCTTTCGCCGTGGCGATGGACGTCGAGAGCGAGGCCTCGGTGATCGACGGCTATGACTCCGCCGAGAAGGCCCTGGGTCCCATCGACACAGTGATCGCCAACGCCGGCATGAACATCCAGGCGCTGTCGACGGATATCGCCATCGAGGACTTCGACAAGGTGATGAACGTGAACGTGCGCGGCGCCTTTCTCACGGCGCGCGAAGGCGCGCGGCGCATGATGGCGGCCGGATCGAAGGAGACGGGGCGGGGACGCATCGTGCTGATCGCGTCGATCGGCGCGCACAAGGTGCTGCCCGGTCTCGCGGCCTACTGCACGTCGAAGGCGGGCGTGGCGATGCTCGGCAAGTCGCTGGCGCGCGAGTGGGTGAACCGCGGCATCAACGTGAATGTCGTCTGCCCTGGATACATCGAGACCGAAATCAATTCGGACTGGTTCCACGAGGAGGGCGGCCAGAAGCAGATGGCCACGTTCCCGCGCAAGCGCCTCATGGAGGAAGGCGATCTCGACGGGATCATCGGCTATCTGTGCGCCGACGCCTCCCGCGGCACGACAGGCAGCGTGTTCACCGTCGATGACGGGCAGTCGCTCTAAAGGTCTTCCCCAAGATCGAAATCGACAATCACCGGCGCGTGGTCACTCCGCTTGGTGTGTACCCACTCCTCGTAACTCCCGATGCTAACGGTATGGGGACTGCCGACGAGGGCGTTTGAGGCGAACACATAGTCGATATGGTAGGGTGCCCCACGTTTGAGCCGCCAATGGAATGTTGCGGACTTTTCCTCGCCGTGCGCGTCCTTTGAGTTGTGGTGCCATATGCTGGAAAGGCCGCGCGCACGCAGATGCTCCACCAGCGTCATGAAGCGTCGACCCTCTGACTTTGCAGCGTCAAAGGTGGGGTTGGCGTTGAAGTCGCCTGCTACAATCAGCCGACGATGCGCGGGCAGTTCAGCCAATGCGCGGAGCATAGGCGTAACATAGTCGCCCTTGTCGGGCATCGCCCATACGCCGACGACAGCTACCTCCTTTTTGCCTTGAGTGGCGTAGGCAGACAGCACATGTAGATCAGTTTCGCACGCGACTGGTTTGATGGTCCAACCATTCGTGCCGATGATTGCCAGACCTTTTGCGTTGTGACGCCCGCACCAAGCCGCGCTCCCCTCAAACCGATCTAAGTCTCGTTGCCGAAATTCGCTCAGGACCAGAATGTCACCGCCTAGGGCCAGGACCGCTGCGGATTCCTGTCGCCATCTTCCCATGCAATTCCAGGCGATGATCCGCAAAAGCTATCCCAATGCCCGCCAGCCGATATCGGTGCGGAAGAACCCACCCGGCCAGTTGATCGCGTTGACGCCGTCATAGGCGCGCGTGATCGCGGCGCGCAGCGTGTCGCCTGTGGCCGTCACGTTGATGACGCGTCCGCCCGCCGCCCGCAGCGCGCCGTCTTCGTCGAGGCGCGTGCCTGCGTGGAATATCTCCACGTCTTCCAGGGATTCGGCCGCCGATAGGCCGCGGATGATCGAGCCCGCGAGCGGCGTCTCCGGATAGCCTTGCGCGGCGAGCACGACGGTCACTGCAGGTTGCGGGTTGAACGTGATCGCCGGCGCCTTCGTGATGTCACCCTTCGCGGCGGCGAGAAGCACGGGCGCGAGATCGCTGTCGAGGCGGCGCATCAGTGTCTGGCACTCGGGGTCGCCGAACCGTGTGTTGAACTCGATGAGTTTCGGTCCCGCCGGCGACACCATGACGCCCGCGAACAGCACACCGACGAACGGCGCGCCTTCGGCCTTCATGCCGCGCACCGTCGGCAGGAAGATGTGCTCCATCGCGTACGCGATGACGGCATCCGTAACGACGGGCGTGGGCGAGTAAGCGCCCATGCCGCCGGTGTTGGGTCCTTTGTCGCCGTCGAAGGCGCGCTTGTGGTCCTGCGCCGCGCCGAAGAACACGGCCGTCTCGCCGTCGCAAAGCGCAAAGAGGCTCGCTTCTTCGCCGGGCAGGAATTCCTCGATGACGATGCGTTGCCCCGCTGTGCCGAACTTGCGCAGGAAGAGGATCTGGTCGACCGCCTCATCCGCTTCGCGTCGCGTCTCGGCGACGACGACGCCTTTGCCCGCAGCGAGACCGTCGGCCTTGATCACGAATGGCGGCTCGCGCGTGCCGAGATAGGCCTTCGCGCGCACTGCGTCGTCGAACACCTGGAAGTCGGCGGTGGGGATGTTGTGGCGCGCGCAGAAGTCCTTCGTGAAGGCCTTCGACGTTTCGAGTTGCGCGGCCTTCTGCGACGGGCCGAAGCAGGGGATACCGAGGCCCGCGAGCCGGTCGGCGAGGGCCGCTTCCAGCGCGCTTTCGGGACCGATCACCACAAGGTCGATCGCCTCGCGGGCGGCGAGCGCCGCCAGCTCCGCCGCGTCGGTGGCGGCTACGTTGACGCAACGCCCGATTTCGGCGAGCCCCGGATTGCCCGGCGCCGCCACGATCTGCGTGACGAGCGGGCTCTGCGCGAGCTTCCAGCCCAGCGCATGTTCGCGTCCGCCGGAGCCGACGATCAGAATCTTCATGCCGCCCCGCTTGCGACGCCCTGCCGGAAGCGTCAAGAGCCCCTGAACCGGATGCTTAACCGGACGATCAAAAAGGGAGGCCGCGCATGGCCAAGGCCGCAGGACGCAAGTGCATCTTCATCACCGGCGCCGCGTCCGGCATCGGCCGCGCCACTGCCCGGAAATTCGCCGGCGGCGGCTGGTTCGTGGGCGCGTTCGACACGAACGCTGCAGGCCTCAAAGCCCTGAGTGATGAACTCGGCGCCGCCAACCTGTTCACCCGCACGCTCGATGTGACCGACCGCGCCGATTATGCGCATGCGCTCGAAGCTTTCGGCGCGGAAACCGGCGGCACGATGGATGTGCTGTTCAACAATGCAGGCATCGGACGGGGCGGGCCGTTCGATGAGATGGCGTGGGAAGACGTACTCGCGGTGGTCAACGTCAATTTCATCGGCGTGATGAACGGCATCCACCTCGCCATGCCGCTGCTGAAGGCGACGCCGAATTCGTTGTGCTTCACGACGTCGTCGTCTTCGGCCACGTACGGCATGGCCAACATCGCGGTGTATTCGGCGACCAAGCACGCGGTGAAGGGGCTGACGGAAGCGCTCGCCATCGAATTCAAGCGCTTCGGCATCCGCGCGGCGGACACGCTGCCCGGCCTGATCGACACCGCGATCCTGCCCGACGAGGTGAAGTCAAATGCGCCGCTCGACGGCATGTTCCGGCTGATCCAGCCGACGGAAGTCGCCGAAGCAGTGTGGAGCGCCTACACCACGGACAAAATCCACTGGTACGTGCCGCCGGAGATCTTCGATCTCGACAAGATGGCCACGCTCTCGCCCGAGGCCACGCGCGACCAGATGGCGGCCATGTCGGGTTTCATTACGAACAGTGCGTCGTAGGCGCCTGCGATTGGCGACCCGGCGCTGCAGTTTGCAGTATAGTCGCGGCCATGACCGATTCCGCGACCGCCGCACCGACGTCCAACCTGCCTGAACTTTCGGTCTCCGAACTCTCGCACGCCGTGAAGCGGACGATGGAGACGACGTTCGACCGCGTGCGCGTGCGCGGCGAACTCGGCCGCGTGACCATCGCCAAGTCCGGCCACATGTACGCCGACCTGAAGGACGAGAACGCCACGCTCTCGCTCGTCATGTGGAAGGGGACGGTCAACCAGCTCCGCTTCAAGCCGGAGGAAGGCCTTGAGGTCATCGCCGAAGGCAAGATATCCACCTTCCCCGGCAAGTCGAGCTATCAGCTCATCGCCGATCGTCTTGAGCCGGCCGGC
>JAWXBS010000112.1:0-8156 GCA_034440275.1 Alphaproteobacteria bacterium
AAAGGCCCGGTGACATGCTGGCGCGAAACGGTCACGGGGACGCTGACGGCTTTCGCACTTTCCCTTTTCTACCAGTTTCGCGGATGTTGTCCGCGTCCCCGGCCCTCCCACTTGTGCCCGCAGCGTGAGAACGCGTGCGGATACAGGTGCTACGCGCAACGAAAAACGCCCCGGCCTTGCGACCGGGGCGTCCTTCAGTCCGTTCGGATCAAGCGATCAGGAACCGGCGTGGGCGAGAGCCGCGAGCAGCAGCAGCGCCACGATGTTCGTGATCTTGATCATCGGATTCACGGCGGGGCCGGCGGTGTCCTTGTAGGGATCGCCGACGGTGTCGCCCGTGATGGCGGCCTTGTGGGTGTCCGAGCCCTTGCCGCCGTGATTGCCCTCTTCGATGTACTTCTTGGCGTTGTCCCACGCACCGCCGCCCGAGGTCATCGAGACCGCCACGAACAGTCCCGTGATGATCACGCCGACGAGCATGGCGCCGAGGGCTGCAAGCGCGTCAGCCTTGCCCGCGAGCGCCCACACCGCGAAGAACAGCACGATCGGCGAGAGCACCGGCAGCAGCGACGGCACGACCATTTCCTTGATCGCAGCCTGCGTCAGGATGTCGACGGCGCGGCCGTAGTCGGGCTTGGCCGTACGTTCCATGATGCCGGGGATTTCGCGGAACTGGCGCCGCACTTCCTCGACGACCGCCGCCGCCGCGCGTCCCACCGCCGTCATCGACCAGCCGCCGAAGAGATACGGCAGCAGGCCGCCGATCAGCAGACCGACGATGATGAAAGGGTTGTTGAGCGCGAAGTCCGGCGTGACGCCCTGGAAGAACGCGTATTCAGCGTTGCTCGAATAGTACTTCAGATCCTCGAAGTACGCCGCAAACAGCACCAGCGCGCCGAGACCGGCCGAACCGATGGCATAGCCCTTGGTGACCGCCTTCGTGGTGTTGCCCACCGCGTCGAGCGCATCGGTCGTGACGCGCACTTCCTTCGGCAGATCCGCCATTTCGGCGATGCCGCCGGCGTTGTCGGTGACCGGACCGAAGGCGTCGAGCGCGACGATCATGCCCGCGACCGAGAGCATGGTCGTGACCGCGATCGCGATGCCGAACAGGCCCGACAGCGTGTAGGCCGCGATGATGCCGCCGACGATGATGAGCGCCGGCGCCGCCGTCGCTTCCATCGAGACCGCAAGGCCCTGGATGACGTTGGTGCCGCTGCCGGATTCCGACGCCTTCGCGATCGAGCGCACCGGATTGTACTCGGTGCTGGTGTAGTACTCGGTCACCCAGACGATGAGGCCCGTCACCACGAGACCGACGAGGCCGCAGACGAAGAGCTCCTGGCCGGTGATGTCGTTGCCGGGCTGGATGCCCGAGAGCGTCATGCCCTGCGCGATCGGGCCCCAGCCCACGGTCAAGTAGATCGCCAGCGCCAGCGAGCCGACGGCGAAGACGCCCGCCGCGATGAGCCCCTTGTAGAGTGCGCCCATGATGTTGCGGTCATTGGGGCCGCTCAGGCGCACGAAGAACGTGCCCGCGATCGAAGCGACGATGGCGCCGGCGCCGATGACCAGCGGCAGCGCCATGAGGTCCCAGAGTTCGGCCGCGTCGCGGAAAAGGATGGAGCCCAGCACCATCGTGGCGACCATGGTCACCGCGTAGGTCTCGAAGAGGTCCGCCGCCATGCCCGCGCAGTCGCCGACGTTGTCGCCGACGTTGTCGGCGATGGTGGCCGGGTTGCGCGGATCGTCCTCGGGAATGCCCGCTTCGACCTTGCCCACGAGGTCGCCGCCGACGTCGGCGCCCTTGGTGAAGATGCCGCCGCCGAGACGCGCGAAGATCGAGATGAGCGAAGCGCCGAAGCCGAGTGCGACGAGGCTGTCGACCACGATGCGGTCGCTCGGGCCGTAGCCGGCGAAGCGCGTCAGGAAGACGTAATAGACCGCAACGCCCAGCAGCGCGAAGCCCGCCACCAGCATGCCGGTCACCGCGCCGGCGTTGAACGCGAGCGTCAGGCCCTTGCCGAGGCTGTGGCGCGAGGCTTCCGCTGTGCGGACGTTGGCCTGCACCGAGACGTTCATGCCGATGAAGCCGGCCGCGCCCGAGAGCACCGAACCGATCACGAACCCGAACGCCACCTGCCAGTTCGGCCAGAAGACGATGGCCAGCAGGATGGTGATGACGACGCCAGCGTAGGCGATGGTCGTGTACTGGCGGTTCAGGTAGGCCTTGGCGCCTTCCTGGATCGCTGCGGCGATCTCCTGCATGCGTTCGTTGCCGGGGCTCTGGCGCTTGATGTTGCCGACCTGCCACCACCCGTAGAGGGCGGCGATCAGGCCCGCGATGACGGGCAGCGCCAAAATGAGGTCTTGATTCATCGGGATGATCCTAACGGGTCCTGCGAAGTGATCCGGGACGGCGGGAATGGGACAGAATCGTCACGCCAACGCGCCAGCGTGCGCGAACCGGTCCCGGTCCCGCCAAGTGGCGGGGGGTATGCCAAAGGGCGGCAGCGGGCGCAACGAGGACATTGCCGGCTGGGTCATGAACGCGCCCGAGTTCCCTGCCGAAGGGTGGAAACGCTCAGGATTTCAACGGATCGGACGGCGTTGGCCCCGAGGATCTCGCGCGCGACGCCGGCGATGAGGGTCTGGGTGACGGGGGCGTTTATGGCGTCGTCGCGGGTCGAATCGGCGATCGACTGGCGGTGGACGGCCTTCAACAGGGCGTCGCGCAGGAAGTGGCCCTTGTCCCGGGCCCGCCAGACGTCGGTCCCCGGCGAGAGCATGATGCGCGCGTTGACGAACACGTAGTTCACCAGCCGCCCCTCCCGCACCACCGGCACGACGAGGTTGAGAACGTCCACGGCGCGGGCGCTCTCGGCCTCCTCCTTCTTCTCCGCTCCCGCCGCCCAGACGGGAGCCGGTGCGGCGAACACGAGGACCAGAACCAGCGCCAAAGCGCGCAACATGGAGAACTCCCGAATCGAACCGGGCGATCATCGGCGCAACGTGGTTGAGGAGGTGTTACGTCCCGAACCGATGGACGTGGCCGCCGATGGGCAGACCGCCGGCCTCGACGCCCTGCCCCGCGACGACGGCGCCGATCCGCGTCAGCGCCACGCCCGCATCGTCCGCCGCCTCGATGAGCCGCGCTTGACGCGACGATGGCGCGGTGAAGAGGATTTCGTAGTCGTCGCCGCCATTGAAGAGCGCCGCTCGTGCGCAATTGCGATCCGGTTGCGCTGCGAGCCATGCCCCTCCCGCCGCCGACACGGGTACGGAATCCGGATCGACGACGAGATGCACGCCCGACGCCAAAGCGATCTTCGCGGCGTCGCCGAGCAGGCCATCGGACACGTCCATGGACGCCGACGCAAACGCCGCCACGGTTGCGGCCATCACGATGCGCGGGCTCGGCGTCCGGTAACAACCGGTGAGATACACGATATGCGCCGCATCGAGCGCCAATCCGTCCGTCAGCGCACGCAGACCCAGCACGCCGTCGCCGATGAAACCCGTCACCCACACGTCGTCGCCAATGTGCGCGCCGCTGCGTTGTGGCGGTGTGGCGGACAGCGGTCGCCCGAACATCGTGACGTTGACCGCGAGCGGTCCCGGCGTCGAAGTCGTATCGCCGCCGATCACTGTGCAGCCGAAGGTCGCCTGATCCCTGGCGAGGCCGGCCGCAAACTGTTCGATTTCCGACGCCGGACGATGATTTGGCCACTGCAGGGACAAGAGGTAATGCGACGGCGCACAGCCCTTCGCCACGACGTCGGAAACGTTCACCCGCAGGGCTTTTTGCGCGATCGTGTCGATCGGATCGTTAGGCAGGAAATGCACGCCTTCGACGATCGTGTCGGTGGAGACGATGAAGGGGCCATGCCGTTCCACGAACGCGACATCATCGAGAAGGCCGCGGGCGGCGGGCTCGCGCGCGAGCGGCGCGAAGTGCTTGGCGATCAGGGCGAACTCGTCGCCGTCGCTCATGCCGGCTCGCTGTCGCGCACGGAGGCGACGCACGCGTCGAGCGTGGCGTTGATGAACTTCGGCTCCGGTCCTTCGAAGAAGGACTTCGCGATCTCGATGTATTCGCTGATCACGACCGGCGTCGGCACATCCTTGCGCCGCCAGAGTTCGATGAGACCCGCCCGCAGGATCGCCCGCGCCACGGCGTCGATCCGCTCGAGTTTCCAGCCCGTCGCGAGCTTGCCCGCAAGAATGGTGTCCATCGCCGATTGGTTGGCCACCGCGCCCTCGACGATCTGCCGGAAAAGATCGACATCCACGTCCGCGTCGATGGCGCCTTCCTCGTCCGCCGGCAGATGCCCGGCCATGAGATCGGCCGTGACGGCGGCGGCCGAGGCACCCGACACTTCCATCTGATAAAGCGCCTGCACCGCCGCGAGCCGCGCAGCGCGGCGCGCTGCAATGGCTTCAGGACCGGGACGCGGACCTTCGCTCACGACGGAAATTTCTTGGAGAGCGCGAGCACCGCAAGGCACGCCCGCGCCGCCTCGCCGCCCTTGTCCCGCGTCGCAGGATCGGCGCGCGCAATCGCCTGCGCCTCGCTCTCGACGGTGAGGATGCCGTAGCCGATCGGCAGGTGCTGGCGGATGGAAAGCTCCATCAGTCCACGCGCGGATTCTCCGCAAACGTAATCATAGTGGCTGGTCTCGCCGCGAATGACGCAGCCCAGCGCAATGTAGCCGTCATAGCCGCCCGAACGTGCGGCCAACGCAATCGCCGCCGGCGCCTCGAATGCGCCGGGAATGTCGATGACCTCGCTTGTGGCGCCCGCCTCAGTTACGGCGCGCACGGCGCCGGTCACCAGCGCATCGACAACCGCCTTGTAGTAGCGCGCAGCGACAATGAGGATGCGCGCGCCATCGGCGCGCTCCACGGCGAAGCGATGCTGGGTTTCCATGTCAGGGCTTCTGCTTGAAGGGACGCCAGCCCGCAAGCGTCAGGCCGTAGCCTTCAAGACCGACGATCCGCTGACGGGCATTGGAGAGCAGCACCATCTGCCGCACGCCCAGTTCACGCAGGATCTGCGCGCCGACGCCATATTCGCGCAACGCGCGATCGTCCGGCTCCGCATCGGGCTGCGCGAGACCGAAGCGCTTAGAAAGGCTCATCGGATCGAGATTGCGCAGCAGCACCAACACGCCGCCCTCGGGTTCCGCCGCGATTTCCGCCATGGCGCGATCGATGAGACCCGCGCGACCGCCCGCCTCGCCGGCGATGTCGGCGGCGAAATCCACACGGTGCATACGCACGAGCGTCGGCTGTCCGGCCTTCGGCTCGCCGCGCACCAGCGCCACATGCTCCTGGCCGTCCAGCATGTTGGCGAACAGGACGAGCTTGAACTCGCCGTGGCGCGTCTGGAACGGCGTCTCCATCTTGCGCTCGACAAGATGGTCGTTCACGCGGCGATAGCCGATGAGGTCCGCGATCGTGCCGATCTTGAGATTGTGATGCTGCGCGAAACCCACGAGATCCGGCAGGCGCGCCATCGTCCCGTCGTCGTTCATGATCTCGCAGATCACCGACGCCGGAATGAGGCCGGCAAGGCGCGCAATGTCCACGGACGCTTCCGTGTGGCCAGCACGCACGAGCACGCCGCCGTCGCGCGCCGACAACGGAAACACGTGACCAGGGCTGACGATGTCGTTGCTGTCCTTGGTCGGGTCGATCGCCACCGCCACCGTATGCGCACGGTCGTGTGCGGAAATGCCGGTGGTGATGCCTTCCTTCGCCTCGATGGAAATCGTGAAGGCGGTAGAGTGGCGCGTCTGGTTGCGCGGCGTCATCGGCTCCAGACCGAGTTCGCGCGTTCGGGCGTCGGTGAGCGCGAGGCAGATGAGCCCGCGCCCGTACTTCGCCATGAAATTCACCTGGTCGGGCGTGGCGAACTGCGCGGGGATGATGAGGTCGCCCTCGTTCTCGCGATCCTCGGCGTCAACGAGAATGTACATGCGCCCGTTGCGCGCTTCCTCGATCACCTCCTCGATGGGCGAGATGTAGCGCTTCAGGTCATCGAGCGGACTAGGTTGGGCGGTCATGGTCGCGGCCTTTACGGTCAGTGCGCGCGCGCCGACAGGATACGCGAGACGTACCGCGCGAGCATGTCGGCTTCAAGATTGACGCTATCGTCAGGCTTCAGGCGATGAAGCGTCGTCACCGCCCAAGTGTGGGGAATGAGCAGCACGCCGAAGCGCGCGCCCTCAACCTCATTCACCGTAAGGGAAACCCCGTCGATGGTGATCGAGCCCTTCGGCGCGATCAGCGGCGCGAGCGCTTCCGGCGCGTCAATGGAAATGCGCCAGCCTTCGCCATCCGCGCGGACGTCCGCGACGCGTCCTATGCCGTCCACGTGACCGCTGACGATATGCCCGCCGAGTTCGTCGCCCGCGCGCAGCGCGCGCTCGAGGTTGACCTTCGATCCCACGCCGAGATGCCCCATCGTCGTGACGTCGAGGCTTTCCGGCGCGACCTCCACGACATGCCGCATCCCGCCCTTCACGCTCGCGGTCTCCACCACCGTCAGGCAGCAGCCGTCGTGGCAGATGGAGGCGCCGATCGCGACGCCGGCCGGATCGTAGGGGCTTTCCACCGTGAGGCGCATGAGGCCGTTGCGACGTTCGACGTCGACGACGTCGCCGACGGCGGTGATGATGCCCGTGAACATGCTCAGGAAATCCGTTCGTAGCTTTCCCACAGATCGGGTCCGACCTCGCGAATGGCAACCCTGGCGAAGCGCGGCGCATCGGTCAGTTTCTTCAGCGCCAGCGGGCCGATGCCGGGCCGCCCTTCCGCTCCGAGAAGCATGGGCGCGCGAAACCACTCGATGCGATCGATGCAACCCGCTGCAAGGCATGACGCCGCAATCCGTCCGCCGCCTTCGATGAGCAGACGGTCCACCGCGTGCGTTTCCTTGAGGAGCGCGAAGACCTCGTCCAGCTCCAGCCCGTCGAGACCGCGCGGCACGAAATCCACCTGCGCGCCGGCCTTTTGCAGCGCAACGGCCAGGGAACGGTCCGCATCGCGGGCGCCGATGATCAGCAGCGGCGCGATGGCGAGCGTCTTCATCAGCCGGCTCGACGGCGACACACGGAGGCGTGAATCGAGCACGATGCGCAGCGGCGGCTTCACCGGGGTCTCGTCCAGCCGCACCGTCAATTCGGGATCGTCGACGGCGGCTGTCTCAGCGCCGATCATCACACCATCGTGGCCCGCGCGCAGGCGGTGCACGGCGGCGCGCGCCGCTTCGCCGGTGATCCAGCGGCTCTCCCCGCTCGCCGTCGCAATGCGCCCGTCGAGACTGGTGGCGATCTTCAGCGTGACCTGCGGACGGTTGTTTGGGCGGGCATTCATATGCGCCCCGGCTTGGCGTGCTCCACCGGCAATTCCTCAAGGAATTCGCGGAAATCGCCGACGGCGCGGAAGTCCTTGTAAACTGAGGCGTAGCGCACATATGCGACCTGATCGAGCGCAGCCAACGCCTCCATGACCATCTCGCCGAGCGTGGCGGATGGGATCTCGGTTTCGCCGAGACTTTCGAGCTGTCGCACGATCCCGGAAATCATCTGCTCGATCTTCTCGGCCTCGATCGGCCGCTTGCGCAGCGCAATCATCACCGAACGGCTCAGCTTGTCGCGATCGAACGGCACCCGGCGGTCCGAGCGCTTCACGATCGTCAGTTCGCGCAGCTGCACGCGCTCGAAGGTCGTGAACCGGCCCGCGCACGCGCCGCACTGCCGCCGACGCCGGATGCAGGCGCCGTCCTCGGTCGGGCGGCTGTCCTTCACCTGGGTGTCTTCGTTCTGGCAGAATGGACAGCGCATGAGGGCTCCGGCGGCAGGATGATTCCCGCCTTCCGGACCATACCTGTAGCGGCTGGCGCACGCCAACGCCGCTACCGGCTGTCAGGCGGCAGTCAGGCCAGCGTGCCCTTGCGGGGCGGCGGCGGGGGCGGCTCAGGCGACTGGAGCGCGCGTTCGAGTTTCCGGAGGGCGATGGCCTCCAAGCCTTCGCGCGAGCCCTGGGCGGGGCCCATCACGACCACTTCGATCCCGGTCTCGGTGTCGATTGCGGCGGCGCGCATGTAGTCGCCGACGATCGTGAACTCGAAGAGGACCACCCGGCCCGAC
>JAWXBS010000113.1:0-14037 GCA_034440275.1 Alphaproteobacteria bacterium
CGAGTTGGAACGGGGAAGCGGACAATCCGCACTGGAAGCTTCTGCTCGAAGGCATCCAGCGCGCGGTCGGATCGGCGCCGACGGGCCCTGCGACCGCGCCGCCGTTGCGCGCGCCGGCGCCAGGCAGCTGGACGCCCCCGCCACAACAACGCGCCGCCGCCGGTCCCGCGATCGCGCCGCAAGGCGGCAAGCGCAACTGGATGGTGATCGGCGGCGTCGCGCTCGTCGCCGTGCTCGGTCTAGCGACCATGCTCAATCAGGGCGGCGGCAACGTGGCTCCCGCGCCGTCGCCGTACGTCGGCGGAACGGGACCGCTGGCGCCCGCCGTTCCGGGTTCGCTCGCACCGGCCGTCGCCGATATCGTGCAGAAGGCCCGCGTCGCACAGGCGGCCGCGAAAGTCGTCGCGCAGGAAGCCGAACGCAACGCGACTGCAGGTCAGCAGGCTGCGGCGGCGGCCATTCGCGGCGAAAATGGTTTCACCACAAGTCAGGGACCGATGGGCGCCGTCGCCGGCGACCTTGTGAAACTGCAGCAGGGGCAGGCCGCGCCCGTCGGCATCGCCATGGCCAACGGCGCGCAGTTCGCGGGCCTCATGCAGGTCACGCAGGCGAATGGCGGCGCGGTGGTCCTCAACGGCACGACGACCGTGCAGGGTGGCGGCTGGGTGACGGGCCGCTACACGCAGAGCGGAACGCGCTCCACATTCGTCGGCGCCGGCATGATCCCGAACAAGTTCACCATCGAAGCGCAGGAAGACGGCGCCGTGGACGGTTCGGGCACGGATGGCATCGGCATAGTGCGCTACACGAACGGCGAGCGCTACGAAGGCCAGTACCGCGCCGTCGGACAGGGCGCGCAGTCACAGTATTTCCGCAACGGGCTCGGCGTTCACTACGGCGCGAACGATCAGGTGCTCAACGCGGGGCGGTTCAACAACGACGCTTACGTCGGTCCGTCATGACGCTGCGCCCACGCCAGCGCCTCCACGCGGCACGCTGACGCAAGCAGACGATCGGGAGACGCTGCGGCGCGCGCCACATCGATCTCGGCGACGATTGCGGCGAGGGACATTTCCCGTTGCGTCGCCATGGTTTCGAGCGCGCGCCAGAACTCCGCCTCGAGCGCAAGCGAGGTCCGGTGGCCGGCAAGCACGAGGGAACGTTTCAGAAGTCCGGGCATCGACTGCACTAGCCCGCTGGAGCAACGGGCCGACAAGCGGTAGCGTCCCGCGTCGATGAACGGAAGAGCAGCGCAAGGCATGGCAGGGGACGATCTCGCAAACGGCCGCAAAGGTCGCGCCGATGAACGGCTCGCCATGGGCATGGTGGTCGGAGCCGTGGGCGCGGCGGTGCTGGGCAGCGCCTTCGTTGCGCTCGGCCCCATGCTGCCCAGGCGCGCGCCCGTCGAAACCGCCTCGGACTCCGCCCGCACCGTGCGCGAAGACATCGCCGCCGACGTGCAGGCCGCCGTCGCTTCGGCCATCGCCTCCATGGCGCATGCCGACAGCGTGGTCGTCGAAGCCGAAGCGGTCGTGGTGCGCGCCCGCGCCACGCAATCGATGGGGCAGGCGACGCTGGCGAATGGCGCGGTGTTCCACGGCGAAGTGATCGACGGCGCGGCGGAAGGCGTGGGCGTCGTGCGCAGCGCGAGCGTGCCCTTCGGCGCGGGCTTTTTCGTCGGCGGCGTGCGCAGCGGTCCCGGCGTCGACTGCCAGCGCGCCGACTGCACAGGCCAGAGCTATGTGGGCGACTTCCGCGCCGATGCCGCCACCGGCGTCGCGCGCATCGTGTTCGCCGACGGCTCGATCTATCGCGGCGACGTCCGCGACGGCGCGCCTGACGGCTTCGGCGAACTGCGCAAATCCGATGGCGTCTTTTATCGCGGGCAATTCTCCGCGGGGCGGCGCGAAGGCTATGGCGTGGAGACCGCCGCTGATGCTTCGCATAAAGGCGGCTTCTGGAAAGCCGACGTACTCACGGAAGAGCTGAAGCCCTAGCGCGTTTCGTCGTCGGGCTTCTCGACCTTGTGCGCGTCGAGATCGCGCGTCGCTTTTTCCGCGCTTGCTTTCGTCAGCGACTTTTCGGATTTCGAACGGCCATGCGCCGCGCGCTGTGCGTCGGCGTCCTTCGCCTTGTCGTCGCGCGCCTTGCTCTTGCGGGCCTGCCGCAGGTTCACGATATCAGCCATGCGTCACCATACCGGATTTTTCGGGCCATCGCGCACGCGGTCGCGCGGGGCTTCCGGCGCCTGACCGATCTCGACGAGCACATCGGCGCGCGCTTCGTCGAGATTGGGCGCCGGCGGGCGCGTCGTCGGATCGGGGTAACCGGAGATCTTCACGGCGTTGCCGGACATCTTCAGCTTGCCCATCTCCGGATCGTCGACCTCGACGAACATGTTGCGCGCGATGAGCTGGGGATCCTTCACCACCGCCGCCATGTCCTGCACCGGCGCGCACGGCACGCCCGCTGCCTGCAGCAGCGCGATCCAGGCCGTGGCAGGCCGCGCGGCGAGCGCATTCTCAAGCTCCGCCTTCAGCTCCACATGGTAGCCGAAGCGCGCGAAGACCGAGGCGAAGCGCTGGTCAGCCGAAAGCTCGGGTCGCCCGATCGCCGCCGCGAGCGCCGCGAAGAGATGATCGTTCGCGCAGGCGATGGCGATGGGCGCATCCTGCGTCTGGAACACATCGAACGGCGTGATCACCGGATGGCGCGAACCCGTCGGCTTCTGCGCCTCTCCGCTCGCGAACTGCCGCACGAGCGCGCTTTCGAGCAGCAGCGTCTGGCAATCGAGCATGGAGATATCGACAAGGCGCCCGACGCCGCTCGTCTTGCGCTCGAACAACGCCGACACGACGCCGAGCGCCGCGAAAAGTCCCGCGCCGAGATCGGCGAGCGAAATGCCGAGGCGCACCGGCGGGCCGCCCTCCGGTCCGTTGATGGAGATCATGCCGCCGAGCGCCTGCACCACGAGATCGTAGGCGGGTAGGTCGCGGTACGGGCCGGTTTGTCCGAAACCCGAGATCGCGGCATAGATCAGCGAGGGATGGCGCGTGTGGATCGCGTCCCAGCCGTAGCCGAGTTTCTCCATCACGCCGGGGCGAAAATTCTCGACGAGCACGTCCGCCTTCGCGAGAAGCGCGTCGAACACTTTTCGATCGTTCTCCACGCGCAGATCGAGCGCGATCGAGCGCTTGCCGCGATTGATGCTCGCGAAGTAGACGCTCTCGCCGTTCAGGAAGGGCGGAAACGCGCGCGTGTCATCCCCATGCCCCGGCTGCTCCACCTTCAGCACCTCGGCGCCGAGCTCGTAGAGCTGCGTGGTGCAGTAGGGTCCCGCGAGCACGCGCGAGAGATCGAGCACGCGGATGCCCGCGAGGGGGCCGCGTGGCGTGGCGTCGCTCATCCGTTGTCCTTCGCCGCCGCGCGCTGCGCTGCGGGGCGTTCAGCGAGACGCTTGAGGTAGTCGTCGACCACATCGCCCGGCGGCAGCGCCGGACGCATCCATTGGCCGACGCTGCCGATGATGACGTCGACGGCGGTGAATTTGTCGCCGAGAATCCAGGGTGATTTTTCCAGTGCGGCGGAGACACGCGCATGCACTTCGCGCGCCGTGCGCCATGTTCTGGTGACGGCGGGATTGTCCGAAAAGCCCGCGAAGCCTGCGATCATCACAGGCTCCATCACGCCGACATAATAGGCGAGCCATTCCAGATACGGGGCCCGCAGTGGATCGCCGATCTTCGGCGCGATGCCGGCTTGCGGATGGGCATCGCAAAGATAGATCGTGATGGCGATGCTCTCGGAGACGAGGACGCCATTGTCGACGATAGCGGGCACCTTCTTGTCGGGATGCGGATTGGCGGCGTCCGGGCCGCCGCTGCCGTCCTGGCGCGGAATGGTGGTGATCTTGATCTCATACGGCGCGCCGAGTTCCTCGAGGAGCCAGACGATGCGCGAGGAGCGCGACTGCGGCGCGTGATAGAGGGTGATCATGGGGTTCCTCCGAATGTCGTTGACCCGAATTGTCGCCCGCGCCAATGCCTAGCGCAACAGCCCGCGCGCATGGATGACGACGCTGCTGACAAGAGGGAGTTCCGCATGATCGTCTATGGCGCCTCGGCATCGCCGTTCGTCCGCAAGGTTCTGGCCTATGGCGCGGAGAAGGGCCTTGCTCTCGAACTGAAGAACACCGGCCTCGGATCGCAGGACCCCGCGTTCAAGGAAGCAAGCCCCTTCGGCAAGATGCCCGGCTTCCGCGACGGCGATTTCGCGATCTCGGATTCCACGGCGATCATCACCTATCTCGAAGCGCTGCACCCCGAACCCAAGCTCATCCCGACGGAGCCGAAGGCCCGCGCGCGCACCGTCTGGTACGATGAATTCGCCGACACGATCATGGTCGGCGCGATGGGAAAAATCTTCTTCAACCGCGTGGTCGCGCCGAAAGTGCTGAAGGTGCCGGGCGATGAAGCGGTCGCGCTCGCGGCGGAGACGAAGGAAGTGCCGCCGATCCTCGACTATATCGAGCGCATTCTTCCGGAGTCAGGATGGTTCGTGGAGGACCGCCTGACGCTCGCCGACATTTCCATCGCCAGCCCCTTCGTGAACATGATGCATGTGGGCCTGCTGCCGAAGGCGGACACGCACCCGAAGCTCGCCGCCTTCATCGAGAAGATGCACGCGCGTCCGAGTTTTGCGGGATGGATCGAGGAGGAGAAGAGGTTTTTTGCGCGCTGAAAACAAAATCGATAGCGTTGTTGGCGCTTGTGCTTGCTTGCGGAGCTAGCAGCGTGTTGGCGCAAACGCCTCCGAGCGTTGTCCAAGCGTGGCGCGGGATGTTCGAAGCCGTACCGGTAGGCGGCGACTATCCGCGTGTTTTCCCGCGAAAGGCAATTGAGCGAATGCAGCCCGGCTACGCTGTTCTTTGCTGCAAGGCGAAGCCGGACAGATCACTAGCATGCACTGTCGGGGCTGAATGGCCCGCAAATTTCAGGTTCGGCGCTGCCTCCTTGCAATTGGCCGAGCGGTTCAAACTGACGCCCGACGCCTATGAGAAGTTGCGGGCCGAAGGGTTTCCAACAGTGGAGACGCCCATGCCGTGGAATCTTGAACCCCTATCCGAAAGCAAACAGATCGAGCTGAACGCCGCGAAGATGCGGATGCAGCATAGCTGCGATGCGTCGCGGTTCGCGCCAGTGTCGTGAACCTTCACCCCGGCGCGATCATCTGCTCCGGGCGCACCACGGCGTCGAACTCCGCTTCCGTCACATAGCCGCCGCCGACGGCTTCCTCGCGCAAGGTCGTGCCGTTCTTGTGCGCGGTCTTGGCGATCTTCGCCGCGTTGTCGTAGCCGATCTTCGGCGCGAGCGCGGTGACGAGCATGAGGCTCTTTTCCATCGCCGCCTTGATGTTGTCCTCGCGCGCTTCGATGCCGGCGACGCAGTTGTCGTTGAAGCTCACCGCCGCATCGCCGATGAGACGCGCCGACTGGATGAAATTGTAGATCACCACGGGCTTGAACACGTTCAGTTCGAAATGGCCCTGGCTCGCGGCGAAGCCGATCGTCGCCTGGTTGCCCAGCACCTGCGCGCACGCCATCGTCAGCGCTTCGGACTGCGTCGGGTTCACCTTGCCCGGCATGATCGACGAGCCCGGCTCGTTTTCCGGCAGCGACAGTTCGCCGAGACCCGAGCGCGGACCGGAGCCCAGGAAGCGGATGTCGTTGGCGATCTTGAACAGATCCATCGCCACCGCGTTCAGCGCGCCGTGCGCATAGGCCAGCGCGCCATGCGACGCGAGCGCCTCGAACTTGTTCGGCGCAGTGAGAAACGGGAGCCCCGTGATCTTTGCGACCTTCGTCGCAAACAGCTCCGCGAAGCCGACCGGCGCGTTCAGACCGGTCCCCACTGCAGTGCCGCCCTGCGCGAGCTCGAACAGGTCGACCATCGATTCCTCGATGCGGCGAATCCCGTTCTCGACCGCATGCGCGTAGCCGGAAAATTCCTGGCCGAGCGTCAGCGGCGTCGCGTCCTGCGTGTGCGTGCGACCGATCTTGATGATGTGCTTGAACGCTTCCTGCTTGGCCGCGAGGCCTGCAGAAAGCTTCGTGAGCGCCGGCAGCGTCTCGCGCACCAGATACTCCGCCGCCGCGATGTGCATGGCCGTCGGATACACGTCGTTGGACGACTGGCTCATGTTGACGTGATCGTTCGGGTGGACAGGCTTCTTCGAGCCCATCACGCCGCCCAGCATCTCGATCGCGCGATTCGAGATCACCTCGTTGGCGTTCATGTTGGTCTGCGTGCCGGAGCCCGTCTGCCAGACGCTGAGCGGGAAGTGGCCGTCGAGCTTGCCGTCGATCACTTCCTGTGCGGCGGCGACGATGGCGTCGCCGAGGCCGGTGTCGAGACGGCCGAGCTCCATGTTCGCTTCGGCGGCGGCGCGCTTGACAATGCCGAGCGCGCGCACGAGCGGCTTGGGCATCTTCTCTTCGCCGATCTTGAAGTTGCCGAGCGAGCGCTGCGCCTGCGCGCCCCAATACTTGTCGGCCTCGACGTCGATGGGGCCGAAGGTATCGGTTTCGGTGCGCTTGGTCATGACTATACCTTGGGGTCGGCGGGGCGGATTTGAAGAGCGCGCTCTAGCATGCGCGCACCCCCCGCCCAAATGCGGCTCAGAAGCGCGGGCCGAGCATGTTCCAGGCGTTGAGCATCACGGCGAGCGCCACGAATGCGGCGAGCGTGGTGACGATCCGCGTCCGCCTCCACACCGACCAATTGGCGCCCATCCAAGCGACGGCGACGGCTAGCACGCACAGCACCGTCAGCGCCGCCGCCACAGCGCCCGCCCATGCGCCGAACGCGAACTCGCCGGGCCAGTCCGCCATCACCACCCACTCGTCGACGGAGGCGCGCTGGAAGTAGATGCCGTAGCCGATGAGCGCCGCGAGCCAGGCCGCGCCGGTGAGTGGCAGGAACACGCCCACCAGACGCGCCCGCGCGCTCGGCTGCGTCGGCGCGAGAAGGCGGGAGACACCCGAGATCACTGCCGCGAGCGCCGCGAGGAGGCCCAGAAGCGCGATGGCGAAGAAGCCGTCGGCGCCGGCGAACAAGCTGATGCGCGTCGCGCGGTTGACGCCGCCGGCGCTGATATACCGGACGATCTTGCCGTCGCGTTCGACGAAGGCGGCGGTTTCTCCGGAATCAAGGTTGCGGAAGCGGTGCACGATGACGCCGCCGCCGCGATCCGCCGCATCGAGCGGCGCCAGTCGCGATGCGCCGCCGCCGCCGGAGAGAATGAGTTGTCCGTTCGCTGCGACCTGCACGTTGATCGCGCAGTTGACGAGGCAGAAGGCGCGCTCGGCGTTGGAATAGGACCGCCGGTCGACCATGTAGGCGCCCGCGAAGCGTCGAAGCGCGGCGCGTTGTTCAGGATCGGGCGCCGGCGCGGGCGTAACCGCAGGATTGGCGCCGCCAACGCGGTCGGCGATGGCTCCGGGCAGGAAATCGCGGAGCGCGCCGCCGCTCGTGGTGTTGGTGGTGACGAACACGCCGAGTTTCAGCTCGGGATAAATCGCGAGTTCGGAGTGGAAGCGCAGCGTGTCGCCGCCGTGGCCCCACGCCCGCCAGCCGCCTGGCGAATGGCTCTGCAGCATGCCCCACGCAACGCCGTTGACGCCCGGCGCGTTGGCGAGCAGCGGCTTTTCTCGCGCGAAAAGCGCCACGGATTCAGGCTTCAGCACGCCGTTGCCGCCAGCCATCAGCGCCTGCAGATAGCGGCCCATGTCGGCGGCAGTGGTGGAGACCGATCCGGCGGGCGCGAACTGCACGACGAATTCGAACGGCTGTTTCGCGAACGCGCCGCCGGACCAGCGGAAACCCTCGGAGAGATCGGCGGCGAGCGCGGGCGACATCGGCGAGGGCAGGCCGCGTCCCTGCACCAGCGCCATGGGATAGGGCTCGCGGAACGTGGTGCTCTGCAGGCCCAGTGGCGTGAGGATGGTCGTCTCGACATGATCCTCGAACGTCTGCCCGGTGACATGCTGGACGATCGCACCCGCGAGCGCGGTGGCATAGTTGGAATAGACGCTTGCTGAACCCGGCGGGCGCACGCGACGCGGACGATGATGCTCGAGCGCATTGACCAGCGGCGCGGCGAGCGCGGGGTCGGGGATGAAGAGGTGGCCGGCGACGAGATCCTCGAACCCGGCTGAATGCGTCATCAGGTGCCGCACGAGCACCGGCGATGTCTGGCCGTCATCGGGAATGCGCAGCTGCGCCGGCAGGTAGTCGTTGGCGGGCTTGTTCAGATCGACCTTGCCCTGCTCGACGAGCTGCATCATCGCGATCCACGTGAACGTCTTCGAGATCGATGCGATGCGGAAGAGCGTGCGTTCCGGATCAATACGGCGACCGGCTTCGTCGGCGACGCCGTAACCCTTGAGCAGGACCACGCGCCCGTCGCGGACGACGACGACGCTTACGCCCGCGATGCGTTCGGTGTGCATGGTGGTCTGCACCACGCCGTCGATGAAGGGCTCGAGCGACGCGTCTTCAACAATCGGCGGCGCGGAAGCGGCGACCGCTGCGGGCGCGGTCGTGGCGGGCGTCTGTGCGACGGCGGACGCTGTGCACAGCGCCAACGTCATGCCGATGAGGCCGAGCGCCCATCGCTTCATCCCGATCTCCCGCGCCCAACCCCTAAGGCCGCCCGAGACTTAGCAAAGCCGGTCGCGACCGTCGATCCGGCTCGCCCTACGGCAGGCGTCCCCAACGACAGGGGCTTGCAACGGGGGCTTGCGCCGGCGCGTCCGACAGGGCTCTTTCGGGGCAAAGCCGGAACGGCGCCCAAAGGGATCAGAAGGGGAAACGCATGAAGGATTTTGCGGGCAAGATCGCGGTCGTCACCGGCGGTGGCACGGGTATGGGTCGCGAACTGGTGCGCCAGCTGGCGGCCGAGGGCTGCAATGTCGCCATGTGCGACGTGTCGGCGAAGAATATGGCCGAGACCCAGCGTCTCTGCGAGGCCGACGGTCCGCCGCAGGGCACGAAAGTGACGGCGCACCTCGCGGACGTGTCGATCGAAGGTCAGCTCAAGGCCTTCCGCGACGAGGTTGCGAGGGACATGGATACCGACAAGATCCATCTGCTGTTCAACAATGCCGGCGTTGGCGGCGGCGGGTCGCTCTTCACCGACAGTCGCGAGAACTGGGAGCGGACGTTCAACATCTGCTGGGGCGGGGTCTATCTCGGCGTGCGCACCTTCCTGCCCATGCTGGTCAAGGCCAGCGAGGCGCACATCATCAACACCTCGAGCGTCAACGGCTTTTACGCATCCATCGGCCCGAACACGCCGCACACGGCCTACAGCGCCGCGAAGTTTGCCGTGAAGGGCTTCACCGAAGCCTTGATGACGGACCTCAAGGTCAATGCGCCGCACGTAAAATGCTCGGTGGTGATGCCGGGACACATCGGCACGGAGATCGTCGCCAATTCGCGCAAGGTCATCTCCGGCACCGAGAGCGACGACTACAGCGCCGAGGACATCAAGGGCATGCGCCTGCGCGTGAAGGCGATGGGCCAGGACGACTCTCAGCTCACGGACGCGCAGATCGCGGGTTTCGGAAAGATGATGGCCGACGGCTTCCGCGACAACGCGCCGATGACGGCGGCGGCGGCCTCGAAGGTGATCCTCGACGGCGTCAAGGCCGGGACGTGGCGCATTCTCGTCGGCGAGGACGCGCAGCGCCTCGACGAATTCGTCCGCAAGGATCCCGCCGCCGCTTACGATACGGATTTCTTTACGCTGTTTCCGAGCACCGTGGGCGCGACGTCCTAGGCCATGGCGGAGCCGGCGTGGGAAGGTCGCGGCAAGGTCCGTGCGCGTTGGGCGGAGTCCGGCGCGCTCGAGATCTCGGTCGACGGCCTCACCACGCAGGCGCGCTACTACAAGCCGCTGGTGTACGAGTTCTTCCGCAAGGAATTTCGCGTGCGCCCGCGCTGGGGCGACTTCGAGGTCGACATCCGCATGGAGCATCTCGGCGAAGCGCCGGCGCTCGATCTCGACAATCTCGCCAAGGCGCTGCTCGACGCGATCAAGGGTTTCGTGTTCTTCGACGACGTGCAGATTGCGCGCCTGCTCGCGGAGCGTGCGCCGGGCGAGCGCGACCGCATCCATCTCGTGGTGCGTGCGCGGGACGGGCCTACTTCTTCTTGAAGTTCGCGAACGGCGTCGGCATCGCGGTGCCAGTCGCCTTGGCCAGCAGCTTGCCCTCCGCGTCGCGGATTTCGCCCTCGGTGAAGGCGATGGTGCGGCCCCATTTCACCACACGGCCGACTGCGCGGAGCTTTGACCCGTTCGCGAGTGCGGGGCGCAGGAAACTTGTTTTCATCTCGAGCGTCGGCGCCACGTGCGTCATGCCGGAGGCGACCATGCACGCCACGCTCATCACGTCATCGAGCATGGCGCAGAGATAGCCGCCCTGAATCTGGCCCATCGGGTTGCGAAAGTCGTCGCGGGCGTCGAACTCCGCCTCGATCTGCATTTTTCCTTGATCGACCGCGATCATGCGGAAGCCGAGCGTCACCGAGCCCTTGGGCTGGTTGGCCGTGTTCTGGAAACGGGCGAGAAGCTCCGCGTCCGTACGCTTCGGCGTCGTGTCGCCGGCGTCGCTCACTTCTTGCGGAAGGCGTCGAGACTGACGACGGCGGCGGTGCCGGTTTCAGGCGGCGCCTCATCTGCGGCGGCTGCAGGCGTCTGGATGGCGGCCGCTTCTTCTTCGGTGATCCGTCCGCCGTTCAGTGAATCGAACTGCAGGCCGAAGCGCACCGAGGGGTCGTAGAAACGGGTCAGCGCCGCGAAGGGCGCCACGATCGGGTAGGGCTGTCCGCCGAACTTCAGGATGACGCGGAACCGGTCCGGAAACACTTCGAGGTCCCAGAACTGGTGTTCGAGGACGATCGTCATTTCATCGGGGTAACGCTGCTTCAGGTGATCCGGCAGCACGACGCCCGGCGCCTGCGACTTGAACGTGATGTAGAAGTGATGCCGACCCGGCAGGCCGCGCGCACCGATGGCGCGAGACAAGGCCGCGCGCACGACGCCGCGCATCGCCTCCTGGGTCAGTGTGTCATATCCGATAAGATCTTCGGCCACGCCGCCCCTCCTTGGCCTTGCGCCAAAGTCGTCCTTGAGGCCGCACCCTTACCGCGCGCTGCTGTGCAGTCAACCGCTCTTCCACCTCACGCGAATACGCCGCGATTTCGCCAGCGTCGCGCGAAATGCATATGCGCGCAGGCGACGGATATCCCTTTGTGCGACGTGCGCGTTATGATGTGCAAACAACGAGGCGCCGACCATCATGACTGCCGCCCACGACTTCATTCCCCCTACCGTTGCAACGCCGCCGCGCCAGCTTCCCTATTGGCGTGCGATCCGCACCTTCCTCGACAATCCCATCGAGGCTTGGCCCCGCCAGATCTATGAAGAGAAGACGTGGAGCCCGCGCGATCCGGTGTGGCGCATCCTGTACGTCTGCGATCCCGACGCGATCCGCCAGGTCATGCTCGACGACCAGCCGAAGTTCGACAAGGGCGCAATCTTCCGGCGCATGCTCGCTCCCGCGCTTGGCGAAGCCATGCTGACCGCCGAGGGCGCGCACTGGAAGTGGCAGCGACAGGCCGCTGCGCCCGCGTTCCGGCATGACCGCATCGCTGCGATGGTCCCGCTGATGTCACGTGCGGCGGAGGCGGCGCTGACGCGGTGGCGCGCGCACGACGGCGAACGCATCGATGTCGCGGAGGACATGGTTCACACGACGTTCGACGTCATTCTCGACACCATGCTGTCGGGCGGGGAAGGGTTCGACATCGCCGAGGCGAGCCGCGAGATCAGCATCTATCTGCACACCATCGGCAAGCCGAACCTCAGCGATCTGGCGGGCGCGCCGGCGTGGCTGCGCACGATGTTCCAGCCGCGCGGCGTGCGCGCCACGCGTTATCTGCAGCGCATCGTCTCGGAAGTAATCCAGCGGCGGCGCGTTTCGGGTCAGGCGCGGGGCGATCTGCTCGACATGCTGCTTTCGGCAGTGGATCCCGAAACGGGTCGCGCCATGGGCGACACCGACGTGCGCGACAATCTCATCACCTTCATCGGCGCCGGCCACGAGACGACCGCGCTGGCGCTGACGTGGGCGCTTTACCTGATCGGGCGCCATCCGCCGACCGAGAAGCGCATCGTGGAGGAGGTGGCGCGGGTGGCGGGCGATGCGTCCATCGACGCCGACCACGTGAACAAGCTCACCTTCACGCGGCAGGTGGTTCTGGAAGCCATGCGCCTTTATCCGCCGGTGGCGCTGCTGCCGCGGGTGTGCCGCGAGGCGACGACGCTGGGGGACCGGCGCGTGGAGCGCGGCACGCTCATCCTCATCCCGATCTACGCCCTGCACCGTCACCGACTGCTGTGGGACAACCCCGACGCCTTCGATCCCGACCGCTTCGCGCCGGAGAAGGGGCTGGAGAAGCGGCGCTTCGCCTACATGCCGTTCGGCGCGGGCCCCCGCATCTGCATCGGCATGCAGTTCGCGCTGATGGAGGCGACGGCGATCCTCGCGACGCTGGTGCGCGGCGCACATGTGACGCCGGACCCCGATCACCGCATCCGCCCGCTCGTGCGGATCACCATGCGGCCGGAAGGCGGCATGCCGATGACGGTGAAAATGCGCTGATGGCGAAGAAGCTCACCATCGAGGACGTCGCCGAAATCGCGCTGACGTTTCCCGGCGTGGAGGAAGGGAAGTCCTACGGCACGCGCGCCTGGCGCGTCGGCAAGAAGTTCATGATGCGGGCGAAGGAGCGGATGGACGACGTGCTCGTCGTCGGCGTCGACAATCTCGATGAGAAGGAGCTGCTGCTCGAGCAAGCGCCCGATCTCTACTTCACCACCGATCACTACAACGGATACCCGGCGCTCCTCCTGCGCGTGAACAAGATGAGCAAGCGCGAACTCAAGGTATTCATCGAACTCATCTGGCGGCGCGCCGCGCCTGCAAAGACGATTGCCGCGTTCTACGGGAAGTAGCGGGAGCAAAGTGCCCGGCTTCTGTTGCCAGGCGCCGGGCGGCCCCGCCTGACGATGCTACTCGTCAGGACTTAAAGTGGGTTTTCCTCGAACCGCTTACGCGGCCAGAGCATAACCCTCAGCAGTGTTGTCGTTGGCAACTATTGCTGTTTGGCCTGTAACGGGACCACCCGAGCAAAGGCCTCGTCCTTCAACGTCCGTCGATCCTAGTTCGGCCCCAGACAACCCGCCAACGACGGTTGAAATGCTGGTGGAGCCGCCGGGAATTGCACCCGGGTCCGATCCGCCTATCTACGCGCGTTTATCGCCATAGTCCGACCGAAGCCGGACAACGCGAATATAGGCCCCCGCGCCCGGGAACGAAAGGGCGGCGCGCGCGCGGCTGGCTTCCTGCGCGATGGAACATGTTAGTTTCCCGCCAGCGGAATCAGGGAGATGACCATGCACGCGACCATCAAGAAGCTCGCCGCCGAGTTCATCGGCACGGCGACGCTGGTGCTGCTGGGCTGCGGCGCAGCGGTGCTGGCGGGCGAGGAGGTGGGCCAGCTCGGCATCGCGTTCGCGTTCGGGTTGGCGGTGGTGGCCATGGCCTACGGCATCGGGCCCGTCTCGGGGTGCCACATCAATCCGGCGATTTCGTTCGGCGCCTTCGTGGCGGGCCGCATGAGCGCCGGTGAGATGGCGCAGTTCTGGCTTGCACAGTTCCTAGGCGCCGTTGCGGGCGCGGGCGTGCTGCTGGCGATCGCGTCGGGGCGGACGGAATTCAGCTTGCCGCTCGATGGATTGGGCCAGAACGGCTGGGGCGAGGGCTATCTCGGAGCTTACGGCCAGACGGCGGCCTTCGTCTTCGAGGTCGTGGCGACCTTCCTGTTCGTGCTCGTCGTGCTCGGGTCCACCCAGCCCGGCGCGCAGGGGGTGATGGCGGGGCTCGCCCTCGGGCTCACGCGGGGGCGCATC
>JAWXBS010000114.1:0-7186 GCA_034440275.1 Alphaproteobacteria bacterium
CGCCCGGCCGGGCGAGACGGGGTCGACGGTATGCCGGGTTCTCCGCTACACGCGGGAGCGGGAACGGGGCGCCGGAAAGAGCGAGGGAAGTCGATGAGTCTGCGCAAGGCGTGCGCCGTGCTCCTGGTGGCGCTGGCGGCGGCGGGTTGTGACCGTGTCGGCGTGGGCGATGCCCCGGCGACGACGCAACGCACGAGCCGCTCCGCGCCGGTGACCACTCCGGATACGGCGGTCGATACGGTCGCCACAGCTGAACCCGGGCTGTCGCGCAATCGCTGGGCGACAAATTCCGATCTCTCGAAAACGGTAACCGGCAACCTGACGACGAGCCTGGAGTCCGGTCGCGGCGGGCCGCTCGTCATGGCGTTCGCCAACGGACTGACGTTGCGCCTCGAACGCATCGCCGAGCACGTGGGCGCGGATCGCACGGGCTCTGGCGGCGCAACGTTTGCGGCCACGCTCGGCGCCGATCCGAACGCGGGCATCTATGTCTATCGCGTGGCCGACGAACGCATCTACGCCACGGCGTCGCAGGGCGGCGTCTGCCAACGCGCCCCGGCAAAGTACGTCGCGCTCAGTGAGTTCGTGAATCGCAACGGGGACTGGACGTTTGCTTTCGCGGCCTATCGCGGCGACGTCGCGCCCGGCCCGCAGGCCGAGCGTGATCCGCAATTGTGCGGCGCCTACGGCTACGCCGTGAACTGAAGAAACCAGAACAAAGAAGGAGCCGTAGCCGGTCCGACTCCGGCGCGGGGCAACGATGGAAAAGATCAAGACGCGCGTCATCGCCGCGCAACTCGACAAGGCTGATTTTCTCACGCTCTCGGCGGCGCTCTACAAACGCGGCGCCAAGGCCACTGGCTGGTGGGCGCGGCTCGAGCCGTTTGCTGCCGCCGCTGTCGGCATGATCGGCGGCTATGCCGGGATGTTTGCGCTTGGCGCGCAGACGCCGCTGGCAATTGCCGTCGGCGTGGTCGCGGCGCTGTTGCTGACATTCGCCGCCACGAGCCGCGCGCGCCGTCGGCAGCTGAAAAGCCTGCTGCGCCAGGACGGCGCGTTCCTGCGCGCATTTCACGTGTCTGCCGATCAGGACGGCGTCCTTGTCGAATCCGATGTGTCGTCCCTGCGTGTGAAATGGCCGGGCATCTTCGCCATCGAAGTCACGCCCGACATGGTGCTGCTCTTCATCGACAAGGCCAACGCCGTCGCCATTCCACTGCGCGCGTTCTCTGACCTCACGGCCATGAACGCTTTCGCCGACGAGCTGCGCTTCCTGCGGCGTCGGTCAAACGAGGCGTGGTCGAAGGGCAAGACGGTAGCGGCATGAGCAAGAAGCAGAACAATCCGCGCTATGCCGGCCCGTCGCAACGTCAGCTGCGCGCCGCAGAACTCGTGCGTCATGCGCTCGTCGAAATTCTCGCTCGTGAGGATCTGCGCGATCCCGATCTCGTCGGCGTCTCGATCACCATCGGCGAAGTGCGCGCTTCGCCCGATCTCAAGCACATGACCGCATTCGTCTCGCCGCTCGGCGCGGGTGATCCGCAGAAAGTGGCGACGGCGCTCGGGCGCGCGCAAGGTTTCCTGCGCGTCCGGCTGGGCAAGGCCGCAGAGCTCAAGCACACGCCGCAACTGCATTTCATTCCCGACGTGTCCTACGACAACGCCACCTATATCGACCGCCTGCTGAAGGCGCCGGAAGTGGCGCGCGATCTGGGCAACACGAACGAAGACAAGGACGACGAGACAAACTGATGGGACGCCGCAAGAAAGGTCTCGATGTTCACGGCTGGCTCGTGCTCGACAAGCCGGAGGATTTCACATCCACCGATGCGGTCAGCGTCGTGCGGCGTCTGTTCAACGCCAACAAGGCAGGCCACGCGGGCACGCTCGATCCGCTTGCGTCGGGCATCCTGCCCATCGCGCTCGGCGAGGCCACGAAGACCGTGCCGTGGCTGATGGAGGCCGAGAAGAGCTACAGCTTCACCATCCGGTGGGGCATCTCGACCGACAGTCAGGACCGCGAAGGCAAGATCGTCGCGGAGACCGATGTGCGGCCGACGCCGGAAGCGGTGGCCGAGGCGCTGAAGGGATTTCTCGGCGAGATCGAGCAGGTGCCGCCGCAGTTCAGCGCCGTGAAGGTCGATGGCGAGCGCGCCTATGATCTGGCGCGCGACGGGCAGACCGTGGAGCTCAAGGCCCGCCAGGTCGTGCTCCATGAGGCCGCGCTCGAAGACACGCCCGACGCCGACCACTCCACCATCGTCGTCCGGTGCGGGAAGGGCTTCTACATCCGGGCTCTGGTGCGCGATCTGGCCCAGAAACTCGGGGCGGAGGGGCATGTCTCCCGGCTGCGGCGGACTGCCGTGGGCGGTTTCACCGAGTCAATCGCCGTCGGGCTCGACGAACTGAAAGAGTTGGTGCATAAGGCCGCCGCGTTCGAGGCCCTCAGACCCGTTGAGACCGCGCTGGCCGACATCCCGGCGGTGGCCGTCAATGGCGAAGATGCCTTCAAGCTCCGGCAAGGCCGGCCGATCGTTCTCCTTCCGCATGTGATCGAGGACCTGAAAGCACGCTTTAGACCCCGCACAATCGCTGGCGTAGACGCCAGCCGTGCGGCGTTTGCGGTTTTCGGCGGATCGGCGGTGGCGCTGGGCGACGTGCGGGCGGGGAAATTCTCTCCCACTCGCGTCTTTCACCTGGATCAGGAGTAGATCCGATGTCGATTACCCTCGAGCGCAAGACCGCGCTCATCAAGGAACACGCCCGCGGCAAAGACGACACGGGCAGCCCGGAAGTGCAGTGCGCCATCCTCACGGAGCGCATCGTGAATCTCACGGAGCACTTCAAGACGCACAAGAAGGACAACCACTCGCGCCGCGGACTCCTGCAAATGGTGTCGCAGCGTCGCCGGTTGCTCGATTACCTGAAGGACCGCGATACCGGTCGGTATCAGGCGATCATCGAAAAGCTCGGCCTGCGGAAGTAGGACGGCTGAAACCCTCTCCCGCTTGCGGGAGAGGGACAGACGTTGCTCCAAGCAACGTCAGGGTGAGGGCCCGTGGGACGCCCGGTGGGATGCTGGGCCTCAGAGATTTCCTGCACCAGACCCTCATCCGACCCGCGCTCATGCGCGGCCACCTTCTCTCATCTGTGAGGGAAGGAACCCCCGTCGGTCATCCGGACAAACGGGACGCACGCGGCGACCGGGCATGGGGCTCGCTCGCCAGGAGTAGAGACCATGTTTGACACCAAAACCGTTTCCATCGACTGGGCCGGCAAGACGCTGACCCTGGAAACCGGCCGCATCGCTCGCCAAGCCGATGGCGCTGTATTCGCAACGCTCGGCGAGGCCGCCGTTCTCGCCACCGCCGTCTATGCGCGCTCGGCGAAGCCCGGCCAGGACTTCTTCCCGCTCACCGTCGACTATCAGAAAAGACCTTCGCCTCGGGCCGCATTCCCGGCGGCTATTTCAAGCGCGAAGGCCGCCCGACCGAGCGTGAAACGCTCATCTCGCGCCTCATCGACCGCCCGCTACGTCCGCTGTTCGTCGACGGCTTCAAGAACGAAGTGCAGGTCATCGTCACCGTGCTCTCGTGGGACGGCGAAAACGAAACTGACATTCTCTCCCTGATCGCCGCATCCGCAGCACTCACGCTGTCGGGCGTGCCGTTCATGGGCCCGATCGGCGCAGCCCGCGTCGGCTGGATCGACGGCAAGGCTGTGCTCAACCCGACCATTCCGCAAATGGCCGGCTCCGACCTCGATCTCGTCATCGCCGGCACCGCCGATGCGGTCATGATGGTGGAATCGGAAGTGAAGGAGCTCACCGAAGAGCAGATGCTTGAGGCGCTCGCGCTCGGCCACAAGGGCTTCCAGCCGGTGATCGATGCGATCATCAAGCTCGCTGAGCAAGCCGCCAAGGATCCCTTCGAATTCGAAGCAGTCGATCTCTCGCCGCAGAAGAAGGCGATCGCCGCCATCGTCGAGGGCGACATCGCATCGGCCTACAAGATCACCAAGAAGGACGAGCGCTACAAAGCCGTGGGCGCCGCCCGCGACAAGGCCAAGGCCGCGCTCGTCGCTTCGGAAACGAAGCCCGACGGCATGGAAGCCAACGTGTTCAAGGACGCGTTCAAGGGCGTGGAAAGCGACATCGTCCGCTCGCGCATCATCAAGGAAAAGGCCCGCATCGACGGTCGTCCCGTCGACAAGGTCCGCCCCATCGTCTGCGAAGTCGGGCCCCTGCCGCGCACGCACGGCTCGGCGCTATTCACCCGCGGTGAAACGCAGGCGCTGGTCGTCACCACGCTCGGCACCGCCGAAGACGAGCAATACGTCGACAGCCTGAACGGCACCACCAAGGCCAAGTTCATGCTGCACTACAACTTCCCTCCCTACAGCGTCGGTGAAACCGGCCGTCTGGGCGGTACGAAGCGTCGCGAAATCGGCCACGGCAAACTCGCATGGCGCGCCATGCAGGCGGTCCTGCCGAACGAGGCGGATTTCCCCTACACGATCCGCATCGTCTCCGAGATCACCGAGTCCAACGGCTCGTCCTCGATGGCCACGGTCTGCGGCGCCTCTCTCGCGCTGATGGACGCCGGCGCGCCGATCACGCGTCCGGTGGCGGGCGTGGCGATGGGCCTGGTGCTTGAAGACTACGGCTACGAAGTGCTCACCGACATTCTCGGCGACGAAGATCATCTCGGCGACATGGACTTCAAGGTCGCGGGCACGACGAAGGGCATCACCTCGCTGCAGATGGACATCAAGGTCGCCGGCATCACGCAGGAGATCATGAAGGTCGCACTCGGCCGCGCTTACGACGGCCGAATGCACATCCTCGACGAAATGGCGAAAGCCATGACCGCGCCGCGCACGGCGATGAACGAGCATGCGCCGAAGGTCACGCAGATCCAGATTCCGGTCGACAAGATCCGGGAAGTGATCGGCACGGGCGGCAAGGTGATCCGCGAGATCGTGGAAAAGACCGGCGCCAAGGTGAACGTGAACGACGACGGCACCGTCCGCGTCGCATCGCCCAGCCAGGACTCGATCGACGCCGCCGTGAAGTGGATCAAGTCGCTGACCAGTGAGCCGGAAGTCGGCGCGATCTACGAAGGCAAGGTCGTGAAGGTCGCCGAGTTCGGTGCGTTCGTGAACTTCTTCGGCGCCAAGGACGGCCTCGTCCACGTCTCGCAACTGCGCGCCGAGCGCGTGAACAAGCCCGGCGAAGTCGTCAAGGAAGGCGACATCGTGAAGGTGAAGCTCATCGGCTTCGACGATCGCGGCAAGACGAAGCTGTCGATGAAGGTCGTCGACCAGGAAACCGGCGAAGACCTCGAAAAGTCGGGCAAGGTGTCGGCCGGCAACGGCTGAGACGGCGCATGCCGCTGAAATCGGAAACGGCGGGCCTCAAAGCCCGCCGTTTTTGTTTGTCCTTGCTCAGACAGGCGCCAACGCCCTGCGGATATCGCGAAACGGCAGTACGGGCCCCGGGCCGCCATTGCAGGCGACGGCGAAGGTGAGGCGCTCGTTGAGCCAAGTCTGCAGCACCGCAGCGAAGCCGTCTATGTAGCCGTAGTGCACGATGCTCGGGCTCTTTTCGCCCGGCGGCGAGACGAGCAGACCGCAGGCGTATTGCACGTCGCCATAATGCGCATCGTCGGCGGAGAAGCGGTTCGCGCCGCTCAGGCGTCCATCGCGCAGGCGGCCGGGCGCGAGCATGAGCGCGAGATCGGGCGGCGTGAGCAGGCGCCCCTTCAGCAGCGCGTCGTGCCAGCGGCAAAGTTCTTCCGCCGTCGAGCGCAACGCGCCCGCGCCGCCAGCCTGTTCAACCTGCATGGGCTGCGCGGCTTCGAGCGCGCCGGCGTCTGTGAGGGAATACCCCGCAGCGGCGCGCGGCGACGGCGCGTGCATTTTGTCGATGGCGGTCGCGCGCAAATTGAGCGGACGCGTGATGAGCTGTTCGATCGCCCTCGCGAACGGCGCGCCCGTCACGGCCTCGATCAGCGCGGCGAGCACGATGTAGTTGGCGTTGCTGTAGAGCCAGGCGGTTCCCGGCGGAAAATCGAACACAGTGTCCTGCTGCGCGATCGCGCGCGCGAGATCGGTCTGTGTCGGCGCGCCGGGCGCGGGTTCGCCATCGTCGCTGTGCAGCCCCGCAGTCTGCGTCATGAGCTCAAGCGCCGTGAAGACCGGATGCGCGGCGAAGAAGGGCAGGCGCGACGAGATGGGCGCTCGCAGATCGAGGCGGCCAAGCCGCGCAAGTTTGATCGTCGCTGCGGCCGTAAACTGCTTGGTGAGCGAGCCGACGCGGAAGACGGAGCGGCGCGTGACCGGCGTCTTCTCTTCCAGGTTCGCAAAACCGAAGCCACGCGAGAACTGCATCGCGCCGTCCTGCGCGACGGCGATCTGCACGCCAGCGCACGCCTTCTCGCCGATCGCCTTGAACGCCGCCTCTTCGAGTTTGTCGAGTTGCGTCGTCGCGAGCGCGGCCAGTGCATCTGAAGATGGCCATGCTGCCGCAATCAGGCCGAGTGCTCCAGCCTGCAACACTGCACGACGCTGCATGCGACGAGCTCGGTTGATGTGAACGCCTTCGACCGTCGTCTGCGGACTAATTATCCGGTCCGTAGGTAACGCCGGGGCGTTGCCACACGCGTTCGGGCTGGGCCGGCGGATTCGGCGCCGTCTTTTCTTCCTCGCCGAGGTTGGCGTGGTCGATCGCGACGATGTCGGTCGGCTGCGGCGTGGAGGCGATCGGCGGCAGGCGGACGGGCTGTTGCGCTTGCGGGCGCGCCGGCCGGGCCGCGCCGCCGGAGACGGGCGTGGCGGTCATGGTCGGCGTGCGCGACGGCGGCGTGCTCGGGAGCGACGCCGTCCAGCCATTGCGGCTCTGCACGGTGACGGGCGTTTCGGCCGCGACCGTCGACGCGGCGACCACCGGAGCGGGCGCGGCGTAGGTGTTGGCCGCAACCTGGATGCCTTCTTCCGCCGTCGCGGGCGCTTCCGCCACAGCGACGGGAGGCGCGATCGGCGCGGAGGGTTCGGCGGTCAGCACGGCGGCGCCGGTTTCGGCATCCGCAGCATTCGACGGGCTCTTGCCGTCCTCGTAGTAGTTGAAGGCCGCGACCGCGCCGCCGCCCATGACGGTCACCGCAATGGCGCCGAAGGCCATGCGGGC
>JAWXBS010000115.1:0-36758 GCA_034440275.1 Alphaproteobacteria bacterium
CGACGCGCTGGAGGAAGACGTTCTCGTGCAGGTCGCCAGCCGTATGCGCCAAGCCAATCTCGCCGAAATCATGGGCAAGATGGAGCCCGCGCGCGCGCGCCGTCTCACCATTCTCCTCGCGCAGTCTCGCACCGGCGATGTGGCGTCACTGACGCGTCCGGCTCCCTCCGCGACACGCCCGGCGACCACGACGCCCGCCGCTGCACGCGCTCCGGCGCCGACGGCCGCGCGTCCGAAGGCAGGCTGATGCGAAAGCGATGTGGGTAGTCCGCTACACTGCGCCGGCGATCCTGATCGCCGGAGTATCGGCGATCGCAGTCGCGGCCGCCGCTGAGACGGCGCGCGTCGAAGTCGGCGTCACGGAAGATGCAAACGGCGCGCGCGTCGCGCTGAAGAAGCAGGGCGACACGCCGATCCCGCGCGCAACCGCGCAGGTGGCAGGCGGCGTGCTCACGGTACGCTTCGATGCGCCCGTCGAAGTCGATGTCAGCGGTTTGCCGAAAGCGGCGCCGCGCACCATCGCGGCCGCACGCCGTGAGACCGATGGCAAGTCGGTGCGCATCTCGCTCCGTCGCACGTTGCAGGCGCAACTCACGCAGGGTGATGCGGAAACCCTAGTCACGCTGACGCCGACGACCACGCCGATCACCGTGGAGGCTGTGTCGAGCGCCGAGCGCCCGCCCGCCGTGACGAACGCCACGCTGTCCATCGGCGCACGTCCCGATCTCACGCGGCTGTCCTTTCACTTTGGGGGCGCAGCATCAGTCACGCCGGTGCGACAGGGATCGCGTCTCGAGTTGCGCTTTTCGCGCCCCGCGGAAATCGATCTCGCGCAGCTGCGCGCAACGCCGCCGCTCTTCGTGCGCAGCGCCGAGCGCGTATCGCGCCCCGGCGGTCGTCTCACCATTGCACTCAACCTCGAAGAGGGTGTGAAGGTCCGCCAGTTCGTCGAAGGCTCGCGCATCGTCGTCGATCTGTCGCCGCCCGAAGGCGGCGTGCGTCCGGCGCCGCCACTGCCTCCGCCACCGCCACCGCCGCAGGCCTCTGACGATCCCGCGCCGCGCAGCGGCATCGTGCCGATCGGCGTGGAGGAGGGCACGGAGGAAACGCGCTTCACCGTGTCGTGGGCCGGTCCCGCACGTGCGGCGGCTTTCCGGCGCGGCGACGCCGTCTGGCTGCTCTTCGACACCTCCGCGAAATTCGACATCCGCGGCGCACGTCAAACCGAGATCACGCCGGTGCGCGGCGACAAGGTTGCGGGCATCCGGATCGCGGCGCCTTCGTCGATGAATCTGAGTGCGCGCCTGCAGGGCAATGCCTGGGTATTCACGCTGGGTCCGCGCGCCAATCGTCTCGATGCGGCGCCAGTGCGACGCGATGTCGGCGCAGGCGGGCGCGGTCGGCTCGTGGTGGACTTTGATCGCGAGGGCGTTGTCCGCAAGATCGTCGACCCGGTTGTCGGCGATACGCTTACCGTGGCGTTGACTGGCGGCGCGCCGCGCGGCGTGGAGGCGCGGCGTGCAACGCCGGAAGCCGCCGTGCTCGCTTCGGCCCAGGGCGGGGCTGTGGAACTGCGTGGCGATCAGGCAGGCGCTGCGTTCGAGGGGCGCTCGCTCGTTGTGGCGCGCGGCGCCGGCGCCGATACGCCCTCCGCACTTGAGACTGTCTCTGCACTTGATGCGACATCGTTCCTCGACGTCACCCGTGAAGCCGCGACACCCATCGCAGATGTGTTCGACCGCAAGGACGCTCTTGAGCGCCGTGCGGCTGCGGAGGGCTGCGGAGAAGGCGCCCGTGTCGAGGCGCGTCTGGCGCTTGCGCGTTTCCTCTTCGCCCATGAGCTCTCCGCCGAGGCGCTCGGCTCTTTGAAGGTCGCGAGCGTCAACCAGCCGCAGCTCGACATCGATCCCGCCTTCCGTCTGATGCGCGCGGCGTCGAACGTGATGCTCGGCCGTGTGCGAGATGCAAAGATCGATCTCGATGCGAGCGCGCTCGCGGAAGATCCGGCGGCGGCGCTGTGGCGTGGCTACGCTGCCTGGCTGCAGCGCGATTGGGCGACCGCGCGCAAGGAACTGGAACGCGGCAAGACCGCCCTTGGCGGCCAGCCTCCGGGATGGCGATCGAAATTCGAGCTGGCGCTGGCTGAATCGCTCCTGTCGTTGCGCGACCTTGACGCCGCCGCCGCCGCTGCGTCCCGGGCGCTCGCGGCGAACCCATCGCCGGAGGTGTCCGGCGACACGCGCATCGTGCAGGCCAAGATCGCCAATGCGCGCGGCGACTCGCGCGCGGCGCTGGCGTCCCTGAAGGAACTTGCGGTCGCGCCGCAGGAAATCGTCGCCGTGCGCGCGTCATTCGAGGCCGCGCGCGTGGAACGCACGCTCGGAGCTACGGAAGAAGCCACCATCGAGCAGCTCGAAGCGCTGCGGTTGCGCTGGCGCGGTGACTCTCTCGAACTCGAAGTGGTGCAACAGCTCGCCGGCATCTACGCCGATCGCGGTCGCTATCGCGAAGCGCTGATGGCGCTGCGCGGCGCGGCCGGAAAGCACGCCGACCACGCGCTGGGCCGCACGCTGCGTGCGGACATGAGCGACATCTTCGAGCGTCTGTTCCTCGATGGCGAGGTCGACAAGCTGCAGCCGGTGCAGGCGCTTGGCCTCTTCTATGACTTCAAGGATATCACGCCCGTCGGTCCGAACGGCGACCGCATGGTGCGCAATCTCGCGGGCCGTCTCGTCGCGCTCGATCTTCTGGAGCAGGCGGCGACGCTGTTGCAGCACCAGGTCGAGGAGCGTCTCGAAGGCGTCGGCCGCGCGCAGATCGCCGCCGATCTCGCGATGATCTATCTGCGCGACCGCAGACCCGAGAAGGCGCTCGCCGCCATCGAACTGTCGCGCCAGCCCAACATGCCGAGCGACCTCCTCGCGGAGCGCCGCATCCTTGAAGCGCGCGCGTTTCTGGATCTCGGTCGCACCGAACAGGCGGTGGAGATTCTCGAGCGTGATCGCAGCCCCGAGGCGCAGCGCATCCGCGCGGACGCCGCGTGGCGCGATCGCGACTGGCCGCGGGCGGCGGCGGAACTGAAGCTGGTGCTGGCGCAGCGGCAGCGCACGGCCGCACTCGGCCCGGCGGAGCGCAACGAAATTCTGCGGACCGCGATTGCGCTGGTGTTTGCGGAGAACGCGGCGGGCGTGCAGGCGTTGCGCAAGGACTACGGGGCGATGATGGCAGGCACGCCGGACGCGGACTCGTTTGAAGTCGTGACCGCCGGCGTCGATGCGAGCGGCGCACAGCTGCGCGAAATCGCCCGCGTCGTCGCGCGCACCGATCTGCTCGACCGCTTCTTGCGCCAGATGAAATCTGACATGACGTCGTCGCAACGGCCACAGGCTGCGACACAGCCTCCCGCAGCGCCGCGCGCGTGAGGTTTGACACGCCGCAATCGGCGGGCGAAGGCAAGCCGTGATCTCGATCATCATGCCGACCTTCAACGCCGCGCCGCATCTTGCGCGGTCGCTTTCGCCGCTCGTGCCGGCGGTGGCGGACGGGGTGGTGCGCGAACTAGTCGTGTCCGATGGCGGATCGACCGACGACACGATTGCGATCGCCGAAGACGTGGGCGCGCGTATCGTCACCGGCGCACGCGGGCGCGGCGCGCAACTCATTGCGGGCGCGGCGGTTGCGAAGTCGCCGTGGTTGCTCTTCCTGCATGCCGACACTGCGCTGGCGGACAACTGGTCCGACGAGACGGCGCGCTTCATCGCGCAGCCACAGAACGGAACGCGAGCGGCGTCGTTCCGCTTCGCGTTCGATGACAATTCGCTCGGCGCCAATGTGGTGACGTTCTGGGTCGGTGTGCGAAATCGTGCGTTGGCCTTGCCGTATGGCGACCAGGGGTTGCTGATCTCGCGTGCGCTTTACGACTCACTCGGCGGCTATCGCGACCTGCCGTTGATGGAAGACGTGGATATGGTTCGACGGATTGGCCGCGCACGGTTGCAGATGCTGAATGCCCGCGCGGTGACGAGCGCGGAGAAGTATCGGCGGGACGGCTTCGGCAAGCGCTCGCGACGCAATCTCGTGCTGCTGGCGCGCTACTTCATGGGCGCCGATCCGGCCGACCTCGCCAAACGCTATGATTAGGACGCTCATCGTGATGGCGCGCGCGCCGGCGTTCGGGCAGGGTAAGACGCGGCTCGCGCGGGATGCCGGGCGCGTGGCGGCGTTGCGGATCAATCGCGCGCTGCAGGCGCGGACGCTTCGGCTTTCGCGCGACCTGCGCTGGACGACGATCCTGGCGGTGACGCCCGAGCGCGCGCGCAACGCGCGCCTGCCGGGCGTGTGGCCGGGTGCAGTGAAGCGTGTGACGCAAGGCGGCGGCGATCTCGGCGCCCGTCTCGCGCGGGTGATGAAGCGCGTGCGCGGTTCTGTTGCGGTGATCGGTACGGACAGCCCTGATGTCGAGGCACGCGACATACACGCGACGTTTCGCGCGCTTGGACATGCGCGCATTGTTGTCGGTCCCGCGCGCGACGGCGGCTTCTGGATTTTGGCGGCGCGACGCAGCGACGACGTGACTGGTGCGTTCAGCGGCGTGCGCTGGTCGAGCGCGCATACGTTGTCGGATCTCGTCGCGCGCCTGCGAGTCGGACATGCGCGCGTGCGTACGCTCGAAGACATCGATACGCTGGAAGACTGGCGCGCCTGGCGCGCGCGGCGGCGTCAGCGCTGCGCGGCGCCGAGGCTCGCAACCTGTGAATCCATCGGCTGATAGATCGGCGCCTTGCCGGACGCCATCGCCATCATTTCCACCGGCGGCTGGCCGTAGCGCTTCCGGCAGAGCGCGAGGTGCGACATCACGCGTTCGGCGTAGTCGCGTGATTCATGGCGCGGAATGCTCTCGAGCCACAGCAGCGGATCGTCGGTGCGCGGGTAGGAAGCTTCCCAGCGCGCGAGCCATCCCGGACCGCCATTATAGGCGGCGAGAATTTTCGCGAGATCACCGCCGGTTTTGAAATTCGAGTCGAGCCATTCGATGTATTGCTGGCCGAGGCGCATGTTCAGGCCGGGATCGTGCAACTTCACCGGCGTGCGGCGGAAGGCCTGCGCGCGATCCATGTCCTGCGCAGTCGACGGCAGCAACTGCATCAGGCCGCGCGCATTGGACGAACTGATCGCGATGGGACTGAAGCGGCTTTCCTGGCGTACGACGGCATAGATCAGCGCGCGGTCGAGACGAAATCCGTCTTCCGGTTCGAAGGTCGTTGTCGGGCAATAGCCGGCCGCGACTTCGGGTCCGCCGCGTTCGGCGGCGCGCAGTTGTGCGGCGGGAGCGGCCAGCGCGATGGCGAGCGCGAGAAAGTCGGAATCTTCCGATGGCTGCAGCCGTCCGTGCAACGCCTTCAGTTCAAGTTCGACTTCTGCGAGGCGGCCAAGTTGCGCGAGCGCGCTGGCGCGATGCGCGGCCTGGTGGCGCTGCAGCAGGGCGACGGCGCTGCGTTGCGTGAGTGCGGGTTCGTCGAAGCCGAGCGCCGTTGTCCGGCCGATCTGCGCTTCGGCGAGTTGCCCGTAGAACGTGGCGGGTTCGCGCGCGGCGGCGTCGAATGCGCGGATGGCGGCGGCGGGCTGACCGGCGGCGAGATGCGCGCGGCCTTCCCAGAAGTGCGCTGCGGACTTCGACCAGGCGTCCTGACGCGTCGCTTTCGATGCTTCCGCGAACCATTGCGCAGCGTCGCCGTACGATTGCGCGCGGAACGCGATCAGGCCGAGCCACCAGGCGGCGGCCGGGCGGCGCGGGCCTTCGGCGAGCGTCAGCGCGCGAGCCTGCGCGCCCGCGAAGTCGCCGGCGCCGAAGAGTGCGGCCACTTCCGTCGCCGTGTCGGACGGCCGACGACCGGCAGCGTTCACGGCGCGCTCGCGCGGTTCGACGGCGGGCGGCAGGCGATTGGCGCCGAGTTGCGCACCGCGACGGCGGACATAGGGCGCGAGTACGTGATCGGGATTGCGGTTCAGCCAGCCGGCGATGGCGTCGCGGCGCGGGCGGGCGTCGCGGGACATGAGCGCGCGGGCCTCCACATGTGCGGCGAGGGCGCGGTCTTCGACGTTCGAGATGGCGGCGCGCGCGCTACGCCAGTCGCCGGCGTCGGCGGCGGTAAACGCCCGCCCATAGGCCGCTTCGTCCTGCGCCGAGAGCACAAGGACGCGGGGCCCGGCGTGCGCCACGCCGGAAAGGATGGCGACCGCGAGAGCGGCCGCTGCTAGCACTCGCACGTCAGCCCCCGGCATTTCTTGCAGGTTACCTGATTCTCGTTGCGAACCCGGGACTTACTGTCCGGTTCCGCGCTGGATGCCGAGTTCGTCGGCCCAGTCGGCCAGGGCGAGGAGATCCGCCCAGGCCAGCCGCTTGTCCTGCGGCCTTCTCAGCAAATATGCCGGATGCAGCATGACCATCGCGTGAAGGGGGTCGGTTAACGCCGGGAGTGCGCACGTCAACCTTTTGCCGCGCAGGCGCATGACCCCGTCGTCGCGCTTGAGCAGGGTCTGTGCGGCGAAACCCCCGGCCAGGATCAGAATCTTCGGTTTCGCCAGCACGACGGCGCGCTCGATGAAGGGCAGGCAGGCCGCGATCTCGCCCTGGGTCGGAGGGCGATTTCCGGGTGGTCTCCAGAAAATCACGTTGGAAATGAAGGTGTTGTCGGTTCGGGAGAGCCCGATCGAACCCAGCATACGGTCCAGAAGCTGGCCCGACCGGCCGAAAAACGGCCGCCCCTCGGTATCCTCATCCCGGCCCGGCGCCTCGCCCACGACCATGAACGGCGCCCCTTCGACGCCGTCCGAAAAGACAGTCTGGCGGGCGGTGCCTTTCAGGGCGCATCCCTCGAAGGCTTCGAGAGCGGCCCGGAGTTCCGTCATGGTCGACGCGTCGTCAGCGGCCTTGCGGGCATCGTCCGGCGCGCTCGATGGCGGCGGCTTGGCGACCTTGCGGACGGCGGGCCTGGGCGCGGCAGCAGGGGTCGCGCGGGCCTGCGGCTCGTGGATCACCGGCGCAGCGAGGATCGCGGCGGCTTCGGCAGACTCGACGCCCGCCTCGGCCCACCACCCCAGAAGGGCCCGCAACGCCCGCTCGTTCTCGATTTCCGCGACCATTTATCCGTCCGTCGCCCGGAATCGCCCCGAGCCTTGCGGCTCCGCAACCTAGCCTCGATAACGCTTCGCGAACATTGTTTCAGTACGGGCGCCCTGTTTGGGGCTGAAGGAAGCGCGCATGGCCGAGGACGCGATCGAACGCGAGTCGATGGAATATGACGTGGTCATTGTCGGGGCCGGCCCTGCCGGTCTGGCGGCCGCGATCCGTCTGAAACAGGTGGCCGCCGAGGCGGGGTCCGAGATTTCCGTCGCGGTTCTGGAGAAGGGCTCCGAAGTCGGCGCGCACATCCTGTCCGGCGCCGTGATCGATCCGATCGCGCTGAACGAGCTGCTGCCGGACTGGAAGGCGATGGGCGCGCCCATCCAGACCGAAGTCACCGACGATCGCTTCTACGTCCTCGGCCCTGCGGGTTCCGCGCAGCTGCCGAACTTCCTGCTGCCGCCGCTGATGGACAATCACGGCAAGTACATCGTCTCGCTTGGCGAAGTGACGCGCTGGCTGGGTCAACAGGCCGAAGCGCTCGGCGTGGAGATCTATCCCGGCTTTGCAGCGGCCGCGCTCGTCTATGATTCCGCTGGCGCGGTGAAGGGCGTTCAGGTCGGCGATCTCGGCATCGGCAAGAATGGCGAACCGAAGGGTGATTTCACGCCCGGCATCGAGATCCACGCGAAATACACGCTCATCGGCGAAGGCGTGCGCGGATCGCTCGCCAAGCAGCTCATCCGCAAGTTCAAGCTCGATGCGAAGTCGCAGCCGCAGAAATTCGGCATCGGGCTGAAGGAATTGTGGGAGGTGCCGGCGGAGAACCACAAGCCCGGCCTTGTCGTGCATGCCACGGGCTGGCCGCTCGACGACAACACAGGCGGCGGCGCCTTCATGTACCATTTCGGCGATCGGCTCGTGTCGATCGGCTTCGTGTTGCACCTGAACTACAAGAATCCCTGGCTCGCGCCGTTCGAAGAATTCCAGCGGATGAAGACGCACCCGGAAATCGCGCAGTGGCTGAAGGGGGGCAAGCGTCTCGCCTACGGTGCGCGCGCGATCACGGAAGGCGGCCTGCAATCGGTGCCGCAGCTCTATTTCCCGGGCGGCGTGCTGATCGGCTGCTCGGCGGGTTTCGTGAACGTGCCGCGTATCAAAGGCAGCCACAACGCCATGAAGTCCGGCATGCTGGCGGCGGAAGCGGCGTTCGCGGCGATACAGGCGGGACGGCAGAACGATGAGTTGAACGAGTACGACGCGGCGGTGCGCAAGAGCTCAATCTGGAAGGATCTGAAGCCTGTCCGCAACGCCAAGCCGCTCCTGTCGCGGTACGGTACCTTCTTGGGCGGATTCCTCGGCATGGTCGACATGTGGACGAACTCGCTGCTTGGCAATTTCTCGTTCTTCGGCACGTTGAAGCATGGCAAGGCGGACTACGCCTGCACGGAGCCCGCCGCCAAGCACAAGCCCATCGACTATCCCAAGCCCGACGGCGTCCTGAGCTTCGACAAGCTCTCGTCGGTCTTCATCTCGAACACCAACCACGAGGAAGACCAGCCGGTCCACCTCAAGGTGCTCGATCCCAAGTTGCAGCGCGACAGCGAACTCGGCGTCTATGCCGGGCCGTCGAACCGGTATTGCCCGGCGGGCGTGTACGAGTGGCTCGATGACGCCTCGCAGCCCGGCGGCAAGCGGTTCCAGATCAACGCGCAGAACTGCGTCCACTGCAAAACCTGCGACATCAAGGATCCGAACCAGAACATCAACTGGACGACCCCTGAAGGCGGCGGCGGCCCCAATTACCCCAATATGTGACGCCACGGTTTGCGCCGCAGCAAACCCGCGCCTAACCTGCCCGGGAATGCGTAAAGCTCAAGCCATGCCCGGGCGGCGTCGCCGTGCGGCCCAAGTGGGGTACTCTCTATGAATGTGAAACGTGCGATCGCCGCGACCGCTCTTCTGGCCGCCCTTGCTGGTGGTATGGCGGCCTGCGCCACCGGCGCCGCGCCCGATGCGCTGAGCGCCCGGAATTCGCCGGCAGTGCGCGCGACCGCCGCTCCCGGCGCGCGCGCCTACGAAAAGACCACTGACGCCATCCTCGCCGCCGACCTTGACGCCGTCGTCGCCCGCGCCCGCGCCGCCGGCGCCGCCGGCCCGTCGAACGCCGCGGTCGCCTCGATCGTGGTGATGGATGAACTCGCTGCAGGGCGCCCGTCGAGCGCGCGGTCGATGATCGACACGCTGCCGGATCGCTATCGCGGCGGCGCTGGCGATCTGCTCGAACCCTGGGTCATCCTCGCCGAAGGCGATGCGTCGAAAGCCGTATCGCGGGCGATGGAAGCCTCGCCGCGTCTGCCGGGGCGACTCGGCAACGTGCTCGTCGCGCTGCTGCAGGAATCCTCCGGTGATCTCGCCGCGGCCGAGCAGACCTATGCTCGCGTGGAGACGACGCTCGATGTCGCGCCGCCATCGGACGACGAGCCCAGCTCACTCGAAGAGGCGATCCGCCAACTGGCCGCGCCGCAGACCACGCAGATCCTCTATCGCGCCGCACTCGTGAAACATCGTCTCGGCAAGAAGGCGGATGCAGAGCGTCTCTATGCGCTCGTCGACCAGTTCGCGCCGAACTCGCCTGATGTGGACGCCAACATCGCGCGCGTCGCAGCGGGCCAGCCGCCACTCGAACCGGCTCTCGACCAGACGCGTGGTCTCGGTCGCTGGGCGCTGTTCCTTTCGGAAGAATTCGGTCGCACCGAGGGCCTTGCGCAGGCGCTGAGCGATCCGACGCCGCAGGATGGTCTGGTGTCGCCGTCGTCGGCCCTCTTCTCGCAGATCGGCGTCGTGCTTGATCCGTCCGCCACGGACTGGACGCTCGGCGCCGCATACACCCTGATGGGTGCGAAGGGTTACCCGGGCGCTGAACGCCTTATCAAGCGCGTGCCTGCGGGGGATATCTATGCGCCGGACGCGGCCATGGCGTTGGCCGAACTCGCGGTGCGTCAGGACCAGGATTCGAAGGCGGTCGCTGAGGCACAGCGCGCCATGCGTCTCGCGCCGGATCGGTGGGCGATTGCACTTTCCGCTGCGAGCGTGCTGACCCGCGCCGGGCAGGATGGTCCCGCCATTGCTGCCTACGACGCGGCGCTGGCACAGGCTCTGAAGCCGCGCGACCGCGCCACGGTGCTCATCGCGCGCGCCGCCGCGCATCACTACAACGGTCGGGTGGATCGCGCCGTCGCCGACGGTCGCGCAGCCATCGCGGCAGATCCTCGCGCCGACATCCGCATCGCCGCTGTCAGCTACCTGCTCGATTCATCGGAAGGCTGGCCGGAAGCGGTGCGTCTCGGTCGCGAACTTCTCACCGAGAAGCCGGAGTCGGTCGCGCGTCTGAACCAGCTTGGCTACACGCTCATCCATCGTCCTGAAGGTCTGGAAGAGGGCTATCGCCTGCTGAGCCGCGGCGTCGCCCTCGGCCAGCACGACTACGCGGTCATCGATAGTCTCGGCTGGGCTTATTACCTCTACGGCGATTTCGAGCAGGCGCTGGCGCTCATCGAACGCTCCAACGAACTGAGCCCGGACCCGAACGCCGAAATCCTCGATCACCTCGGCGACGTCTATTGGCGCCTCGGCCAGCAGGAGGAAGCGCGCGAGACGTGGAAGAAGGCGCTCGCGGCCAAGCCCGAAGCGCGTCGGCGCGCGACGCTTGACGGCAAGGTGGCGAACGGTCTCGCCACACCCGCGCCGGAACGTCGTCGTCCCCCGACGCTCGAACCTTTCACGCCCGGTCAGCGATCGGATACCTGATGCAGCGCGTGTTGCTGGCGTCCCTCGCTGCGATCGCGGCGTCGGGGTGTGTATCGACGACGGCGCAGACCAGTCCAAAGGCGACGTCGTATGCTGACTTCCTGATCGGTCTCTACGCGGAGCGCTCGCGCGATCCCGTGGTGGCGGCGGAACGTTACGCTTCGGCGCTGCGCAACACGCCGCGCGACGCCATGCTGCTCGAAGGGGCCGCTGAGTCCGCACTCGCGGCGGGCGATGCATCGTCTGCGGCGCACTATGGCCGCCGCGCGGATGCGCAGGATGTCCACATCGCCAGCGGCAGGCTCGCGCAGGCCGCGCTCGCCTTGCGGGACGGTCGCGCAAAGGACGTGCCGGCACTGCTGGACAGTCTCGACGGCGCGCCGACGGAACTCCTGTCCGCGCGCTTGATCAGCGTCTGGGCCTCTGCCGAGCAGCGTGACGGTGACGCGGCGCTGGTCGATCTGGGCGAGGACACGTTGCCCGCACGCTCCCCTTGGGCGGCTCTGCAACATTATCAGCGCGCCATGGTGCTCGACTTTCTCGGACGCGACGAGGCGGCGCTGGCGGCGTACGCGAAAGGCCGGGCCTCCGGCGGTCTGCGCGTGGCGCAGGTGATTCTCCATCATGGCCAGCTCCTGGAACGGACCGGGCGCAAGGATGAAGCGGCGGCTCTCTATCGCGAATTTCTCGTCGACGTGGACAACCCCGGAATTGCAGCGGAACTCGCGCGCCTGAATGACGGTCGCGCGCCACCGCATACGCTGAACGCGGCCCGCGGCGCCTCGATCGGACTCTTCTCGCTCGCGGTGCTTATCGGCCATGATCCCAGTGGCCGCGAACAGCTCGGACCGTTGTCGCTGGCGATGGCTGTGGACCCCACGCTTGAGGCGCCGCGAATTGCCTTTGCCGACGCCATGCGTGGCATGCAGCAAAGCGGTACGGCCACGCGTGTGCTTTCAGCGATCCCGGCATCTTCGCCATATTACGAAACCGCGCAGTCGCAGATCGCTTATGCGCTGCGCGCGGAGGGGCGTGACGATGAGGCGCTGGCGACGCTGAAGGCGGTGGCGGAACGCACCAACGGGCGCGTGTCGCGGCGCGCGCTCGCCGATCTTTATCGCAACATGGATCGCAACGCGGAAGCGGCGCCGCTCTACGCGGGCCTCGTCTCCGAGCTGGATCCGCCGTCACGGCGCGACTGGCGGCTCTTCTTCGCGCAGGGCGCCACGCTCGAACGTCTCGGTCAGTGGCCGGCGGCGGAAGCGGCGCTGCAGCAGGCGCTGCTTGTTTCGCCCGATCAACCGGAAGTGCTGAACTATCTCGGCTATACGTGGGTCGATACGGGCGTGAAGGTGACGGAGGGGCTCGCGATCCTCGAACGCGCCGTCGCGCAGCAACCGGACGAAGGCTACATCATCGACAGTCTCGGCTGGGCGCACTTCAAGCTGGGCAACTACGTCCAGGCAACGGAATTGCTGGAGCGCGCCGTCGAACTCTCGCCCGGCGATTCCACGCTGAACGATCACCTTGGCGACGCCTACTGGCGCGTCGGGCGACGCATCGAGGCGCGTTATCAATGGCGCCGCGTGCTTTCGTTGAAGGGACCCGACGCGGAACGTGCGGCCGCCGAGCGCAAGATCGCGGAAGGTCTGCCGGCGCTCCCGCGATGAGCGTCACGCGTTTCGCGCCGGCGAAGGTCAATCTCTATCTGCATGTCGGGCCTCCGCTTCCGGACGGGCGCCATCCACTCGACAGTCTTGTCGTCTTCGCCGGCGACGCAGGCGATGTCGTGACAGCGACATCTGCGGACGCGCTTTCGCTCACCATCGCCGGTCCGTTCAGCGCGGGTCTCACTGTCGGCGACGACAACCTCGTCATGCGCGCCGCGCGGCTGCTCGCCGATCACGCAGGCACTGCGCCGCGTGCTGCGCTGCATCTGGAGAAGAACCTGCCGATCGCGTCCGGCATCGGCGGTGGTTCGACGGACGCGGCGGCGGCGCTGCATGCTTTGAATACGCTTTGGAACGCGCAAGCGGATGTCGACGATCTCGCGAGACTGTCGGCGCAGCTCGGCGCCGATCTTCCGGCTTGCGTCTACGCGCGCACCGCCATGATGCGCGGGACGGGCGAACAGACCGAACCGGTGGCGTTTCCCGCCCTGCACGCCGTGCTCGCGAACCCCGGCGTCGAGGCGGCGACGGGTGCAGTGTACCGGACCTTCGATGCGATGAAGCTCGGCGCCCCATTCGGGACGACGGGGACGCCGCCGGGCGACGCCGCCGCAGCGCGCGCGTGGCTCTCAAGGCAGCGCAATGATCTGGAGGCGCCGGCGCTGCAGGTCGCGCCGCTCATAGGTGACGTGCTTTCACTGCTGAAAGCGCGTGCGCCCGGCGCGCTTGTGCGCATGTCGGGCAGCGGCGCCACGTGTTTTGTTCTGGTCAACAATGCCGTCGCTGCTGCGGCGCTCGCGAGCGAGGTCGCCGCCGCCCGCCCCGACTGGTGGGTGCGGGCGACGACGCTCGGCTGATCAGCCGGCGGCCAGGCCGTTGCGCGCGAGCAGGGACTTCTGCGCCAACGCGCGGCGCGCGGCGGTCATCACCTTCTGGCGGCAAGCGCTTTCGGCGATGAGGGTCAGACCCGACAAGGGTCCGGCGCGGCAGTAGCGGCGCACGTCCCGGCGCAGGCGCTTGTCCGTGTCCTGCGCCTCCTGGGCATCAAGAAGCTCACCGGTCTTGAAGGCGAATACGAAGTCATTTGCCTGGCGCGCGTTGCGCGACGGAGAAGCTTCCGCCGTCGGCGCGACAGCCGCGACGGAAAGGACGAGCGCCGCGAAGACGAGTGTCTTCAGGGTCGGGCGCGTCTTGGATGCGAACATTGATCTGAACTCCAACAGTGGTCTGAGACCGGCGTCATGCCGGGTGACGGTCATCCGTCTGCGGCGAACCTGTCGGAGCGGTGCGTTCGGGTCCTGAGATCGTCCTGAAAAGACACTGAGATCGGCGCCGCATGCGCGAAGTCGTTGAGCGCCATGCGATCCGACGTCCTCCAGAATACTTCTGAGAAAGTTCTGAGAACGCCAAGGGCCGCAAACCCACCATTTTTTGGCCGACGAGAGACGTGTTAGATGGGCGCCGGATGAGGGAGACGGATATTCTGCGTTCTCCGCCGTTGGTGGCGGACCTTTCAGATCAGCGCGCATGGATCGACGGCCGGCCGGTAGAACTCGGTCCCAAACCGTTCGCCCTCCTGCGCGCGCTGATGGAGGCGCCGCAGCGTCTGGTCACCAAAGATGAACTGATTGACATGGTGTGGGGAGGGCGCACGGTTTCGGACGCCGTGCTCACGACCGCCATGCGCGACCTCCGCCGCGCGCTCGGCGATGACGCACGCAAGCCGCGCTTCATCGGCACTGCGCATGGACGCGGTTACCGTTTCCTCCAACCCGTCTCGCGGGGCGATGAAGCAACGGCGCAGCCGCTCGTCGAGGACGCCGTTGCAGCGACTGTCGCGGCGCCGCCGCGCACGGGGCCGTGGCGCGTTCTGGCGATCGGCGTGCTTCTGCTGCTCGGAGCGTTGTTGGCGTGGCGCATCATCGGGACGGCGCCCTCGCGCGTGACCGCATCCTCGGGGGCCGCGAGCATTGCGGTGCTGCCGCTGGAGGATCGCTCCGCCGAGGGCGACCAGGCCTACTTCTCCGACGGACTGGCGGAGGAAATCCTCAACGTGCTCATGGGCGTCGAGGGTCTCAAGGTCGCCTCGCGCACCTCATCGTTCGCCTTCCGCGATCTGGATGCGGTGTCGACGCCGGAGATTGCGCGGCGGCTGGGCGTGCGTCACATCCTGGAGGGGTCGGTGCGGAAGGCGGGCGCGCAGGTGCGCGTCACCGTCCAGCTCATTGACGCCGAAACGGACGCGCACCTCTGGTCGAAGACCTATGATCGCGCGCTCACGGTCCAGAACCTGCTCCAGATCCAGGACGAGATCGCCAACGCCATCGTCGAAGAACTGCGCCCGATGCTCGGCGGCGCGCGCGTCGCCGCAGACGTCGGCACTCGAAGTGCCGCCGCAGGTACTGAAAACATCGAAGCGTACGATCTCTATCTGCGCAGTCGCGAACTCTTCCTGGCGCGCAGCGACATGGCGCGCAGCGAGCGGTTCGCGAAAGCCGCGGTAGAAGCGGACCCGAAGTTTGCGCGAGGCTGGGAGCAACTCGGCGCGGCGCTGTTTGTGTCGCAGGGGTCCGGCGATCGCGATGATGCGCGCCGCGCCATCGCCACGGCGCTGCGCCTTGATCCCGATCTCTCGCTCGCGCACGCTATCAAGGGCCTGCTCGACAACTTTGAAAAGCCTTACGACTGGGCGCGCACCATCGATCAGCTGGAACGGGCCATCGAACTCGACCCGAAGAATACGTCCGCGCTGCTCTGGCTCGGCGTGGAGATGCACAAGCTCGGCTATCTTGATCGATCGAAGACTTATCTCGAACGCTGCCTCGCCTATGACGAGGCCTACGACCGCTGCCGCCTTCACCTCATGTGGGCGCTGCACATGCATGGTGAGACCGGGCGCGCTATCGAAGAGTACCGCCGTCTCGTGCGCGACGGCGCCGCGCCCGATGACACGGTGCTGCTCTTCGCGCTGATGGCGCGTCGCGACGAGGCGAGCGTGGCGCGGATGATCCGTTCGGTCTCCGACACCCAGCCCATGCCGGCGTCCGTCGAGGCTGCCATGCGCGATCCGGCGGCGGATCGGGAAGCGGCGCGCACCGCCTTGCGGGCCTGGTTCGAGACCTCCCGGTTCAATCAACGCGACGTCTATTCCGTGGTGATGAAGCTCGGCGCCTACGATCTCATCCGTCACGAGCAGGGTTCGTTCTTCGGGCTATGGTTGCCTGAGTTTCCGGAATACCGGCGCTCAGAGGCTTTCAAACGGTTCGTGCGCGACATGAACATCGACGACTACTGGCGCTCGCACGGCTTTCCCCCGCAGTGCAGGCCGATCGGCGAGACGGATTTCGCATGCACCTGAACTGTCGCCCCCGACAGCCGTGTGTCGTTGACCCTTAGGAGCGCGAGGGTTAACCCGCGCCCATGCTGGTCGAACTTCTCCTCGCCACCGCGTTCGCGGCGCTGGTCTCGTGGGCGCTGACGCCCGTCGTGATCGCGGCGGGGCTGTGGGACAATCCCGACAACACACGCAAGGGGCATGGCGCGCCCACGCCGACCGCTGGCGGTCTCGCCGCAGCCTCTGGTTTTGCACTGGCGCTGGCGGCGGTCTCGTTCTGGCCGGGCGCGAGCTGGGCCGATGCGATTCCCCAGGATGCGACGATCCGCACGGCGCTCGCGGTCGCTGCGGCGTTTGCGGCGCTCGTGCTTGGTCTCTTCGACGATCTCAACAACCTTGGTCCGCGCTTCAAATTCGGTCTGATGACGGCCATCGCGCTGTTCATCGCGATTTTCGTGGCGCGTGCGCAGGTGTTTCCCATCGCCGGCACGATCGTGTTCGACACCGGCATCGTGTTTGGCGTCCTCGGATCGGCGCTCTGGGTGTTCACGATGGCCAATGCCGTGAACTTCATTGACGGCGCGAACGGTCTCGCCATGGGCTCGATGGCGACGGGTCTGGCGGGACTGGCCCTGATCGCCTGGGCGCACGACGCGCCGCATGCGATGGCGCTCGCGCTCTGCGGCGTGGGTGGCTTGATCGGCCTGTTGGTCTGGAATTTCCCAAACGGCAAAGTCTTCGCGGGCGACGCCGGCGCGCTCTTCGTCGGCGTACTGGCGGCGACGGCGGGGCTTCTGCTCGTACAGGACGGCGGCGTTGCGCCGGTGATTCCGCCGCTGCTCTTCTTTCCGATCCTCGCGGATGTGCTGCTCACGCTGGCGCATCGCGTGAAAAAAGGACGCAACCTTCTCGAAGCGCACAACGACCATTTGTACCAGGTCGGCCGCCGCGCCGGCATGAGCCATGCGCGCTCCGCCGCCGTCTACTGGATCGCGACCGCGCACTGCGCAGCGATCGCGTTCGTTGCGTCCTATGCGCCGCGCATCGCGCCGCCGTCGTTGCTGGAACCACAGCCCGGCGACGTGTCGGCGGCGACGGTGCTCATGGGACAGGTCGCGGGCTGGATCGCCGCGCTCGCACCCTACATTGCGCTGGTGGTGCTGGCGCTTGTGGCGATGAAGGTGTCGGACCGCGTGCGCCGTTTCGCCGAGGCGCGCGGCATAGATCTTTGATGTCGTGCGCCGCTAGTGCGCGCGCTCGACCACGAAATCGGCCAGATCCGTGAGCGAGGACCGCCACGACGTATCCGGCATGTCCGTCAGCGCTTCGCGCGCTGCATTCGCATAGACGCGGGCGAAATCGATCGTGCGGGTGATGGCGTTGCGCTTGCGCAGGATCGCCACCGCGTGCTCGAAATCCGCCGGGCGATGTTCACCACCGCCCATCACGCGCCGCCAGAACCCGCGTTCGTCGTCGTCGCCCGTTTCGCGCGCCAGGATGACGGGCAACGTGATCTTGCCCTCGCGGAAGTCGTCACCGGTGTTCTTGCCCATGACCGCGCTTGCGCCGCCGTAGTCGAGCGCATCGTCCACGAGCTGGAAGGCGAGGCCGAGATTCCTGCCGTACGCCTCGAACGCATCCGCCTGCGCCGCTGTGCCGCCCGCACTCATGGCGCCGACGCGCGCCGCTGCAGCAAAGAGCGCAGCCGTCTTCGCGGAGATGATGCGCATGTAGTGGTCGAGGGAGGCGTCCGCATCGTTGGCGCTGGAGAGCTGCAGGACCTCGCCTTCGGCGATCGTGCTCGACGCATTCGCGAGCACGCCGAGCACGGCCAGATCGTCGGCGTCGACCATCAAGGTGAACGACCGCGCGAACAGGAAATCGCCGACGAGCACGCTCGCCGCATTGCCCCAGATCTTGTGCGCGGACTTCTTGCCCCGGCGCAGCACGCTTTCGTCGACGACGTCGTCGTGCAGAAGCGTGGCGGTGTGGATGAACTCTACCGCCGCGGCGAGCATGCGCGTGCCGTCAGTGGCGCCGCCCAGCGCATTGGCCGCCGCCAGCGTGATCATCGGGCGGACGCGCTTGCCGCCGGCGTCGATCAGATAGGCTGCGAGATCAGGAATGAGGGCGACGGAGCTGGAGAGGCGATCGTGGATGATGGCGTTCACGGCGGTGAGGTCCGCGCCGAGCAACTCGGCGAGGGCGTCAGGAGTGCTCGGCGCGTCGCGCTCGATCGCCTCTGGCGTCGCTCCCGGTCCCAATCGACTACCTTTCCGCGCGCCATTCGCCCGTATGATGACGATGGTTTCCGGCGGGCCTTGGGTCAAGGCGCACGGACCAAGGGTCGCAGCTTGTGGCGCACGCGCCTCAGCGGTGCGGACTTGCCCGTCAAGGCCTTCGCGTGGCCATTGGGACCCATGCGCGCCGTGCTCCTCACCAATGATCCAGTCGCTCTGAGTTTCGCCGAGTCCGCGCTCCGCGCGGAGGGGATGTCCTGTCTTGTCCTCGATGCCGCGACCAGCGCGGCTGAAGGTTCCATCGGCGCGATACCCCGCCGTCTCGTGGTGGCGAGCGCTGACGCCGCTGCAGCACGCACCGTGCTGCGGGCGCTCGGACTCGATCCCTATGACGGCTGAAACGACCGAAGACCGCTTCCTGGATGGTCGGCTGGTCATCCGGCAGTCGGCACAGGGCTATCGCGCGGGCATGGACGCGCTGCTGCTGGCCGCCGCCGTGGCGCCGGCGGGAAGGCTCATGGAGGCGGGCTGCGGACCGGGCGCTGCGCTGCTGGCGACGGCCCTGCGCTTTCCCGAGGCCCGGCTCACGGGCGTGGAGCGCGATCCTGCGGCCGCTCTTCTCGCGCGCGACAACATCGCCGCCAATGCGCTCTCCGACAGGGTCGGCATCGTCGAGGGCGATGTCTTCGCGCATATCCCGGAAACGTATGAGGGTATTTTCCTCAATCCGCCGTTCGCCGAACCGCGCGAGGGCACGGCGCCAAAGACGGAGCGTCAGGGCGCGCACGTCACCGAGCATGATCTCGATGCGTGGATCGCGCGGCTCAGCAATCACCTGACGGGCGGCGGCGTACTGACCATGATCCATCGCGCCGATAAGCTCGCTGCAATCCTTGCGGCCATGGAAGGGCGGCTCGGCGCACCGACGATCTATCCGGTGCGGCCGCGCACGGATGCGCCGGCGTCACGCGTGCTGGTGCGAGGGGTAAAGGGATCGCGCGCGCCATTGACATTGCTGCGCGGTCTCGACCTTCACGATGCATCGGACTCGAAATTCACGCCCCACGCGGACGAGATCTTTCGCGGACGGGCGGCGATAGACTGGTGATCAGGCCGTGGCGGACTTGGTCCGCGCCGTCGCGCACTTCAGACAGCGGCATCCGAACGGCTTGATGTAGTCGTTGAAGTAGCTCTTGCCGTAGTTATAGGCGAGCTCCTCGCCCGGCTTTATAGCGCGCTTGGCGAAGATGAACACGCGACCCTTGTAGATTTCGGCTTCGCTGTTGGGGCGGCAGGAGTGGTTGATGTAGCGCGCCACGTTCCAGCGCGGCGAACCGTCGATCGTCTTCTTCGAATTCACCTCGAACAGGTACTTGCTGCGCGCGGTGAACTCCTCGCCCGGTTCGAGGATGCGGCCGCTGTATTCGATGATGCAAGCGCCCTTCGGAATCGGCCCGTTGGCGAAAAGCCCAAAGCCGGCTGAAGAACGCTTCACCTGCACATCGAAATCGCCGGGCGTGTACTTGCGGCGCACGGTGGCGGGGGTCTTCTTCGTTTTCGTCGTCGTCATTGTAGTATTCCCATCACATAATCCGCGCGCGCGTCCTCGGCGGCGAGCGCCGCGATGACCTTCGCCGAATCAAGAACGCCATCGGTTCTCAGTGCTTCGCCATGCATGCCTGAGGCAATGAATAATGAGTCAATGTCAGCGAGGTTGGCGCCCTTGATGTCGGTGCCGATGCCGTCGCCAATGGCCAGGAGGCGGTTTCGCTCGATCGGCCTGCCGGCCTGATTTTCGATCTCTTCAAGTGCGATCCGGTAAATGGCGGCATGCGGCTTGCCTGCCATGATCACGCGCCCGCCCATGGCGGCATACTGCGCAGCGACCGTACCTGCGCACCACATCAGGCGCTCACCCATGCGCACGACGAGGTCGGGATTGGCGCAGAGCATTTCGAGATCGCGCGCCTGCGCGTCCTCAAGCAGTTCGGAATAGTCGAAAGGCTTTTCGGAGAAGGGATCGTCGACGCCCGCGATCGCGAGGAAACCGGCTTCTTGCACATCGTCAGTCTGCTCGAGGCCCAGCCCCTCCCAGAGTATGTCGTCGTCGCGCGGACCCATCTTGAGCATGGGGCCGGGCGCGCGCTCCAGCAGCTCGGCGCGGATCGCGTCGCCGGACGTCACGATCGCGTCGTACACGCCGGGCGGGCAGCCGAGCCGGTCGAGTTGCGCCGGGATCGGATCTCGGGGTTTTGGGACATTCGAGACCAGCACGACGATGCCGCCGTTCTCGCGGTAGCGCGCCAGTGCCTGCGCAGCCTCCGGGAACACGCCGCGTCCGTTGTGCAGCACGCCCCAGATATCGCACAGCACCGCGTCGTAGCGGTCGGCGAGAGCGTCGAGACTGTCGGGGAAGAGCGGCATCTGCAGCGGGATGTGGCGCGCGCCGCCGGAGGGGTCAAGCGGCCAACCTGCCGCGCCGGTCCGAAGTCGGCGCGGGTCGCGCATTGAAAGCCGGGGTGGGGCGCTATAGACCACCCGAATGCCAGCAGATCAGGGCGCACCGCCACCCCTCGCCGTTACCTTCGATGACATCGCACGGGCGGCCAAGCAGATTCACGGGGCCGTGGAGCGCACGCCGCTGCGCCGTTCGCGCACGCTGTCGGAGATCACGGGCGCCGACGTCTGGATCAAGTTCGAGAACCTGCAGTTCACCGCCTCCTTCAAGGAACGCGGCGCGCTGAACAAGCTGCTCTCGCTGACCCCGGCAGAACGCAAGGCCGGCGTCATCGCCATGTCCGCCGGCAACCACGCACAAGGCGTCGCCTATCACGCCGCGCGTCTCGGCATTCCCGCCACCATCGTCATGCCGCTCGGCACGCCGTTCGTGAAGGTCGAGCACACGCGCAAGCACGGCGCGCGCGTCCTGCTGCACGGCGAGGGCGTGGCCGAGGCCGCCACCTACGCCTACCAGGTCAAGGACCGTGAAGGCCTCGTCTTCGTCCATCCCTACGACGACGCGCACGTGATCGCCGGTCAGGGCACCATCGCCGTCGAGATGCTCGAAGATGCGCCGGAGCTCGAAGCGCTGGTCATTCCCATCGGCGGCGGCGGGCTGATCTCGGGCAACGCGATCGCCGCCAAGCATCTGAAACCCTCCATCGACATCTACGGCGTCGAAGCGCGCATGTATCCGTCCATGCACGCGGTGCTGCGCGGCGAAGAGCCTGTATGCGGCGGCCAGACCATCGCTGAAGGCATTGCCGTCAAACAGGTCGGCGAGATGACGCGCCAGATCGCGCGCGCGCTGGTCAAGGAGGTGATCCTCGTCGACGAGCCGCACCTGGAACAGGCGGTCAATCTCTTCGCCAACGTGGAAAAGACGGTGTCGGAAGGCGCGGGCGCTGCGGCGCTCGCGGCGCTGATTGCGCATCCGCACATCTTCCAGGGCCAGAAGGTCGGCCTCATCCTCTGCGGCGGCAACATAGATCCGCGCTTGCTGGCGTCGGTGCTGACGCGCGCGCTGGTGCGCGAAGGCCGCATTTCCAGCCTGCGCCTGATCGGCGATGATCGTCCGGGACTGCTGTCGAAAGTCTCCAAAGTCATCGGCGACATGGGCGGCAACATCATCGAGGTGGCGCACAACCGCCTCGCGCTCGACGTGCCCGCCAAGGGCGCGGAGTTCGATCTGCTGATCGAAACGCGCGACGCGCAGCACACGCAGGAAGTCGTGGACGCGCTCGCGGCCGCGGGCTATCCGCCGCGGCGGCTCTAGGGGTACCGCGTGGCGCTTCCGCATCTGTTCATCGGCAACAAGAACTATTCGTCGTGGTCCATGCGGCCCTGGCTCGCGCTCAAGTGGGCGGGGATTGCGTTTGAGGAAACCGTGCTCGCACTCGGCGGGCCCGGCTACGGCAAGTCGCAGATCAAGGAGATCCTCGACGTCAGCCCGTCCGGTCGCGTACCCGCGCTGCATGTGGGCGATCTGGTGATCTGGGACAGTCTTGCCATCGCCGAATGGGCCGCAGAACAGAAGGCCGATGCGCATCTGTGGCCGATGGGCGCCAATGCGCGCGCCATCTGCCGGAGCGTGACAGCCGAAATGCACTCGGGCTTCGCAGCGCTGCGCCGTGATGCGTCGATGAATGTGCGCCGTCGCGCCAACACGCGGGCATGGCCCGACGATACGCGCGCCGACATCGAGCGCATCCAGGAATTGTGGACGTTCGTGCGCCGCGAGTTCGGCGGCGCCGGGTCATACCTCTTTGGCGGTCGCACGATTGCCGACGCCTTCTACGCGCCGATCTGCACGCGCTTTCGCACGTACGGCGTGAAGCTGGATGACGTTTCGCAGGACTACTGCGACACCATCTTCCTCGATCCCGCGTTCCAGGAATGGGAACGCGCCGCCCAGGCCGAAACCTGGACCATCCCCCAGACAGATGCGCTCTGACGCGCGATCCACCGGAGACCATTGAATGCGCCGCGCCGTATTGCTTGGAATGCTCTCGCTCGCCCTCGTCGCCTGCAGCGACGGCGGAGTCATGGGCCAGATCGAACGCGCCGAAGCCAAGCGCGATGCGCAGGCGAAGGAAATTTCCGGCAAGAGCCAGAAGTTCCTGCAGGAGAACGCCGGCAAGCCGGGCGTGCGCACGACAGCGAACGGCCTGCAGTATTCGGTGACGCGCGCTGTGGAAGACAATCTGCCCCGACCCGAACTCGGCGATCAGGTGCTGGTGAACTACGAAGGCAAGTTGGTCGACGGGACGAAGTTCGATTCCTCCTATGATCGTGGCCAGCCCGTGCCGTTCACACTGGGCGAAGTGATCCCCGGCTGGAACGAGGGCGTGCAGCTGATGAAACCGGGCGAAGAATATCAGTTCGTCATTCCCGGAGAGCTCGGCTACGGCGCAGCGGGAAACCCGCCGGACATTCCGCCGAATGCGGCGCTCGTTTTCCGCGTCGAGCTGCTGATGTTCCAGCGCAAGGACGGCACGATCGTGCGTCCGCCAGGCGTGCCCGCGCCGCCGCCGACGAAGTGAACGCAGCGCTCGAGATTCTCGCGCGGCTCGTCGCGTTCGACACCACGTCGCGTGATTCCAATCTCGCCCTCATCGAATGGGTGGAAGCGTATCTCGCAGAGCGCGGCATCTCCTCCACGCGCGTGCCGAGCCCCGATGGCCGCAAGGCCAATCTCCACGCCGTCATCGGTCCGAACATCGCCGGCGGCGTCGTGCTCTCAGGCCACACGGATGTGGTGCCTGTCGATGGTCAGCCGTGGACGTCCGATCCGTGGACGATGATCGAGCGCGACGGACGCCTCTATGGACGTGGCGTCGCGGACATGAAGGCGTTTCTCGCGCTGGCGCTCGCGCATGTGGATGAGGCGCGCGCGGCCGATTTGAAGCGCCCCATCATCCTGGCGTTTTCATATGACGAAGAAGTCGGCTGTCTCGGCGCGCCGGGCCTGATCAAGGCGATGGGCGATCTGCCGACTCCGGCGGCGGTGATCGTCGGCGAACCGACGCTCATGCGCGTCGTGTCGGGTCACAAGGGCATCTCCACCTTCATCGTCACCGTCGAAGGCCGCGAGGCGCATTCGAGCCAGACGCAGCAGGGCGTGTCCGCCGTGATGGAGGCGCTGCCGCTGATGCAGCTCATCGCCGACATGGGCCGTGAAGCGGAAGCGGCTGCGGACAAGTCAGCGCCGTTCACGCCGCCGCAGGCGACGATGACGGTGGGCATGGTCAATGGCGGCACGGCGGTGAACATTCTCGCGCGCCGCTGCGAGTTCATGTGGGACTTGCGCTGTCCGCCAGACGTCGATCCGGAAGTCTACGTCGCGCGCTTCATGGCCGCCGTCGCGGAGACGGATGCGCGGATCAAGGTGCGCGCGCCGGAAGCGGGCGTCACGGTCGTTCGACGTTCCAGCACGCCGGCGTTGCGCATCGCGCGCGACAGCGAGGCCGAGATGCTTGCGCGCGCCATCACCGGCGACAACGGCATGGAGGCGGCAGCGTTTGCAGCAGAAGCGGGGCTTTTCCAGCGCGCGGGCTGGCCGGCCGTGATCTGCGGACCGGGCTCCATTGCGCAGGCGCATCAGCCGGATGAATGGATCGAGATCGACCAGATCGCACAGGGCGCGCGCTTCATGCGCACGCTGATTGAACGGCTTTCAGCCTAGATCGCTGCGCGCGCCGCGCGTTCGGACGCTGCGCCGCCATAGGCGATGACACCATCCAGCTCGAAATCTTCCAGAGCGCGGCCATAGATAATTTCTGATCCATCCAGACGCATCACGCCGCCGCCAGCCGCCCGCAGGATAGCGTGACCTGCGGCCACGTCCCACTCACACAGGCCGCCGAAGCGCGGATAGATGTCGGCGCTGCCTTCGGCCACCTTGCAGAACTTCAGCGAAGACGACGCCGAGGATGTCTTGCTGGCGCCGATCGCATTGGCGAAGGCTTTGAACTTAGGTCCGTCGAAGCTGTGGCTGCCGACGAGGACGAAACCGCTCTTTGCGTTCGTGACGCCGAGCGGCGTGCGCGGCCCGATTTCATCGGCGGTCTCTGGATCGCACAGGGACTGCCACGCTTCGCCGTAGCCGCCCGCATAGAGAGCGCCCGTCGCCGGCGCATAGATCACGCCCGCCACGGGCACGTTGTTTTCGATCAGGCCGATATTGACGGTGTAGTCCGGCTTGCCCTCGGAAAAGCCCTTCGTACCGTCCAGCGGATCGACGAGGAAAAAGTGGCGTTTGATCGTCGGCGTGCGGCCGGCGGCGGACTCTTCTTCTGCAATCACCGGAATGTCCGGCGCGAGTTGCCTGAGGCCCGCAAGGATGATGGCTTCCGCGCGCTGGTCGGCGATCGTTACGGGCGATCCATCGAGCTTCGTCGTGACGGTGAAGCCCGCTTTCCACACAGCGTAGATTTCGCGGCCCGCTTCGCGCGCCAGCACTGCGAGTTCGTCCAGCGTCATGCCTTTGAGCGCGCAGCGGCGATGGCGAGTTCTTCGGCGAGCGCGGCGCGCGCGTCCGCGCTGAAGGCGTCGTTGGCGAGCGCGAGCGCAGCGGTGGCGCGCAGATAGCCGATCTTGTCGCCGCAGTCGTAGACGCGGCCCTGGAATTCGACTCCGTGGAACGGTTGCCACGACATGAGTTTGTGCATGGCGTCGGTGATTTGTATCTCGCCGCCCGCGCCGCGTTCCTGCGTGGCGAGAATCTCGAAGATCTCCGGCTGCAGGATGTAGCGGCCGTTGATGTAGAGATTGGACGGCGCCGTGCCTGCTGGAGGCTTCTCCACCATGCCCGCGATTTCGAAGCCTCGCGCTTTCTGCGCGCCGACAGCGACGATGCCGTACTGGTGCGCGAGTTCAGGCGCGACGGCGTTGACGCCGATGAGGTTGCCGCCGTAGGCGTCGTGCGCGTCGATCATGGCCTGCAGACAGCCCGGCGCGCCCGGGTCGGGCACCATGATCATGTCCGGCAGCAGCAGAGCGAAGGGCTCGTCGCCGATGATGTCGCGCGCGCACCAGACCGCGTGGCCGAGACCGTTCGGCGCCTGCTGGCGCACGAAGCTCGCGGCGCCCGCCTCGAGCCGCGTCGGCTTCAGGTCTTCGAGCAGCGCGGTCTTGTTCTTCTGGCGCAGCGATTCTTCGAGTTCGTACGCGACGTCGAAGTAGTCCTCGATGGCGCTCTTGTTGCGGCCGGTGACGAAGACGATGTGTTCGATGCCTGCGGCGCGCGCCTCGTCGACCACGTACTGGATCGCCGGGCGATCGAATACCGCGAGCATTTCCTTCGGCACGGCCTTCGTTGCCGGCAGGACCCGCGTGCCGAACCCGGCGACCGGCAGGATGGCCTTGCGGATTTTCTGCGTCATCGCGATCCCTGGCCCGTGCCCGAAAACCAAAAAGTTCAAAACCGAAAGTCGAAAACCTGATGCCGTTTCATGCGTTAGGTGTGCGGGACGACCTCTGACCGCCTTTACGCACGCCTCGAAACTCGCCACCCTTGGATCACGATGCCGTCAACAGGTCCAGCCGTCCAGTTGTCGCTCCCGTTCGCGGAAGTGCGCCGCTGGCTCTTCGAAGACGCGGCGCCGCTGTGGGCGCGCGCGGCTGTCGACATGGTGAACGGCGGCTATCACGAGACGCTCGATTTTTCCGGGGCGCCGGGCGGCTCGGACATCAAGCGCGTGCGCGTGGTGGCGCGACAGATCTACGTCTATTCGCACGCGTCCATGCTGGGCTTCTCTGACGGCGCGCGCGTCGCCGATCAGGGCATGCGCTTCCTGACTTCCTTTGCGTGGCAGGGCGCCAACGGCTGGGCGCGGGTTCTGGCGCCGGACGGCGCCGTCCGTGACGCGACGCCCGATCTCTATGACCACGCATTCGTCCTCTTCGCGCTCGCCTGGCGTTTTCGCGCGACGGGCGATGAAGAGGCGCGCCGCTTCGCGTTGCAGACGCTTGAAGTGATCGACACTCGCTTGCGCCATCCCGGAGGCGAGGGCTTCCTCAACGCGTTGCCGCCGGAGGGTCCGCGGCAGCAGAACCCGCACATGCATCTGCTTGAGGCCTCGCTCGCGGCATTTGAGGCGTTCGGGGATGCGCGCTTCGCCGATCTGGCGAACGAGCTCACGGGCCTGTTCGAACGCCGGCTTTTCGATCCAGTCACGGGAACGCTGGCGGAGTTCTTCAACGAGGACTGGACACGCGCGCCGGGCGAAGTGGGGCGCCGCGTGGAGCCGGGGCATCACTTCGAATGGGCCTGGATCCTGAATGAGAAGCAGCGGCTGATCGGTGGAGACATGACGGCGCATATCGAGGCGCTTGTGGGTTTCGCCGAGCGACACGGGGTTTCATCGCAGGGGTTCACGGTGGATGCGCTGCGCGACGACGGCGCGATTGTAGAAGGCGGCTCGCGCACTTGGCCGAACACGGAACGGATCAAGGGCCATCTTGCCTTGTTCGAACGCACGGGACGCGATCCGAGTGGGCCCGTCCTGCAGGCCACACGCTTGTTGCTCGATCGCTACTTCGACGTGCCCGTGCGCGGCGGCTGGATGGATCGTTTCGATGCGGCAGGCAACGGCGTTGCGAAGGATATGCCGACGTCGACATTCTACCATGTGTTCCTGGCGTTGGCGGAACTCCTGCGGCTGGAGCCGCAGCTCACTCCACGGTGACGGACTTCGCCAGATTGCGCGGCTGATCCACGTCCGTGCCTTTCGATACCGCCACGTGATACGCCAGCAGCTGGATCGGCGCGGCGAACACGATCGGCGCCACGAAGCCGTGGCATGTGGGCGCTTCCACCTTCGCCCATGGGGTGTCGCCCGCAGCCTTCAGGCCGGCGGCGTCCGAAATCAGCAGCACCTTGCCGCCGCGCGCAGCGACTTCCTGCAGGTTCGACAATGCCTTCTCGAAGATCGCATCGTGCGGCGCGATCATCACGACGGGCGTGTATTCATCGACAAGCGCAATCGGCCCGTGCTTCAGCTCGCCCGACGCAAAACCCTCGGCGTGAATGTAGCTGATCTCTTTGAGCTTCAGCGCAGCCTCGAGCGCGAGCGGGAAGAAACTGTCGCGACCGAGATAGATGGCGCTGCGCGCTTCGGCGATCTTCTGCGCGAGGGCGATGATCTGGTCTTCCGACTTCGTCGCGTCCGCGATGAGGCGCGGCGTCTCGAGCAGCGCGCCGGTCAGTTCAATCTCGTCCTCGCGGGTGAGCTTGCCGCGTTGACGGCCGGCGAGGATGGCGAGGGCTGCAAGCGTGGTGAGCTGCGCGGTAAAGGCTTTCGTCGACGCGACGCCGATTTCCGGGCCGGCCAGCGTCGGCAGGTTGACGTTGCATTCGCGCGCCATGGATGAGGAGGGCACGTTGACCACACCCAGCGTGGTGACGCCCGCTTGAGCGCACAGGCGTAGCGCGGCCAGCGTGTCGGCGGTCTCGCCGGACTGCGATATGACGAGCGCCGCGTCACCCTTCTCGATCACTGGATCGCGGTAACGGTATTCCGACGCCACCTCGCACTCGACCGGCAAGCCTGCGTACCGCTCGAACCAGTATTTCGCGATGCGGCCCGCATAATGCGCTGTCCCGCAGGCGATGATGTGCAGGCGGCGCATGCCGGCGAAATCGACGCTCTTGCCTTCGGGGAGTTCGACGGCCTGATGCAGAGGGTTCACGTAGAGCGCCACCGTGCGCCCGATGGACTCCGGCTGCTCGAAGATCTCTTTCTGCATGAAGTGGCGGTAGTTGCCCTTCTCGATCGCGCCGGAGATGGCGGGTACGTCCTTCACGGAACGCGTCACGCGCTTGCCTGCGGCGTCTGTGACTTCCGCGCCGGCGCGGCGCAGTTCGATCACGTCGCCTTCTTCAAGATACATGATGCGGCTGGTGAATGGCGCCACGGCGATGGCGTCGGAGCCGAGAAACACTTCACCGTCGCCGAAACCGGCGACGAGCGGACTGCCGCGCCGTGCGCCGACAAGGAGATCATCCTGTCCTTCGAACAACGCCGCGATCGCATAGGCGCCGCGCATGCGTTGCACCGCGTCGCGCATGGCGTCTCCGGGGGAGCGTCCGCGCTTCACGCCGTCGGCGATGAGGGCGGCGATAACTTCGCTGTCGGTCTCGGATTCGAAGTGGAAGCCCGCGTCCTGGAGCTCCGCACGCAGGTCGCGGAAGTTTTCGATGATGCCGTTGTGCACGATGGCGACGGGGCCGGCCTTGTGCGGATGGGCATTGGCCTCGTTCGGCGCGCCGTGTGTCGCCCAGCGGGTATGACCGATGCCGTTCACGCCTTTCAGCGATGTTTCGGCGAGCACGGCTTCCAGATTGCGGATCTTGCCCGGCGCGCGGCGACGCTCGATCTTGTCGCCTTCCAGCGTGGCGACTCCGGCGGAGTCGTAGCCGCGATACTCAAGGCGCTTCAGCGCGTCCACGAGCCGGGGCGCGGCGGGCTCGCCGCCAAGGATTCCGATGATGCCGCACATGAGCGTGATCCTGAAAGGTGAGCCTTTTCATGCCGCCACAGGAGCCGTTTGGCGAATGAATTGATCTTGCGGACTGCGACAGGCGTTCTCCTGTCGTCGACTGTGCCGCGAGCCTTGGAAAACCCGTGCGCGACCCGCTAGATAGGCGCCGACAGACAAAGGGTGAGGCCGGACATGGAACGCGGCTATTTCGGGACGGACGGCATTCGCGGCACGGCGAACCGTTTTCCCATGACACCCGAGGTGGCGCTGCGCGTCGGCATGGCGGCCGGCAAGCGCTACCACAGTGGCGGCGACCGGCGTCATTCCGTGGTGATCGGCAAGGACACGCGGCTTTCCGGTTACATGATCGAGCCGGCGCTGGTGGCGGGCTTCACGGCGGTGGGCATGGACGTGGTGCTGTTCGGTCCGTTGCCGACGCCGGCGGTGGCGATGCTGACACGCTCGTTGCGCGCCGATCTCGGCGTGATGATTTCGGCCTCGCACAACAAGTACACCGACAACGGCATCAAGCTCTTCGGACCCGACGGCTACAAGCTCTCCGACGTCACCGAAGCCGAGATCGAGATGATGATGGGCCTGCCGCTGGACGAGGGTCTCGCGGGCAGCGCCGATCTCGGTCGCGCCAAGCGCATCGACGACAGCCAGGCGCGCTACATCGAGATCGTGAAGTCGACGTTCCCGCGCGGCTTGCGTCTCTCCGGCATGCGCATCGTCGTCGATTGCGCCAACGGCGCCGCCTACAAGGTCGCGCCCGAAGCGCTCTTCGAACTGGGTGCGGAAGTCATCGCCATCGGCGTCGAGCCCAACGGCTTCAACATCAATCAGGAAGTCGGCTCCACGGATACGCGCGCACTGAAAGAGGCGGTGCTCAAATATCGCGCCGATCTCGGCATAGCGCTCGACGGCGACGCGGACCGCGTCGTGCTCGTCGATGAACACGGAGCCACCATCGACGGCGATCAGCTGATGGCGCTCGTAGCGACATCCTTCAAGAAGGCCGGCGCGCTGACGCAGCCGGGCATCGTCGCCACGGTGATGAGCAATCTCGGTCTTGAGCGCTATCTGAAGAAGCTCGATCTCACGATGGAGCGCACGAAGGTCGGCGACCGCTACGTGGTCGAGGCCATGCGCGCGAAAGGCTACAATGTGGGCGGCGAGCAGTCCGGCCACATCATCCTCTCGGATTTCTGCACGACGGGGGACGGCCTGATCGCGGCGCTGCAGTTGCTTGCGGTGCTCGTGCAGGAGGGCAAGCCCGTCTCCGAAGTCTGCCACCTGTTCGAGCCCGCGCCGCAAGTGCTGGAGAACGTGCGCATCGAAGCGGGCGCGAAACCGCTGGAAGCGGATGGCGTGAAAGCGGCGATCAAGGCGGCGGAAAAGCGTCTCGGCTCGAAGGGGCGCCTCCTCGTGCGCCCTTCGGGAACGGAGCCTTTGGTGCGGGTGATGGCGGAAGGCGACGACGAGATCGTCGTGCGCGAAGCGGTCGGCGAAGTCGTGCTTGCAGTGCAGAAGGCGTCGGTCGCGGCCTAGAGCAGATCGTCGCGACCCGCAGCCTTGAGCGCTTCGACGATGGCTTTCACCTCCTGCGAGCGTCCACGGGGAAGAATGACGACGGCGTCCGCAGTTTCCACCACCACGAGATCATGCACGCCGACGAGCGCCACGAGGCGGCTGCCTGCGCGCACGTAGGACCCGGTGGAGTCGATGGAGACGACATCGCCGATGGTGACGTTGTCCGGCCCTTTCGCAGCAATCTCGTGCAGCGCCGCCCACGAACCGACGTCGTTCCACTTCATGTCGACGGGCACGACCGCCGCCCGGTCGGTCTTTTCGGCGACGGCGTAGTCGATCGAATCCGATGGCGATTTGGCCCATGCAGCGGCGTCGAGGAAGCGCACGTCGCCTTCGCTGTGACCGTTGGTCCAAGCGGCTTCGGCGTGGGCGAGCATGTCGGGCGCCAGGCGCTTCAGCTCCTCAAGATAAAAGCGCGCCCGGAACATGTAGATGCCCGAGTTCCAGTAGTTGCCGCCCGCTTCGAGCAGCGCCTTGGCGGCGTCGAGCTTCGGCTTCTCCACGAAGCGCGCGACGGCGTAGCCCGGACCGAGACGTTCCCCGGCGGTGATGTAGCCGTAGCCCGTGTGAGGTTCGCTCGGACGGATGCCAAAGGTGACGATGCGATTGTCGGCTGCGAGTTCGGCGCCGGCGGTCACGGCAGCGCCGAACGCGGGCAGATCGCCTACGTGATGATCGGAGGGCAGCAAGAGCACGATGGCGTCGGCATCGACATCGAGCGCGGCGAACGCCGCAAGAGCTGCCGCCGGCGCGGTATTCTTGCCTTCCGGCTCCAGAACGATGCGCGCGCCGAGCATGCCGGCCTTCGACGCTTCCTCGCGCGCAAGCTCACGCATGGACTCACCCGCGATCAGAACGGCGCCTTTCGATCCCGGCGCGCTCGCCCCCCGCAAAAGGGTTTCCGCCAACAGCGAGCGTTCCGTTGTGAGCGGATGAAATTGCTTGGGCCGCGATGTGCGCGAGAGCGGCCACAGGCGCGTTCCCACGCCGCCGCAGAGAATTGCCGGGACGATGACGCTCACGATTGCATGCTCAGATTTTCGTGCTCATGGGCGGCCGATGCTCACATAGGTAAAACCACGTTCGCGCATTTCGTCGGGCTTGTAGACGTTGCGCAGGTCTACGACGACCGGAGCCTTCAGAAGTTCCTTCACGCGCTTCAGATCGAGTGCGCGGAACTGGTCCCATTCGGTCAGGATCGCCACGGCGTCGGCGCCCTTGACGCAATCGTAGGGGCCGCTCGCGAACTCCACGTCCTTCAGCAGGTGCGCGGCCTCCTCCATGCTTTCGGGATCGAACGCGCGGATCGTGGCGCCGGCTTTCTGCAATGCCGGTACGATGTCGAGCGCCGGCGCATCGCGCATGTCGTCGGTGTTCGGCTTGAAGGCGAGGCCAAGCATGGCGATCGTCTTGCCCTTCACCGATCCACCGACGGCCTCGACGATACGGTCCGCCATCGCCGCCTTGCGCGCGTCGTTGATGGCGACGGTGGTTTCGATGAGCTTCACCGGCGCGCCATATTCCTGGGCCGTGCGCACGAGCGCGATCGTGTCCTTCGGAAAGCACGAGCCGCCGTAGCCGGGGCCGGCGTTCAGGAATTTGGAACCGATGCGGTTGTCGAGGCCAATGCCGCGCGCGACCTGCTGCACGTCCGCGCCGACCTTTTCGCAGAGATCGGCCATCTCGTTGATGAAGGTGATCTTCATCGCCAGGAAGGCGTTGGCTGCGTACTTGATCAGTTCGGAGGTGCGCCTTTCGGTGAAGACGATGGGCGTCTCGTTGAGATAGAGGGGGCGATAGAGCTCCTCGATCACCTTGCGCGCGCGCGCATCTTCCGCGCCCCCGACCACGACGCGATCCGGCCGCTTGAAGTCGTTGATCGCGGCGCCTTCGCGCAGGAATTCCGGGTTGGAGACGACCGCAAATTCCGCATCCGGACGACGCGCGCGGATGCGCTTTTCCACCTCGTCGCCCGTGCCCACAGGCACCGTCGATTTGGTGACCACCACCGTATAGCCCTGCATGAGATCGGCGATCTCTTCGGCGGCGGCGAACACGTACGAGAGATCGGCGTGGCCGTCACCGCGTCGCGACGGCGTGCCGACGGCGATGAACACGGCGTCGGCGTTGCGGATCGCGTCCGTCGCGTCGTGGGTGAAGGCGAGGCGTCCTTCGCGCACGTTCTGCGCGACCAGTTCATCGAGGCCCGGCTCGTAGATCGGCATCTCGCCCTTGAGCAGGAGATCGATCTTGCGGGCGTCCTTGTCGACGCAGATCACGTCGTGGCCGAAGTCCGCGAAGCAGACGCCGGAGACGAGGCCCACATAGCCGGCGCCGATCATCGTCACGCGCATGGCGGTCAGATCTCCTGGTTGTACGCGCCGACTTCGGCGTGCCGTCCGAGACGCGGCTTCACTTCCTCGCGGAAGAGGGCGCGCATATCGTCTTCGCTATTCATGCTTTCCACAACGACGACGAGTTCAGGCTTGTTCGACGAGGCGCGCACGAGCACCCACGAGCCATCTTCCAGCGTCACGCGGGCGCCGTTGACGGTGTTCACGTCGCGGATCGCGCGGCCGGCGATCCTGCCGCCGTCCTTCGCCAGCTTCTCGTATTCCGCCACGACCTGATTCACGATGCCGTACTTCTTCTCGTCGTCGCAGTGCGGCGACATGGTCATCGACGTGAACGACACCGGCAGAGCGCGACGGAGATCGGAGACCTTCTTGCCGGGATTGCGGTCGATCATGGAGAGAATGGCGATGCCGGCGACGAGGCCGTCGTCGTAGCCGTAGCCGATGGGGTCGCGGAAGAAGAAGTGGCCGGACTTCTCGAAGCCTGCCACGGCCTTCAGCTCCGTGGTCCGACGCTTGATGTAGGAGTGGCCGGTCTTCCAGTAATCGACCTTGGCGCCATTCGCCTGCAGCACCGGATCGACCGCATAGAGACCCGTCGATTTCACATCGACGACGAACGTTGCGTTCGGGATGTGGCCGGAGAGATCGCGCGCCAGCATCAGCCCGACCTTGTCGGCGAAGATTTCCTCGCCCTCGTCGTCCACCACGCCGCAGCGGTCGCCGTCGCCGTCGAAGCCGAGCGCGAGTTCAGCGCCATGCTTGCGCACGGCGTCCGCCATGGCGTGCAGCATTTCGGCGTCTTCGGGGTTGGCGTTGTAGTTGGGGAAGCGCCAGTCGAGATCGCAATCGACCTCGATCACCTCAGCGCCGACCCGGCGCAGCGCTTCCGGCGCGAACGCGCCGGCCGTGCCGTTGCCGCAAGCGGCGACCACCCGGATCGGGCGCGAGAGCTTGATCTTGGAGGTCACGTCCGCGAGGTAGCGCTCGCGCATGTCGGCGACGTGGGACAGCGAGCCGCCCGCGCGGGGCTCGAACTTGCCGCCCAGGACGATGTCCTTGAGCTGGCTCATCTCGTCGGGGCCGAAGGTCAGCGGACGCGCGGCGCCCATCTTCACGCCGGTCCAGCCGTTCTCGTTGTGCGAGGCCGTCACCATCGCCACCGCCGGCGCGTCGAGCGCGAACTGGGCGAAGTAGGCGGTCGGCGAGAGCGCGAGACCGATGTCGATCACTTCGCAGCCCGCCTCCAGCAGACCGAGGATCAGCGCCTGCTTGATGGAGAGCGAGTAGGACCGGTAGTCGTGGCCCACCACGATCTTCGGCTTCACGCCCATCTTGTGCAGCAGCGTGCCGAGCCCGAGACCCAGCGCCTGCACGCCGAGCGCGTTCAGCTCGGGCGGCTTGGAGGAGCCCGGCGCCCCGAACCACCAGCGCGCGTCATACTCGCGGAAGCCCGTGGCCTTCACCAGCGGCGTCGTTTCAAAGGCAAGGGAGTTGGCTGCGACCTCGGTCGCCGGTCTGGGGAACATGGGAGTCCTGTGTCGGAGAATGGCGCGGTTCTAGACGGGCCCGCCCGCCCGGGCAACGCGGCGTGTTGCAGGCGCGAAAGGCAAGGATGTGGCGCCGCTCCGCTGGCGTGTGGCGGGGCGCGTTCGTAAGGTTCGGTCATGGTCCGGACCATCGCAATCTATGGCTGCGTGCTCGCGCTGGCGGCGGTCGCCCTGCAGTGGCTGGAATTCCAGTTCTGGACCCGCACGCATCCGGCGTCCGCTTATATGGCGCTGGTGGCCGCGGGGTTCCTGGGGCTGGGCGTTTGGGTCGGCGCGCGGCTGTTCCAGCGCGCGGCGCCTGCGGCGTTCGCGCCGAACGTGAACGCGCAGGCCTCCCTCGGAATCACTGACCGGGAGTACGAGGTGCTCCGGCTGCTGGCGGCGGGTCGGTCCAACAAGGAAATTGCCCAGGGGCTCACGGTCTCGCCGAACACGGTGAAGACGCACGTCGCGCGCCTGTTCGAGAAGCTGGAGGCGGCGCGGCGCACCGAAGCCATCCTCAAGGCCCGCGAACTGGGGCTCATTCCCTAGAAAAAGCGGGTGATCTCGCGCCGATCACCCTTTTGGGCGATTGTCGGCGCGCGCAATTCCGACCCCGTCTGGTCCCGCAACCAGCAAGGGAGCCCGACCCATGAACCGCATCCTCACCTTTGGCCTGATGGCCGGCCTGATCGTCGCCGTCCCGATGTTCGCGATGATCGCGCTCAACCCGGACCCGCACAACACGACCTCCTCCCAGATCATCGGGTTCACGCTGATGTTCGTGGCGCTGAGCCTCGTCTTCGTCGGCGTGAAGAGCCATCGGGACAAGGCGCTGGGCGGGGTCATCAAGTTCGTGCCGGCGCTGCTCGTGGGCCTCGGCATCAGCGCGGTGGCGGCGGTCATCTATGTCGTCGGCTGGGAGATCACGCTGGCGCTCACGAACTACACCTATGCCGACACCTACGCGCAGGGGATGATCGATGCGGCTCGCGCCAAGGGCGCCACGGCGGCCGAGATCGAGAAGATGACCGCCGACATGGCCGCTTTCCAGAAGCAGTATGCCAACCCGCTCTTCCGCGTGCCGGTCACGTTCATCGAGATATTTCCCGTCGGCGCGCTGATCTCGCTCATCTCGGCGGCGGTGTTGCGTAACCCGCGCGTTCTTCCCGCGCGACACGCGGTCGCTTGACGGATCGGCCCGCCGTGGCGATGAGGGCCGATGCCTTATCTTGCCCTCATCCGCCACGGCCAGAGCCAGTGGAATCTCGACAACCGCTTCACCGGCTGGGTGGACGTGAATCTCACCACCGAAGGCGAGGCGCAGGCCCGCCGCTCCGGTGAATTGCTCAAGGCCTCGGGCGTCAGCTTCGACAAGCTCTACACCTCGGTGCAGACGCGCGCGATCCGCACCGGCACGCTCGCGGTCGAGGCGATGGGCGAAGCCTGGCTGCCGGTAGTCAAGGACTGGCGCCTGAACGAGCGCCACTATGGCGGCCTCACCGGCCTCGACAAGAAAGAGACGGCAGCGAAGCACGGCGAGGAACAGGTGCTCGTCTGGCGCCGCTCCTATGATATTCCACCGCCGGTATTGGAGGCTGGCAGCGAATTCGATCTCTCGAAGGATCGCCGCTACGCGGGTATCGCCGTGCCGGCGACCGAGAGCCTCAAGGACACGCTCGCGCGCGTCATGCCGTACTGGGAAAGGGTCATCGCGCCGGAACTGAAGGCGGGCAGAAATCTGATGATCGCCGCGCACGGCAATAGCCTGCGCGCCATCGTTAAGCTTCTTTTCAACGTGCCGGACGACAAGATCGTCGGCGTGGAAATCCCGACGGGCAATCCGCTGCTGCTCGATCTCGACGGCGCGCTGCATGTGAAAGCCGCCCGCTATCTCGATGAGGCGCGCGCGCAGCCCATCCCGGCCATCGCGTGAACGATGAAGCCTTCATGCGCGTCGCGCTCGACCGCGCGGCGGCGCTGAAGGGGCGCACGGGCGTCAATCCGACGGTGGGCTGCGTGATCGTGAAGGATGGCGTCGTCATCGCCGGCGGCGCTACGGGTGAAGGCGGGCGTCCGCATGCGGAAGAAGGTGCCTGCGATGCTGCGGGCGCGGCCGCGC
>JAWXBS010000116.1:0-17271 GCA_034440275.1 Alphaproteobacteria bacterium
CGCGCGGTGCGCACCGCGCGCGAGCAGGATAAAACGGCATGAGCAGCAACAGCTGGTGGCACAATGTCGTTCCCCGCGGCTTCCAGAAGAAGTCCGCCGAGGAAGAGGCCAAGCAGCCGCGCAAGGACGCGCGCGCGGAAAAGTCGAACGACGAACAGCACTGGGTGAAGTGCCCGCAGACGAACGAAATCCTGCCGCGCGATGACGTCGAGGCCGCGCACTGGGTGACGCCGTCGGGCTTCCACATGCGCATCGGGCCGGAGCCGCGCTTCAAGAGCCTGTTCGACAGCAAGTGGCTCAACATCCCGCTGCCGAAAGTCACGCAGGATCCGCTGCGCTTCAAGGACGACAAGAAATACGTCGACCGCCTCAAAGGCGCGCGCGCGAAGACCAATCGCGAAGACTGCATGGCCGCCGCGCACGGCAAGATCGGCGGCCAGAAGGCCGTCGTGCTGGTGCAGGATTTCGACTTCATGGGCGGCTCGCTCGGCATGGCAGCGGGCGAAGCGTTCATCACCGCCGCTGAAACCGCCGTGAAGCGCAGTGCGGCGCTCGTGGTCGTCACCGCCAGCGGCGGCGCGCGGATGCAGGAGGGCGTGCTCTCGCTCATGCAGATGCCGCGCACCACTATCGCCATCCAGGAATTGCGCGAAGCCGGCCTGCCCTACATCGTCATCCTGACGGACCCGACAAGCGGCGGCGTCACCGCCTCCTACGCCATGCTCGGCGACGTGCAGATTGCGGAGCCCGGCGCGATGATCGCCTTCTCCGGCCCGCGCGTGATCGAGTCCACCATCCGCCAAAAACTGCCCGAAGGCTTCCAGCGCGCGGAATACCTTCTGGAGAAGGGCATGATCGACAAAGTAGTGCGGCGCGGCGAGATGCGCGAAGTCGTCGGCCAGATTCTCTCGGTGCTGATGGCCAAGCGCGCAAGCGCGGTCGTAGAAGCCGAGCCCGAACTGCCGCTGCCGGAACCAGCGCCCGTCCGCGAAACAAGGCGTGAGCGCACGGCGATGAAGCAGTCGCGCGCCAAGGCGGCGGAGTAAGCCATCTTCCTTGCAGCTGACCGCCCATGATCGCGTCCGGGCGAGATCCCGTATCGCTACGCCTCGCGGAGATCGGACACGAGTTCGATCACGGCATGGCGCTGAAGCTCGACCGCATCGAAGCAGCGCTCAACGCGCTCGGCGATCCGCATCTGCGCCTGCCGCCCGTGCTGCATGTGGCGGGCACCAACGGCAAAGGCTCCACCTGCGCCTTCCTGCGCGCGATGACGGAGGCGGCGGGCCGGCGCGCGCACGTCTTCAGCTCGCCGCACCTCATCACGCCGAACGAACGCGTGCGCCTTGCCGGGACGCTCGTGCACGACGACCAGTTCATCGACGCCATCGATCGTGTCGCAGCACTCGGGATGACGCTCCCCTATTTCGAAGTGCTGACGGCCGCCGCGTTCCTGATGTTCGCGGAGACGCCGGCGGATGTGCTGGTGCTGGAAGTCGGGCTCGGCGGGACCTTCGACGCGACGAACGTGATCCCCGCCCCCGCCGTCGCCACGATTGCGCCGATCGCGCTCGATCACATGGCGATACTCGGAAACACCGTCGAAAAGATCGCCGGCGAAAAAGCGGGCATTCTCAAGCGCGGCGCGCCGGGGGTGATCGCACGCCAGCCGGAAGCGGCGATGGAAGTGATCGAAGCGCGCGCAGCATTGCTCGGCGTGACGCTCTCGCGGTGCGGCGTGGAGTGGGACGGCTGGCGCGCGAACGGGCGGCTGTGCGTGCAGACGCAGGATCGCTTTCTCGATCTGCCCGCGCCAAATCTCGAAGGCCTGCACCAGTTCGACAACGCCGCCCTCGCCGTCGCAACGTTGCTCGCTTGGGACGCGGCGCGTTTCGAAGACGATGCGATCGCGCACGGCGTCACACATGCCTGGTGGCCGGGGCGCATGCAGCGCCTGACGCAAGGCGCCCTGGCCGAAATTGCTCACGCACGCGGCGCCGAACTATGGCTCGACGGCGCACACAATCCCCACGGCGCCGCCGCGCTCGCAAAGACTCTCGCCGAGCGCGATGCACGCGCGCCGCGTCCGCTGGTGCTGATCTGCGGCATGCTCACGACGAAGGACGTGGACGGCGTGCTGGCGCCGCTCGCGCGCAACGGCGTGCATTTCATCTCGGTTCCGGTGCCCTACTCCACCGCTGCACGGGATCCGCAAAAACTTGCCGACATGGCGCACAAGCACGGCTTCGTCGCGACGCACGCGCCATCGCTTCTCGACGCCATGAAAAACGCGGCGGCTCTCCCGGGAGAGCCGCCGCGCATCGTGATCTGTGGATCGCTCTACCTCGTCGGCGACGCGCTCGCGCTTTCCGGCGGTATCAGCTGATCAGGACTCAACAGTCTCGTTGAGCCACTCGACGATCTTCGACTTCGGGATCGCGCCGACACGCGTCGCCGCCACCTTGCCGCCCTTGAAGAGCATGAGCGTGGGAATGCCGCGCACGCCGTAGCGGCTCGGCACCATCGGATTTTCGTCGATATTGATCTTCACGACCTCGACCTTCGCGCCGAGCTCATTGGAGATTTCCTCCAGCGCCGGGCCGATCTGCTTGCAGGGGCCGCACCACTCCGCCCAGAAATCGACGAGGACAGGCTTCTGGGCCTGCAGGACGTCGGAATCGAAGCTGTCGTCGGTGACTTTGGCGGTCGCCATGAAGGTCTCCTGGAAGGGACGGCGGACGCCATGCGGTCCGTCTGAGGATGTGGATGTATGGACGGAATCGCCCCGGTTCAACAACGGGCGTCGGCGGGGCGGGCGGCGTCCAGCAGCGGTTCCGGCAGCGCAACCAGCCGGGGCGCCTCCGTCCAGAGCAGGGCTGACCGGATCGTGCGCCCCGGGAACACCAGACGCAGCGCCGCCCGGTAGGCGGCCATCTGGGCGAGGATGCGCGGGGGCGTGTTTTCGACCTCTTCCGGAGGCGGCCGGTCGGTCTTGAAGTCGAGCACCAGGACCTCGTCGCCGGTCACGATCGTGCGATCAATGACGCCCCGCACGACAGTTCCATCCGCCAGCGTGGCGATGAGCGGCGTCTCCGCCCGGCTGCCAGGACCGAAGACCGCGCTGAAGGCCGGATCGTCGATCACGCGCAGCGCCTCTGTCGCGTAGGCGGCGGCTTCCTCGGGCGGCGCATCCTGCTGCTTCAGCCAGCCCGCCGCAGCCTCCGCGCGACGCTCCGGCGCCACGTCCGGCAGCCGCTGCAGCAGTCCGTGGATGAGTGTGCCCCGGCGGAAGCGCGCGCGACCATCGGCGCGGGGCGAGAAGATGCGGTCATGCGGCGCGGCGAGCTGCGAGGGCGACTGACGCAGCGGCGCCGGCCCTTCGAGCGGCGCCGTGATGCGCGACCATGCCGGCAGCGGCGCGCGCGCCTGCGTCTGCAATGCAGCGAGTGGCGCCACGCTGATCTCGCCGATCGCGAGCCCTTTGCCGAACGGCGTCTCGCACGCCGTGGCGTCCACGCGCTTCATCCCCTCTTCGACCGCGAGATGCCAGGAACCCTGCGCTGCGCCGCCGGTCACGTTGCCACGCGCATGACCGCAGACGATGAGCCGGTCGCGCGCGCGCGTCATCGCCACATAGAGCAGCCGTCGATGCTCGAACGTCGCCGCCTCTTCCGCAGCGATCCGCGCGGCGGCGACCACCGCATCGTCGCTCGACTTCGCACCGCGCATCACCGGGCCTTCGTCGGTGAAATAGAGATTGCCGGGCGGATCGGCTTTCACAGGCCCGCTCGTGTCTGCAAGGATCACCACCGGCGCTTCGAGACCCTTGGCGCCGTGCACGGTCATCACGCGGATCGCGTCGATGCCCTGGTCGGTCTCACGCTTGATCTCGGCGGCGTCGTTCTCGATGGCGTGCACGAAATGCTGCAGCGTCGCCGGGCCGTCACGTCCACAGGCGAGCGCACGCGCAAGCAATTCCTCCGCCGGGTCCCGCGCCTCGATGCCCAGCCGCGCGATCATGCGCTCCCAACCGGACTGGCCTTGCATGTCCACCGCTTCGAGGATGCGCGAGAGGAACACATGCGGATTGACGTGGGCGTGCGCGATCAGGTCCCCGACGAAAATGCGTGCGTCCTCAAAACGCGCCGGCGCCTTGCGCAGCGCATCGATCAGATAGACGCCCTTCTCTCGGCCATGCGCGATTGGAAAAATGTCGGCGTCATCGTCGACGAGCCCCACCCACGGGGACTTGAGTAGCGTCGCCAGCGATAGATCGTCCGTGGGATCGAGCGCCACGCGCGCGGCGGTCAGCAGATCCTGCGCAGCGATCTCTTCGCTCAGCGTCATGCGGTCCGCGCCCGCCACCGAGAGACCCGCGCGTTTGAATGATCGCAGCAACTGCGTGAAGATGGGCCCGCGCGAACGCACGAGCGCGATCACGTCGCCTGGCCGCATGGCGCGGCGCGCGCCCTTTTCCCAGACCGCCTCGCCGTTCTCGATCCACAATTTTACCCGCGCAGCGATGCCCGCGCACAGCACCGACACCGCCGAGCCGCCCGTCTCGATATCCAGTGGCGCATCCCACGGCTTGGATTCAGCGACCTCCGGCGCTTGCGATAGCGGCCACCATTCGACGCGACCGGTCTCGTTTTCGCGACGCGCGGTGTGGCGCATCACATCGCCGCCCGAAGCGTCCGCCGCTAGGGGCAGTCCGCGAAACGTCTCATCGACGACGCGCAGCACTTCGGGCGTCGAGCGGAAAGACATCTCGAGAGTCGGCCCGACATAGGTTTTCTCAGCCGTCCGCGCGCGGACCTCCAGCGCCTGCGACTCTGCCGAGAAGTGCGCCGGGTCGGCGCCCTGAAACGAATAGATCGACTGCTTCACATCGCCGACTGCAAAGACCGTGCGTTCCTTCTGCGAAGCGCCGGCGCCTGCAAAGAACTCGTTCTGCAGCGGCGCGACGAGCTTCCACTGTGCGGGGCTCGTGTCCTGACCTTCGTCGATGAGAATGTGGTCAAAGCCGCCGTCGAGCTTGAAGAGCACCCATGGCGCAGCATCGGAAAGATTGAGCAGATCGTTCGCGCGGTCGATCAAGTCTTCGAAGTCGAGCACACCCGCATACTGTTTGGCTCCTTCGTACGCTCCGCCCAACGCCGCGCCGACGATCAACGCCGCACGCGCATCATCTGCACGATCAATGGCCGCGAGTTCGGCGTCGACGCGCAGAAAGCGTTCGCTTTCGTCCGCAAACAGCGGACCGAGGAACGGATGATTCGCCAGCGTGCCCTTGGTTGCGCAGCGCGCCTTGCCTCCACCGGTGATGAAAGCGACGCGGTAGTCCTCCAGCGCGCGGCTCTCGATCGCCTTCACCAGCAACACCGACACCTTCTGGTCGTTTGCGGTGCCCTCGGCGAGCGCCTGCGCAGCAGCCGTCACATCCTTCCATCGACATTGCGCTAGCGCATCCGCGCGCGCCTCTTCCGCCGATCGCGTCACACTATGGCGCAGGGTAATCGCGGCCAGCGCCGCCGCCAGCCCCTGTCGATCTTCGACGAACGATCGCACCGCGCCGCGCCGTTGCGCCAGCGTGCCGACCAGCCCCTCAAACGTCTGGGAGTCGAGCCGTTCGCCAAACCGGTCGAGCGCGCCGTTGAAGCCGCCGTCCGCCTGCGCGAGCGCTTGCGCCCAAGCGAGCGCGATCAGCGCGCCGCCACGCGCGTCATCGGCGATCTCGAAGCCGGGCGGGACGCCTGCCTCAAGCGGAAAACGCGCGATGAGACGCTCGCAGAATCCGTGGATGGTCTGGATGCGCAAGCCCCCCGGTGTTTCGAGGGCCTGGGCAAAGAGCGCGCGCGCGGTGATGAGCTGCGCGGCGGCTGGCGCGGGCTCGCCGAGATCCAGCAACTCCTTCGTGAGCGTTTCGTCGTCAGCCACGCACCACGCGCCCAGACGTTCGAACAGGCGCCGCTGCATCTCCGCGGCGGCGGCCTTCGTGAACGTGATGCACAGGAACGCCGACGGCTTGGCGCCGCCGAGCAATAGGCGCGCAATGCGATCGACGAGCACCTTGGTCTTGCCCGAGCCCGCGTTCGCGGTGACGAACACCGACGCCTTCGGATCGGCGGCGTCGCGCTGCGCCTGCACGGCGGTCTTGTAGGCCTCGCTCATTCGCCTTCTCCGGCGGCGTCGGCCCATTCGGCGCGGCGCGCGAGGTGATCGAAGTCGCCATAGACCCACGCGAACTGCACGCGCGGCTTGGAGTAGAAGGGCTGCAGCGGATCGGCGTATTTTCGGAACAGCGCCGCGAGTTCGGCGAGCGTCTCCGTCGCCAGATCGTTCACATCACGATCGGCCTTCACCGGCACGGGACCGGGATCGCGACCGCCAAAGCGCCAGTAGACGAGGCTGTGCGTCTTCACCGTGGGGGCGTCGTCGAATCCACCGCGCGCCAGCAACGCCGCTTCGAGCGTCAGCTGCGGCGAGAGTCCCGAATTCACCTGGTCCTTCGTCGGCGGCGCGCCGGTCTTGAAGTCGATGACTTCGGCAAAGCCATCGGGCCGAATGTCGATGCGGTCCGCGCGGCCGGAAAGGATGCAGCCGTCGACGACGTCGTACTTGCCCTTGATTTCGCGATACACCGCATAGCCCGCTGCAAGACGCTCAGCGTTCCACGCGACGAACGCCTCGGCGGAACCGATCAGGCGGATGCGTTCCGTGCGCCGACGTTCCTTTGAAAATCCCGCCCCATCCATCGCCGCGTCGAGACGCCGGATGAGATCGTCCACACTTTCGCCGGGAACATAATGTTCGAGCGCCGCGTGAATGGCCGTGCCGCGTTCCGCTGCGCCCGCTTCCCCGCCCGGCGAATCGAGCGCTTCGAGACCGAGAATGCGGCGGGCGAACACTGCATACGGATCGCGGATGAGGCGTTCGACTTCGGTGAAGCTCAGATGCTTCAGCCGCGCCGTTGCAGGCGGGCGCGGCTTTGGCGGGTCGATGCGGACAAGCCCCGTCGGCGCATCGATGGCGCGCGCCCAGTCTCGCGGATCGATATCCGGCTTCAGCGCCGCTTGCCCACCCGCTGCGCGTGTGAGCGTTTCCAGCCGCCACAACCAGCGCGACGCCACCGCCGGCGCGCCGTCGCGTTGCGCCGAACGCGTCATCACGACGTCGGGCGCATTGGCGAGCTGCGCGAAGTCGTGCGCCGCGAGGCCGATGCGCGCTTCCGGCTCCGGCAATCCGAGATCGCGCCGCATGCCGCGTGAGAGAAACGCATCTTCCGGCGGCGGCGCGGGCCAGCCGCCTTCCACGAGCCCGCCGAGGATCATGAGATCGCGCCGTTGCAGACGCGCTTCCAGCGGCCCGAGGATCGACAAGCGCGGATGCCCGCCCGTCGGCGGCGGCGCCTCGCGCGCACTCATCAAGAGATGCACGGCGCGCGGCGCATCACGCACCGCGATAGCGCCGAGGTGCGCGCCGAAGGCCGTCATGTCGGAGAGCATCTGCACGACGGACTCGCCCGCGGGACCCGCGCCGAGCGACGTCGATCCGTCGAACGCCTCATCACGCGCCACTTCGCGCGCCGCAGCGGCCAGCGCGTCGGCGAGCGTGGCGAGATCGAGCGCGTCTTCGCGATGCAGGACCGCGAGCGTCGCAAGGGCATCCATCAACGCACGCACCAGCGCCAGAGCGCGCGGCGGCATCGCCCTGTCGCGCGCGTCCGGCGCCTCCATGTCGATGCGCCGCGCCAGATCGGCGAGATCGCTCCAGCGCCGCGCGCCACGCAGGATGAGACGTTCCAAAGCCGTGATGGCCTGCGCGCGATCTTCCGTCGCCATGCCGAGCGCGGTGAGCGGATGACGCAAGAGCGCCAGCATTGCGATGGGATCGGCTTCGTCGACGAGCAGATCGGCCAGCAACAGGATAAAGACGCCGTGTTCGGTTTCGGCGAGCGGCTCGCCGATCGACATCTGCGGCGCAATCGCCCAGCGGCGGAGCTTCGCTTCGACGCGCCGCGCGAGCGTTGCATCCGGCGTGACGAAGGCCGCTGTGCGCTCGGGCGTTTCCAGCGCCTCGCGCATGAGCAGCGCCACGGTCAGCGCCTCTTCTTCCTCGTTGCGCGCCTCAATGACGCACAGGCCAGCCGCGCCGTCGCGAATGAGCGCTTCGCCGCCGTTGTCAGCCACGCGCTGGCGCCAGTCGGCGGTCGCGTCTGCCGGCACGAGCGCTTCGCGCATGAGACGACGCCGCGCCTGGGCGCGCGGTGTTTCGTTTTCGATGAGCGGCGCGACGTCCGTGCGTTCGACACCGAGCGCCTCAAGTGTGACCTTCAGCGCGTGCTGGGGATGCTGCGCGTCGATGCGCTCCCACGCCGCGTCATCGAGATCGGCGTCGAGGCCCGGCAGCACGACGACGCCCTGCGGCAACGCCGCCGCTGCACGCATGAGCGTGCGTGTTGCCGACACCGAACCCGTGGAGCCTGCGATGATGATCGGCGTCGAAGGCGGACTGGCGGCCCAGGTTTCCGCGAGACGTTGCAACAGCACTGCGCGCCGCGCGCCGGGATCGGCGAGACCGTCAATGGCAAGACGCTGCGGCCAGTATTCGGCGATGATCTTCAGGAACTCGGCAGACGCGCGCCAGTGCGTGGCGAGATCGCGTTCCCCGACAAGTGTTGGCAGCTTCGCCCAGTCCACCGTATCGACAGTCGCCGCCGCATCGAGCAGGCGGCACAGTTCATCGGCCCAGGCGAGCGCGCGCACAGGATCGGTGACACCCCCTTCCGCCATCGCACGCCGCCGCACGAGTTGCGCGAGTTCGAAACGACGACGCAACGGCTCGATGGCCGGCGGCACGTTCAGCGCGAGCGGTTCGGGGCCCCACACATCGGGATCGTCTTCGAGATCGCCGAGCGGACGGATCGCCGGCAGCAATGCGGCGCCGCCGAGACGTTTCGCGAAAGCGTCCACGAGACCGCGCGATGCGCGCCGGTTCGGTAGGAAGATCACGCTGTCGGCGAGCGCGAACGGATCATCCATCGGCAAAGCGCGCACGATGACGTCGACGAGCGTGTCGAGAAACGGCGCAGACGCCGGGATCGAGCGCACGCGCGGTGCGGGGCCGTCGAAAAGTCCGGCGATGCTCATGCGTGGCGCTTACGGCGCGCGGCCGTTGAGGCGCGCTTCAGCGGCGTCGCGCGCGTCGGGATCGCCGACATGCATCCAGAAACCGTTAAGCGTGCCGCCGAACAGGCGCCCGGCAGCAATCGAACGCTCCCAGATACGCTTGAAGGAGAACGGCTCGATGGGCTCGTTCGCGATGGTGTCGGGCCGCACGATCTGCACGCCGGTGTAGGCCCACGGCGCACTCGCCGCCGCGCCGCGCAACGCGATGGTTCCAGTTTCGCTCATCGTGAAATCGCCCGGCGTATCGAAGCCGAGGCAGGCGCTCATGTCCGCGAGCATCAGGCGGCTGTCCATGCGCGCGGCGTCGAAGCCGTCGAGCAGACGCTTGATCGCCGAGCCCTGCGGCTCTTCCCAGATCGAATCCGTGTTGCACACGACGAACGGCGCATCGCCGAGCAGGTGCAGCGCCTGGCGCACGCCGCCGCCGGTCTCCATCAGCTGCGCGCGCTCGTCGGAGATGAGGATTTCCATGTCGCGGTCACGGCGCGTCTTCAGGTGCGCCTCCAGCATGTCTGCGAAGGCGTGCACGTTGACGACCACGCGCGTGATGCCCGCCCCCGCGAGACGGTCGAGCATGTGATCCATCAGCGTCTTGCCGTTGACGGTCACGAGGCATTTCGGCCGCGTGTTGGTCAGCGGGCGCATGCGCGTGCCGAGGCCCGCCGCCAGCACCATCGCGGTCGTCACGTCGCTCATGCGGCGATCTCCAGATAAGGCGCGGCGATGTCGGAAACGAAGGCGCGCATTTCCGCCAACTCGGGATGGCGCAGGTTTGCGGAGAGGTGCCCCCATTCGCGCGGCATGAACTGCGTGTAGCGCGCCTTGCCGTCGCGCACGACGAGACGCGAGAAGATGCCGATGATGCGCAGCGCGTTGATGGCGCCGAGAATGGCGAGCTGGTGGCGGAAGACGCCTTCGTCCATTTCCGAGCGACGCAAATAGCGCGCAATCGCCGCTTCCGCCGCGATCGGGCTCACGTCGCGCCGCGCATCCTGCAGAAGCATGGCGAAATCCCACGCGGGCCAGCCGCGCACGGCGTCCTGGAAGTCGAGCAGGCCCACGCGGCGCACGCCGTCGCGATCCGGCAACCAGAGCAGGTTTTCAGCGTGATAGTCGCGGATCGTGAACGCGCGCTGCATGCCCATCGCCTGATCGATGAGACCGTCGCGAATGCGTTCCCAGCGCGCGCGCGCCGCGTCGCTGACTTTGATGCCGTCGGCATGCTGCGGCGCCCAGTCGACGAAGAGGTCGGCGTTCGCAGAGAGAGCGAGCGCGTCGTAGTCGAGAAGCGGCCAGTCGCCGTCGGGACCGGGCATGACTTCGGGGATCGGCGCGCCATGGACGTGCGCGAGCACGTCAGCGGCGGCGCAGTAGAGCTGGATCTCGTCCTCGCCGCCGGCGATGGCGTTGGTGAAGAGATTGTCGCCGAGGTCTTCAAGCACCGCATAGCCCGCCGGCGCATCGACACCGTGGACGAAGGGTGTCGACAAACCGAGATTGCTGAGGTGATCGGCCACCGCCACGAAGCCTTCCACACGAGACGCCGCGAGGCGCGAGATCGCGTTCCAGCCGGACGCGAGACGCTCTTCCACGCTTGCCGTCGGCGGGCACGGCGGGCTCTCGTTGCTGCGGGGCGCGTCCATCAGGATCGCCACGCGATCGCCGGCGAAGAGCCGCTCGTAGCGTCGCGTGGATGCGTCGCCGGGGAACGGCACGCGCCGTGCGGCGGCAAATCCCGTGGCGTTGAGGAGGCGCTCCAGCGCCGCGTCGCGTTCCATGTTTACACTTCCAAGTCCTTCAGGCGCCCGAAGCCCATGATCTCCGCACGCCGCCCCTCGCCGTCCATGGCGAGATGCAGTTCCACCCGATCCGGCGGGGCGAAGGCCCCGAGCCGCTCCGGCCACTCGATCACGGCGACGCCCGAAGCGAGCGCCTCCTCCAGACCGAGTTCGGCGGCATCATCGGGCGATTCGAGGCGATAGAGGTCGAAATGCCAGAGTTCGCCTGCCGGACCATCGTAGGTCTGGACGAGGGTGTAGGTCGGACTGGGCGTCTCGTCGCCCTCGCCCGTCCACGCGCCGACGAGGCCGCGCGCCAATGTCGTCTTACCTGCGCCGAGGTCCCCGAACAGCAGGAGCGCATCGCCGATGACAAGCTTTCCAGCGAGCTTGGCGCCCAGCGCCTCGGTGGCGGCGACGTCCGGTAGAGAGAGCAAGATCGGGGCAGGCTTCACCGGCGGAAGCTGCCGCTGACCGACCTGCGGGGCAAGAGGGCGCCATGACGTCGCGCCCGTGGGGCGGAACCTTGCGCCGGGCCCAGATGCGCCCCACAGAAACGGCAGGGAACGGAGGCGGCCGTGAGCGAGATCGGGCGTGTGGTGATCGTCGGCGCCGGCCAGGCGGGCGGCGAGGCCGCGATCCGCCTGCGCCAGCTCGGTTTCAAGGGCGAGATCACGCTGATCGGCGAGGAGCCGCTCGCCCCCTACCAGCGCCCGCCCCTGTCCAAGAAATATCTCTCCGGCGAAATGCCGCTCGACCGCCTGCTGCTGAAGCCGCCCGAGGCCTATGCCGACGAAAACATCACCCTCATCACCGGCAAGCGCGTGGTCTGGATCGACCGGGCGCAGAAGAAGGCGCGGCTCGAGGGCGGGCGGGAGCTGGCCTATGACGCGCTGATCCTGGCCACCGGCTCGAAGGTGCGCGAGCTGCCCGTGGCGGGGGCGGATCTGCCCGGCGTCTACATGCTGCGTTCGGCGGCGGATGCCGATGCGCTGCGGCCGGTTTTCCAGCCGGGCAAGCGGCTCGTCGTCGTCGGCGCCGGGTACATCGGTCTTGAGGTGGCGGCGGTGGCGCGGACGCTCGGCCTCGACGTCACGGTGCTGGAAGCGGCGGCGCGGCCGCTGGCGCGGGTGACGAGCCCGGAAGTCTCGGGCTTCTTCCTCGAACAGCATGTGGCCAGGGGCGTGCGCTTTGAACTTTCGGCGCAGGCGGCTGTGATCAAGGGCGATGAGCGGGTCCGCGCGGTCGGCCTCAAGGACGGGCGCGAAGTGCCGTGCGATCTCGTCCTCGCGGGCATCGGCATCCTGCCGGACGTGGCGCTGGCCGAGACCGCCGGAATCGCCATCGAGGACGGCATCGTCGTCGACGCCCAGATGCGGACCTCCGACCCCTCCATCTACGCCATCGGCGACTGCGTGCGCCGCCCCCTCGTCCACTACGGCCGCACGGGCCGTCTGGAGTCGGTCCACAGCGCCATCGAGGGCGGCAAGATCGCGGCGGCCATGATCGCGGGCGTGGCCCCGCCGATGGAAGAAGCGCCCTGGTTCTGGTCCGACCAGTACGATCTGAAACTCCAGATCGCCGGCCTCTCCGCCGGCTATGACCAGCTCGTCCTGCGCGGATCCATGGAGAAGCGGGCCTTCGCGGCCTTCTACCTGAAGGACGGCAAGCTGCTGGCGGTCGACGCCGTCAACAGCCCGGCGGAATTCCTCGGCGGCAAGCGGCTCATCGAGCGCGGCGCCTCTGTTGCACCCGCCGCGCTTTCCGATATGTCCAAGCCCTTCAAAGAGATCATGACTGCAGCCCTCGCCTGAGAAAGACCCTATGCCGAAGATCACCTACATCGAGCACAACGGCAAAGAGCACGTGATCGACGTCGCCGCAGGGATGACGGTCATGGAAGGCGCCGTGAAGCACAATGTCCCTGGCATTGATGCTGATTGCGGCGGCGCCTGCGCCTGCGCGACCTGCCATGTCTATGTGGACCCGGAATGGGCGACCAAGACCGGCGAAAGCTCCGGCATGGAGCAGTCCATGCTCGACTTCGCCAACGACGTGGAGCCGACCTCGCGGCTGTCGTGCCAGATCAAGGTGACGGCGGAACTGGACGGCCTCGTGGTGCGGCTGCCGTCGAGCCAGCACTAGAAACCTGGCGCCGGTAGTCATGCCGGACCGCGCAGCGCCGATGCGCATGCGGAGGCGCCGCCAGACTCCGAAGAATCTCGCGTGGTTTGAGATGGGTATGCGCACCGGGAGGTGCGCGGTCCGGTTTGAACAGTCATGACGTGTCTGCGGCTTCTGCGGCAGGTGCGAGCGCGGAAGTGCTCAGAGCAATCATCACGGCAAGCACCGTGACGACAGCGCCTTGCACGGCACCGTCCTTCGGCAGGCGCGCGATGGCGCAGTTCACCACTTTGTCGAACTTCGCCAATGCATCGCGCATCTGCGCGACGGTGCGCAGCGGAATCCCGCGCGTGAAGGCGTGCACGATGCGCGCGTGGCGACGCTGGTAGCCGAGCACGCCGTTCGGATGACGCGAGACATGCGGAGGATCCATGCGGAACGTCATGCGCGAACACATCGACAGGAAGATGAGCCTGCGAATGTCACGTCGCGCCGTGCGGATGTCGCTTTGAAACTCCAGCCGCCACGCGCGCGGCAGGCGGATGTGCTGCATCAGCCACGCGACGACCTGCAGGAGCCACAGATGCAGATCGCGCGCGGCGGCGGCATAGGCTTCGCGGCGGTGACGTAGTGGTCGAACGACTTGCATCTCTGGCTCTCCTCTTCGCGGCTCCGGAACCATTCCGGCGCGACGTGGGAGGAGTGTCTTTCAGCTCGCGACCCGGTCGGATTGTTTTTGTGTTTTTTCTTCAGCGGACCGCCGGCGCCCTCGCCGGCATTATGCGCGCCAAGGAGAATCACCGGGCCGGCGGGGCGCCGGCGGTCCTCAGAGCGAGGGGAACAGCCGGTTACAATCCCTCCATTTCCGGAGCGGCGACGCCCCCGTCGCCGTAACCCCGTCGCAGAAAACGGCGGCGTAGGCGCCGCCGCCCCAAGCTCCCTCACAAATTCAGCGCCGTCACCCTTCGCCCCCGCGAGGGGGAGAAGGTGGCCGCGAAGCGGTCGGATGAGGGGGTGAGGCGCAGGATGAAGTCGGATGTTGCGGCCAATCGCTTGGACGCCCTCTCATCCGGCCTTCGGCCACCTTCTCCCCCTCGCGGGGGAGAAGGGCGTTCTCATCCATGTCCGCAAACACCGTCATTCCGGACAACGCGCAGCGTTGATCCGGAGCGCAGGAGACTGGACGAGACCGTTCGCTTGAACCCCTGGGTTCCGGGTTCGGCTTTCAGCCGCCCCGGAATGACGGAGATCAAGCAGGCTCGGCCCTCGAAACATTGCAGATCGTCGGTGACACAAGCATCATCCCTGCATGGGTTACGACGCAGCGATTGATCGAGAGATCAAAATCTGGGTGAAGGCAGCCGGTTCGGTACTGGTCACGTCGTCGGCCGGGAAGCCGGCGCGGTACTTTCACGTTCCGGGCGACACGCCGTTTGAGTGTTTCCAAATCGCCGTGCGCGCGCCTGAAAACGGTCGGATAGCGGTTAGTGCCCGAGCTATCGATACGAACGACGATACCGACGAAACCATGGATCAGACTTGGGACGGGCCAGTCGCTCAATTGAGCGAAATGCTGCGGACGGCGATGGCTACCGTCGAGACTTGGAAAACGCGGAAATGAATAGCGCTCGATCCGCCTCACTTTGGTAGCTCTCTCTCTCGGCCGCCGGTGTCGGGCGATGGAGCCATCTTGATACGATGGGCGAGAAGAGCGAGAGGCGCGCGGTGGGCCCGTACGATTGGCGATACTATGCGACGTGGGACGGGCGCATCAGCCCTCGCGACCACATGGTCGCGTCGCAGGTGCTTGGCCTGGCGACTTTCTTCATCACACTGCCGCTGTTCGCACTTTCATTCTTTTGGTCACCATCGGCGACGTTCGGCTTTTTTCCCCTCGTTCCAATAATCGTCTCGATACCCGGATCCTCGTTGTTTGTGCGCCGCGCCCACGATCTTGGTTGGCCCGCCGCACTCCCGATCGGTGCATTAATTTTGACGTTGGCTGTTGCGCTAGCGCTGATGGCGCGGTTCGGCGTCTTCGGCGCCGCCGCCGCAGAGCCTCGATGGTTGGCGTTCGCAACGAGCACGCCATTGGTAATGGTCGTTTTTGGACTTGGTGGTCTGTTGTCGCTCTGGCTGACCTTTGTAGATGGACAGCCGGGCGCCAACCGCTACGGACCGGCGCCAGCGTAAACGTCCGATCAGCGGCGGCAAGCACGCGTGCTGTTTGCCGCCCCTACTCCGCCGCGATCGACAGCGTCATCGCGGTCGGCAGGTTCACGCTCACCGTCGTGCCTTCGCCGGGCTCCGACTGCAGCGAGACCCAGCCGTTGTGCAGTTCCGCGAAGGAGCGCACGAGCGCGAGGCCGAGGCCTGCGCCGCCCTGGTCGCCGGACCGGAAATTGTCGAACGCCGTCGCCTGCTGTTCGTAGGCCATGCCGCGCCCGGTATCGCTCACCCAGAAGCGCACCATCGCATCGAGGCGTTCGGCGCCGATGGTGATGGTGTCGCCGCGTTCGGTGAAGCGGTGTGCGTTCGACACGAGGTTGAACAGGATCTGGCGGATGCGCTTTTCGTCGCCCGACATTTTTCCGATCTTGCGGTCGCACACGATCTTGATCGGCACTTCCGTGGCCTTGGCGCTCGACGTGGCGCCCGCCGCTTCCTTGATCACCGCGAAGATGTCGACGTCCGATGCCTCGAGCGTGACTTCGCCCGCCTCGATCATCGCGAGATCGAGCACGTTGTCGATGAGCTTGGTGAGGTGGGAGGTGGCGGTGACGACATTGTCGACCTGCGCCTGCTGGCGATCGTTGAGGGGGCCCGCCATGCGGCTGGCGAGCATGTCGGCATAGCCGGTGATGGTCTGCAGCGGATCGCGCAGCTGCACGGAAACATTGGCGACGAATTCCGTCTTCAGACGGTCCGCCGCTTCCAGCGCATCGCCGCGTTCGCGCAGCGCGTTCTCGACATTGCGCGAGGCCGTGACATCGAGGAAAGCCACCAGCGTCGCGCCATCGGGCAGCGGGCGCGTGAGGAACTGCACGATGACGCCGTCGGAGCGGCGCATTTCGCCGCCGTCCTCGCGGCGCGCGCTCGGACTCGGATCGGTGATGCGGGCCTTCAGCTCCCGCCACTTGCCGCGATCGTGGTAGAGCGGCACGCACGCCTCGATGACGCGGTCGAAGTCCGCGCCTTCCTGGAACTCCGCGCCGTCCAGCTCCCACATCGACAGGAAGGCCGCGTTCGCAAGGCGCATGCGCCCGTCCGCGCCGAACACGGCGACGCCTTCGTGCAGCTTGTCGAGGGCGGCCTGCTGCACTTTCACGAGATTGTTGTACTGCCCGCGCAGCGTCTGCTCGCTCGTCACGTCGCTGAACACGAGCAGCAGGCCGCCCATCGGATGACGCTGGCGCGCGATGCGCAGCATGCGGCCGTCCTCGAGATTCCAGCTCTCTTCCGGCAGGTGAGACACTTCTTGATAGAGCGCGAGTTCGCCGGCGCGCCATTCGGCGAAACTGCCGTGGAACGGCAGCATGCGCTTGGCCTTGAGTTCGTCGAGCCACTGCGCGTGCGACGGGCCGTCCGCGAGGAAGGCGCCGTCGAGATCCCACATCTTGGCGAAGGCCTGGTTGTGGAACACAAGCCGCTTGTCGCGCCCGAACACCGCCACGCCTTCGGCGAGATGGTTGAGCGTTTCGTCGTGCGCGGCCACGTGATCGGCGAAGTCGCCGCGGAGCTGTTCGGCTTCGGTCACGTCGAACGCCATGCCGCCCGCGCCGCCCGACACCGGGAACATCAGCACGCGGAAGGCGCGCCGCTTGCCGCCGGTTATGGTGACGTGGCGCACTTCCTCGATCTTTTCCTGCGTGTCGACCACGCGGCGCGCCTGATCGGCGGCGGCGGCATCGATGAGCACATTGCTGGCGACGGCCTGTCCGACGGACTTGGTGTCGAGCGCTTCGAGATAGGCGTCGTTGGCCCAGTCGAGCTTGCCGCCGTCGGTGACGCGCCACGCCAGGAACGGCGCGCCCTGCATCATCTCGAGATACGCAGCGGGATCGCGCGCGATGGAGAGGTGGGGATCGCCGTCGAGGCGCCCGTCGGCGCCCCCCTGCTCGAGACCTTTCACGCTGGAATCGCCCATCCACACGACCGCGCGCGCGCCGGCGGTGCGACCA
>JAWXBS010000117.1:0-18003 GCA_034440275.1 Alphaproteobacteria bacterium
AGCCTTCTCGATCAACTGGTCGCCGAAAAACTGAAGACCATCGCCGAGGAGGTCGCCAACGAGGGCTGGAAGTGGATCGCGGTCGCAATCAACCATCCCGAGCGGCGATCCAAGCCCTTCCAGCGCCGACGTGGCGATCACGAAGGAAATCATGGTCGCCGCCGATGCTCTGGGCGTGAGGGTTCACGACCACCTGATCATTGGCCGCCACGGCGCGGCGAGCATGAAGTCGCTCGGGCTGATGTAGTTCCGGTGTCCCGGAACCACATCGGGTCGCGATTGCTCGCGCCTCATGCGCTCGCTATGAGCGTGGGTAATCGCCGGTCCGCGGCGGATCTGGAGGAGTGGGACAATGAACACATTCACGCGCAACGTCGTCGCCGCCTGCGTGCTGGCGCTCGCAGCGCCTGCCGCCATCGCTTTCGAAGCCCCCGCCGCGACCTGCCAGGCCATGACCGCCGAGGACGTCGTCCTCGTGAACGGCGCGGAGCGGACATCACTGCAGTACGCGCTACCACAGATGCGCATGGCCGCGCGCGCCATGGGCTTCGGCGGCGTGGGCCAGTACGCGGCGCTGCGCGGACCGGCGGCGACCCTGCGGCTCAAGACCAACCAACCCGTCTTCCTGCTCGCGCTGCCGTCCAATGCGCAGCCGGAAAACTTCTATGCGCTGGCGCGGATGGAGCCGCGTCGCAACGGCACCCGCGAGATCCTCATCGGCGGCGGCTACATGAGCTATTCCACGGGCGTTTCGGCGGATCGCCTCACGCCGATGAAAGCCGAACGCGCCGCAAGCCAGGCGGGCGCGCCCGCCGGCCACACCCTGTATCAGCTGACGCCGCAAGCCCCGCTCGGGATCGGGGAGTATGCGCTGATCATCAGCTCGGGCGGCGCCGCAGCGGCCACGCCAGGCATGCCGGGCGGCGGCGGACGCTTCTATGACTTCGGCGTCGACAGCTGATCGAGCCTGACAAACCAATGCGCGGGACGTGAGCGCCTGGCGACCACGTCCCGCGACGGTGGCGGATCTCGACGAAATGCGGGCGCTCATGCAGCGCGCCATCGCCGATCTGCTGAAGCCATTTCTCCCGCCTGAAGCGGTGAGCGCCTCGTTCGAGATCATGGGCCTCGACACCCAGCTCATCGCCGACGGGACCTACTTCGCCGTTGAGGAAGCAAGCGTCATCGTCGGCTGCGGCGGCTGGAGCCGGCGCACAACGCTCTTCGGCGGCGATCACACCGCAGGCCGCGACGCGGCGCTTCTCGACCCGCGTACGGACGCCGCGCGCGTGCGCGCCATGTACACGCACCCCGATCACGCGCGCCGCGGCGTCGGCCGCGTCATACTCGATGCTTGCGAAGCCGCCGCGCCGCCGAGGGATTTCAAAAAGTGGAGCTTGCGGCGACGCTGGCGGGCGAACCGCTCTATCGTGCCTGCGGCTATGCGCCGATCGAGCACTTCACGTCGCGCACGTCGACAGGCGTGGACGTGCCGCTGATCCGCATGGGCAAGACGCTGTAAACAACGCTACCCCTGTACTTTGGTTTTCGCGACCTAAGCCGCGCGGCCGAGCCGCTTGTCGACGACGGCCACGAGACCATCGACGAGCTTGCAGCGCTCGTCGTGATGATGGGCGCCGAGGAAGCTCAGCTTCTGCATGGCGTCCACGTGCGTGCACAGCACGTCCGCCTCAAGACCACGCGCGGCGCCGACGGCGCTGATGTAGCGCGCGAGCGAACGCGCGGACTCCGCCATCGCCAGGTCGCGCACATCGTCGGCGACGCCCTCGGCGTCCTGCACGACTTCGAAAATCTCGCGCAGCTTGCGGCGGTCGCCCGGCGCGACGGCAAAGGTGAGTTCGCTCAGTCGGCGCACGCACGCGCGCACCGCCTCGCGGCTTTCGTCCGACTCCCATGACGACCCGCCATCCACATCCAGCGGATCGCACAGGCGACGATGCGGACCGACGAAGTCCTCCAGCATTCGGCGGCGGCGGCACGGTCCGACTTAGTGAATGCTGTCGACGAACTGACGCGGGCGCCGCACGACGGCGTCGATGCGCGCGAGCAAGGCCTGCGCGTTGAACGGCGACACGAGCATCTCGTCGACGCCGCTCGCGCGCGCCGCTTCGATGAAGGACTGCGTGGGCGTCGTCGTCATGATGATGACCGGCATGGCCCGGTTCACCTGCTCGACGCCCGCACGCACCGCGCGCACGTATTCGAGACCGGAGACGCCCGGAATGCGCGATGCGGTGATGGCGATCTGCGGTGCGCACTCCACGGTCGCGTTCATCAGCTCCGAGCCGTCGCGCGCGTGGCGGATCTGCTCGAAGCCCGCGCCGCGCAATTCATCGGCCACCAGCCGGCGCGCCAACGGATTGGGATCGCAGACAACGATCGGCTTGGTGGCGGCGGCCCTGCGCATTCCTGATAGCCCCGAATTTCGGTGGATCTGTCCCGTCCTGAAACAGTCGGGCGATCGAAGCGGCCACCCTAGAACATGTTCATTTACAGACGATTTGGAACCGGGCCGTCGGCGCGAATAAAGTGCGCCAAAACCTGTACTAGCCGCCGTACTGCGCGGTCGCTGCGCCCGTCTTGCCACTGCGCGCGTCCTGCGTCGCGGCGGCGAGGTCGGCGAGATAGAGATCTACCACATCGCCATGCACGGGGGAGAGCATGAGATGGAGCCCCTTCGGTTCGGTGGTCGCGCTCGTCACCCAGCCGCGTTCGAAGAGGCCTTTGAGGACTGCGAAACAATCGACATCGTCGCGTGTGAAGGCGACGATGCCGAGTTGGGGCTTGCCGATCACGCGGTAGCCCTGCGCGGTGACGCCCGCCTCGATCCGCGCCCGCGTCTCCTGCACGAGGCCGTGGCGCTGGCGATAGCCATCAACGCCGAGGTAACGCATCACCGCCCACGCCGCCGCGATCGCGCCGCCAGGACGTGTACCTGCCAGCGTCGGCGTCACCATCTTGCCCGCCGGCCAGTCCGACACTTCGAAGATCATGTGCTTGCGCAGCGCTTCCGTGCGGAAGAACACCGTCGAGGCGCCCTTGGCGCAGTAGCCGTACTTGTGCAGGTCCGCCGACATCGACGAGACCGCCGCCACCTCGAAATCGAACGGCGGGACGGCGGCGCCATTCATCCGCGCGAATGGCGCAAAGTAGCCGCCGACGCAGGCGTCGACATGAAGCCACAGATTTTGGGTTGCGGCGACGTCGCCAAGCGCCTCGATCGGATCGATCAGCCCGAAGGGAAAGCACGGCGCGGAGCCGACGATCATCATCGTGGCGTCGTCGCACGCGGCGGCCATCGCCTCGGGATCGGCGAGATGATTTTTCACATCGACGCGGCGCACGTCGATTTCCATCACCATGGCGGCCTTGTCGAATGCCGGATGCGCGGTGCGCGGCAGCACGATGTTGAGACGGCCCGTTTTGCCTGCATCGCGGGCGAAATCGCGCGCCGCCTTCACGGCCATGAGAATGGAGTCCGTGCCTCCGCTCGTCATGTTGCCGACGGCGCCTTCCGGGCCGTGCAACAAGCCGAGCCCGAAGCCGACGACTTCGCGCTCCATCCGGGCGAGTGAGGGGAAGGCCGCGGGACCGAGACCGTTTTCCGCAGAGAAGCGCGCGTAGGCGGCCTTCTGCACGCGCTCGATGTCCTCGCCCGCGTTGAACACGTAGACGGCGGCGCGGCCGTCGCGCCATTTCACGTCACGCGTGGACATGGCGTCCATCTGCGCTTCGAGACTGTTCCAGCTTTCGCCGGCTACTGGGAGGTGTGTGTTCAGGTTCGACATGGCGCGAACGTGGCTGCAAAGCAGGCCGGCGACAAGGCGTCGATCAGTCGATGCCGTAGCTGCGCACCAGGGTCATGTACCGCTTGATCGCAGCGTGCCCCGCTTCGAGCAGCCTGTGCGTCTGGGGATCATGCAGCCTGGGCACGACGCGCACGCCATCTTCCTCATCGGCGACAAGGTGGCCCGCCTCGATCAGCATCGCCACCTTCCGGCGCACCGTCTCGCGCGCAATGCCGGTCTTTTCCGCGATCATGCGGCGCGAAATAGAACCGCGGATTTCCTCGGGCGGCGCGCGCATGCGCAGCACGTCGGAGTCAGCGGGTAGGCGTTCCATGAACGGACGCATCGTGGCGTCGTTCACACAGATCATGATCTGCGCACAATCGAGATCATCGCCGTAGAGCTCGCGAATGAAGAACGTCAGGTCGAACAACAGCTCGACGAGGCCGAACGCGATCGGGCGAATGCGCGGATCGATCTCGGCCTGCGCGTCCTGTTCGGGTTTCAGCACCAGCTGTGTCATCACTTAAGTGTGCGCGTTTGCAGGCATTAGGCAAGTGTTCGGCAAGCATTGCGAACGTCTCTCAAGCGCCGTTCATGTTACGCCGTAGGAGCTGACGACGCGTTGGTAGGTCTTCACGGACTCATGCGCGTCGATGACCGCCTGCCGCAGTTCGGGATCATGCAGGCGCGGCGTGGCGCGGATCGCGCCGTTCGCGTCAACGTAAAGGAAATTGCGCGCCACAAGCTGCGCGACCTTCCGGCGGACCGTCTCGCGCGGCAAGCCGGTCTTGTCGGCGATCATGCGGCGCGAGATCGAACCCCTCACGGACTCGTCGAGCTTCACCCTGAGCATAACCTCCGAGTCAGGGCTGGCCCCGGGCATGAACTTCTGCATCGTCGCGTCGGTGACGCAGATCATGATGAGCGCGGACTCCAGATCCTCGCCGAAAGCTATGCGCATGAAGCCGATGAGATCGTAGAGAAGCCCGACGATGCCGAACGCAATCGGACGGATGCGCGGATCGAGTTCGGCTTCCATGGCAATCCCCACGAGCCCGGCGTCTGAGCGACTCCCGCCACGCCATCACGACAACTTGACCGTGCACCTCGACCCAAATCAACGCAAGTCGCGCTGCGGCATGACCCAAATCCGGTCTTGACCGCCAGTCGGGCGAACGCCAGCGACCGGGAAGACGCTGGCGATGACGCGACGGCAGGCGCACGCCGCCGCACTTGCCTCTCATTGACCGCTCCGTACTGTGACCGCCGCAAGTGACCGCGCGACCGCCGGTCCGAGGGAGACAACATGGCAGGACCGGCGCCGACGACCGACGGGACCTATTTCGCCGGTCACGGGACCAAGCACTACCGTGCCTACGTCCTGGCAATGCTGCTGCTGGTCTACACCTTCAACTTCATCGACCGCGTGGTCATCACCATCGTGCAGGAACCCATCAAGCAGGAGTTCGGGCTCACCGACTTCCAGCTCGGCCTGCTCGGCGGCCCCGCCTTCGCGCTGCTCTACACCTTCCTCGGCATTCCGATCGCCCGGCTGGCCGAGCGCACAAACCGCATGACGGTCTTGTCCGTGGCCGTCGGTATCTGGAGCGGCTTCACCGCGCTCTGCGGGGTCGCCACGAGTTACACCCACCTTCTGCTCGCGCGCATCGGCGTCAGCGTCGGTGAAGCGGGCTGCACGCCGCCGGCGCAATCGGTGATCGCGGACTACTTCCCCTCGGATCGCCGCGCGACGGCGCTGTCGATCTATTCGCTGGGCATTCCGCTGGGATCGATGATCGCGGCGGTGGGCGGCGGCTGGATCGCGACGGTGCTCGACTGGCGCGCGGCGTTCATCGTGCTCGGCATTCCCGGCATCCTGCTCGCGATCTTCGTGAAGCTGACCGTGAAGGAGCCGCCGCGCGCGGGCGCCGCCGTGGACACGCCGAGCTTCAGCGCCGCGCTCAAGGTCCTCGCGTCGAAACCAGCGTTCTGGCACATGGCGCTGGGCGGAGCGATCACGTCGTTCGTCGGTTACGGCGTCGGTGGTTTCCTCAATCCCTTCCTCATGCGCGTCCACGGCCTGTCGCTGCTCAACGCCTCGCAGTTCAGCGGCGTGGTGCTCGGCGTGGCGGCCGCCATCGGCACATTTTCAAGCGGCTTCCTCGCGGATCGCATCTCGAAGCGTCACCCGAATGCGCTTGCGTGGCTGCCGGCGCTGGGCCTCGGGATCGCGACGCCGCTGTTCCTCTTTTCCTATTACATCCCGTCACTCGCGCTCGCGGCCGTGCCGCTGATGGTCGGCGCCTGCGCGCAGTATTTCTACCTCGGACCGATGTACACGGTGACGCAAAGCGTCGTGGAGCCGCGCATGCGCGCAACGGCCACCGCGATCCTGCTCTTCATCGTGAACCTGCTGGGCTACGCCCTCGGCCCGCCCTTCGTCGGCGCGATGAGCGACTTCTTCGCCAACAATGCGCTGACCCTGCAGGGCCTCAGCGTCGAGCTCTGCCGCACGCCGACCGAAGCGAACGCCGCAGGGTGCGCGGCGGGCCAAGCGACGGGGATCAAGTACGCGATGATGCTCGGCGTGTGCTTCTTCCTCTGGGCGGCCGTGCACTTCCTGCTCGTCGGCCGCACGCTGAAGCGCGATACCGTCAGCTAGCGGGAAACGCCGAGAGCCTGCACGGTTTCCATCGTGAGGTATCCGGCCGCGAGATTGTTGGCGCGCTGGAAGCGTTCCATCGACGCCAGCGTCGCCGGGCCGAACACGCCGTCCGATGCAGTGGCGAAGCCGCGACGGTTCAGGGCGCGCTGCACTTCGGCGATCTTGGCCTTAGAGGCGTTGGTGTCGCACAACACCTCGCGCCATTCCGTACGCGCGGGGCTCACCACGCGGCGCAGCGTTTCCTTGCGGGTGACGGCGGGCACCAGCACCGGCTCCTCACGCGACGGCGTCACGACGCGGCGCTCCTTCACAGTGCGATAGACGGCGGGGACCGTGCGCTCCTCGACGCGCGCGGGCGTGATCATTTCCTGACGGGTCTGGCTGCGCGTCACGGCGGGGATCACGCGCGTGCGGGTGGTCTCTGCGGCGGTCATGCGACGGCGCTGGATCGTGGCGTATTCGGCGGGCACTTCCACGCGGCACAAGAGTTCGCCGTTCTGCGCCGACGCGCGGCCGAACACGCCCGTACCCGGCTTCCACGTCACGTAGGCAGGCCGCACCATCACGCGCTCGGTGTAGCTCTGCCAGGTCGCCGCGACCGGGACCTGTTCGGTGCGCTCGGGCTCGATCATCACCGTCTCGCGGACCGTGCGATAGATCGCGGGGATCGTCACCGGCTCGGTGCGTTCGGCGGATACGAGCACCTGCGTATCGACCATCTCGAAAGTCGGCGGGATGGTCTTGGTGCCCATGTATTCCGGCTCGACCACGTTCGTTTCCGTGTAGGTCTCATAGACCGCCGGGATCGAGACGCGCGCGAAGCACTGGCCGGGCCGCGCCACCGGCATTTCCTGCGCGCCCGCCGCGCCGACGAACGCCGCCGTCGCCATCAGCCCCACGAAAACAAGTCCGCGCACCATGATCCGCTCCCGAAATCCGGGTTAACCCTCCCGCATTTCCGCGATGTGCGCCACAACGCCTCCCACTGACGGCTTCCGCTTCGCGGCTTTTCCCCAATCGTGCTACGGGCCACCCATGATTCCGCGCTATTCCCGCCCCGAAATGACGGCCCTGTGGGGCCCCGAGTCCCGCTTCACCATCTGGCTGGAGATCGAAACCCTCGCCATGGAAGCGATGGCCGATCTGGGGACCATCCCCCGATCAGCCGCCGAGGCCTATCGCGCGAAGGGCAAATTCGAGGTCGACCGCATCGACGCGATCGAACGCGAGACGCGCCACGACGTCATCGCCTTCCTCACCAACGTCGCCGAGCATGTGGGGCCGGAAGCGCGCTTCGCCCATCAGGGCATGACCTCTTCGGACGTGCTCGACACCTGCCTCGCCGTGCAGCTCAAGCGCGCCGCCGACATGCTGATCGCCGGCGCCAATCGCGTCCACGCGGCGCTGGAAAAGCGCGCCGGCGAATACAAATACGCGCCCTGCATCGGCCGCAGCCACGGCATCCACGCCGAACCGACGACGTTCGGACTGAAGCTCGCCGGGCACGCGCAGGAATTCGCGCGCTGTGTCGATTATCTGCAATCGGCGCGGTCCTACATCTCCACCTGCATGATTTCCGGCGCCGTCGGCACGTTCGCGCAGATCGATCCGCGCGTGGAGGCGTATGTCGCAGCGAAACTCGGCCTCGAACCCGAGCCCATCTCCACGCAGATCATTCCGCGCGACCGGCACGCGCACTTCTTCGCCATGCTCGGCCTCGTGGCCTCCAGCATCGAGCGGCTCGCCACCGAAATCCGTCACCTCCAGCGCACGGAAGTGCTGGAAGCGGAGGAATATTTCGCGCCGGGGCAGAAGGGCTCCTCGGCCATGCCGCACAAGCGCAACCCCGTGCTCACGGAAAACCTCTGCGGGCTCGCGCGTCTGGTGCGCTCCGCCGTGACGCCGGCGATGGAGAACGTGGCGCTCTGGCACGAGCGCGATATTTCTCATTCGAGCGTCGAGCGCGGCATCGGGCCGGACGCCACCATCCATCTCGATTTCGCGCTGCATCGCATGGCGGACGTGATCGAGAAGCTCGTTGTCTATCCCGAAAACATGGCGCGCAATCTGGCGCTCTTGGGCGGCCTGCACAATTCTCAGCGCGTGATGCTGGCGCTGACGCAGGCGGGCGTGGCGCGGGAAGACGCGTACCTGCTGGTGCAGCGCAACGCCATGGCGGTGTGGCAGTCGCCGCCGCCGCGCGCCGCGGACTCGCTGATCTCGCGCCTGAAGGCCGACGCCGACGTCACCGCAAAACTCTCCACCGCCGCCATCGACGCCTGCTTCGACGACGCGCACCACTTCCGCAATGTGGATGCGATCTTCGCGCGCGTGTTCTGATGAAGCGCGCGCTGGCGCTCGCTGTGCTGCTCGCGTTTGCGACACCGGCGCGCGCCCAAACTCCCGTTGTGCAAGTCGTGTTCATGACCGCCGAGTGGTGTCCCAACTGCGCCGCGCTCAGACCTGAGCTCGACAGGGCGATAACCCGCGTCGAAGGCGCTGCCCGCATCGACATGGATGTGACCAATTCCGCGCGTCGCGCGCAGAGCCGGGAAATCGCTGCGGCCAATAACGTCCTCGCGCAACACGACGCCTGGATCGGCCGCACGGGCTTTGCGGCGATCGTCGACGCCGCCACACACCGCACCCTCGGCTGCGTCACCGCCGCCTGGAGCGCCCCCGAGATCGAGGGCGCACTCCGCACCGCCGTCTGGAACGCGCGCCATCGCGGCGATCGCAACGAACGGCGCGTTCCACTGAGCGACTGCCCCGACTGAGCGCGCTGCGACGACGGGTGTTGACACGTTCTGCTTTTGTTCCTAGGTTGCGGCATCACTTCCGCAGGGAGGGCAGCCGGTACCCTGTTCTGTCGGCGCGGGAGTGTGGTGATCGAGCGTGAGCAGCCGCTGCGCCGGGGGGACTTTTGCACCCCGGACCAACGCAGCGGAAATCCGGGGCCCTGTGATGAACAGCACAGACCCGCACGCGCGTCGGCCGTACTGGACAAGGGTCCGAATGAAGGCCCGGGGTCATGCTGGCGCGAAACGATTGCGGGGACGCGGACGGTGTTCGCATCTCTCTCACTACCAAATTCGCGGATTTCGCCCGCGTCCCCGGCCCTCCCAGTTGTCTCCGCAGCGTGAAAACGCGTGCGGTGATGAGTGCTGGTCGAACGAAGGGAGCGCGGGCCTATGGCCCGCATCTTTTTCATTCGGCGCTGCCGGGCGGGCCATAGGCCCGCGCTCCAACTCGCAAACACCTCCATCGACCTCTTGCGTCACCCGCGCATTCACTTTACATCACAAAGCACTCTGATGGAGATTGCCATGATCCGCACCCTCGCCGCCGCACTCGTTCTCGCAGCGCTCCCCCTCGCGGCCCATGCGCAGACGCCGCAGCGCCCGCCCGTCGCCCGCCCGGCCGAGCCGGACCTGGCCGCACAACGCGCCGCGATCGCGAAACTCGACTGGATGGTCGGCGCCTGGGAAGGCGCGGGATGGGTGGACATGGGCGGCGGGCGCCAGACCTTCCGGCAGACCGAGGCTATCGAGCGGCGGCTGGGCGACAGCCTCCTCCTCATCGAAGGGCGCGGCTATGCGGGCACGCCCGAGACCATGGCCTTCAACGCCGTCGCGCTCGTGTCCTTCAACGACCGCACGGGCAAGTACAATTTCCGCAGCCACACGCGCGGCTATGTCACCGACGCCACGGCGGAATTCATGCCCGACGGCTCCTTCCGCTGGACGATGACGCCACCCGGCATGACCATCCGCTACACCATCACACAACCTCGTCCAGGCGCGTGGAACGAAGTCGGCGAGCGCTCGAGCGACGCCGGCGCTACATGGACGAAGTTCTTCGAAATGAACCTGATGAAGAAGCCGTGAGCGGGCTTACGTCCCCGCCTTGATCTGACGGCGGGCCTCGTCGAGGAGTTCGATCATCTTGGAGCGGATCTGGTGATCCGACTGGGCGATCTTCTTCGCGTCGAGGTCCGCGCGGACCTTGCGGAAGAGGTCCTCTTCGCCGGCTTCCTCGAGATCGGCCAGCAGGACGGTCTTGGCGTAGGCGTCCGCCTCCTCGCCCGAAAGCCCGGCGAGTTCGGCCGCCCAGAGCCCCGTCAACTTGGCCCGGCGGGCCTGGGCCTTGAACTCGAGCTCCTGCGTCAGCTCGTAATTCTTCTCCTGGGCGCGCTTGCGGTCGTCGAATTCGCTCATCGGGGGTTCCTGACTGGTCTCACTCGCCCCGGACATAGAGACCCGCCCGCTCAGGATCAATCATGGCCGGTTCAAACTTGGCCGCGTCGCAGCGGGCCACAACACCGCGTGATTGTGGCGGGGCCGCGATTCCTCTACGAGTCGCCGCACCGGGGGCCCGCGTCGCCCGCCGTCCCCGTCATACCCTCGCGGCCGCACCGCACACGTTTTCACCCATGCCCGCCCCCCAGAAATCCCTTGGGGTCGGGCATGCAGGAGCACCAGATGTCCCGCCGCAAGAAGATCTACGAAGGCAAGGCCAAGATTCTCTATGAGGGTCCCGAGCCGGGCACGATCATCCAGTACTTCAAGGACGACGCCACCGCGTTCAACGCGCAGAAGAAGGCGATCCTGGAAGGCAAGGGCGTGGTCAACAACCAGATCTCCGCCTTCATCATGCAGAGCCTCAACGCGATTGGAGTCCCCACGCACTTCATCCGCACGATGAACATGCGCGAGCAGCTCGTGCGCGAGGTCGAGATCATTCCGCTCGAAGTCGTCTGCCGCAACGTGGCGGCGGGCTCGATCGCCAAGCGCCTCGGCCTCGAGGAAGGCACGCCACTGCCGCGCTCGATCATCGAGTTCTATTACAAGAACGATGCGCTCGAAGACCCGATGGTCGCGGAAGAGCACATCACCGCATTCAACTGGGCCTCGACCCAGGAGATCGACGACATCATGGCGCTCACGCTGCGCGTGAACGACTATCTGTTCGGCATGTTCGCCGCCGTCGGCATCAAGCTCATCGATTTCAAGATCGAGTTCGGCCGCCTTTACGAAGGCGACATGGTGCGCACGGTCATCGCCGACGAGATCAGCCCGGACTCGTGCCGCCTGTGGGATACCCAGACCAACGAGAAGATGGACAAGGACCGCTTCCGCCGCGACCTCGGCAACGTCACCGAAGCCTACGTGGAAGTCGCGCGCCGCCTCGGCATCCTGCCGAAGCAGTCCACCGGCACCGGCGACGCGGTGCACTGACATGAAGGCGATCGTGACTGTGGGACTGAAGCCCGGCGTCCTCGACGTGCAGGGCAAGGCGGTGGCCAACGCGCTGGTGGGCCTGGGCTTCGGCGACGTCGCGGACGCGCGCGTCGGCAAGGTCATCGAGATCGACCTGAAGGGGCACGACCGCGACGCCGCGCACACGAAGGTCAAGGAGATGTGCGAGCGCCTGCTCGCCAACACCGTGATCGAAAGCTACCGGATCGAAATCGCGTAGAACGCTGCGATGATCACCGGCCTCAATCACGCGAACATTTCGACCGTGAAACTTGAGGAAACACGCGCGTTCTTCGTCGATGTGCTTGGATTGAAGATGGGGCCGCGTCCCGACTTTCCGTTTGCCGGCGCATGGCTCTATGTCGGCGATCAGGCGGTGCTGCATATCGTCGAACGCAACAAGGCGCGCACGCCTGACGGCGCGCTCGACCACTTCTCGTTGACGGTCGGCGATTTTGACGCCGCGCTGGCGCAGCTCGACTCCGCAGGCGTGCCATACGTGGCGCAGGACATTCCCGACGGGTTCGGACGGCAGGCGTTCCTGAAAGACCCCAACGGTGTGACCGTCGAACTCACCTGGACCGGGCGCTAGCGCTCAATCCCCGCCGCCGCCGTCGCCGCCATCGCCCCCGTCCGAGTTGTCGTTGTCCTTGCCGCTGCGGCCGCCGTCGCCGTGACCGTAGATCGGCCCGCCGTCGCCGCTGCGCCCGTCATGGGCCGGACGCGCCGTCGTACGCCTCAGTGCACCGACGATGGACACGAGTCCCGCGCCGACCACCACGGCCGCGATCGCCCAGACGACAAGCATGCCGAAGTCCATCCTCACTCCGCCCTGTCGGCGCGATAGAACACCCACGTCAGCCCCGCGCACACGGCGACGCATACGACGGCGAGAACGATCAGAACGGGCGGCATGACGCACTCCTTCTGCGGCTTAGTACACGCATCTCCGCTTCCCGTAACCGGCGACGCACGCTAGTCAGGCGCCATCATGCGCGCCGCCGTCATCGTCTTCCCCGGCTCCAATTGCGACCGCGATTGCGCCACTTCGCTCGAACGCGTCACCGGCAAGGCGCCGGACATGGTCTGGCACGCCGAGACCGCCCTGCCGGACCGCCTCGACCTCGTCATCCTGCCCGGCGGCTTCGCCTACGGCGACTATCTCCGCTCCGGCGCCATGGCCGCGCGAAGCCCTGTGATGGAAGCGGTGAAACGCCACGCCGAGGAAGGCCGCATCGTCGCCGGCATCTGCAACGGCTTCCAGGTGCTCACCGAGTGCGGCCTGCTGCCGGGCGCGCTCATGCGCAACGTCACCATGCGCTACATCTGCAAGGACACCCCGCTCGCCATCGAGCGCGCCGACACGGCCTTCACCCACGCCTACGGCGGCGAACCGGACACCGTGATGCCGATAGGCAACGGCGACGGGCGCTTCTACGCCGACGACGAAACGCTGGCGAAACTCGAAGGCGAGGGGCGCGTGGTGTTCCGCTATCTCGACAATCCGAACGGGTCGTCGAACGACATCGCCGGCATCATGAACCCGCGCGGCAACGTCCTCGGCATGATGCCCCACCCGGATCGCTGCGCCGATCCCGCCATCGGGCGCACGGGCGGCTGGGGCTTCTTCCGCAGTCTCGCGCAAGCCGCCGCCTGATACCTGCGGCGCCAGAGCCTTGACGGGCGGGCCCCCGCCGCCTTTCTTCCCGCGTTCAAGATTCAAGAGAATGACGAGGTATGCCCATGGGTTTCGACGACGAAGTCGACTCCGCGCGACGAAAACTCGAGGCGGCGCTTTCCCACAAGGACGAACCGTTCGACGATCTGGCGGCGCTGCAGGCTCTGCTGCCGCTGCTGGTGTCGAAGATTCAGAGCCGCCGTCTGACTTTCCAGCTCGGCGACGATGACGACGAGACGTCCATCGAGATCGTGCACACGCAACGCGACGAAGCGCTCGGCTTCATCTTCGCCGATGACGGCGAATACGTGTTCGAGTCCAACCACGAGGACTTCTTCGACGACTTCGTCGACGAGGAAGCCGACAGCTTCACGCTGCGCCTCTACGAGACGCTGCGGTCGGACTTGCCGAAATACGAAGTCGAGCGCGGCTGACGGCCTAGGCGTGCGCCCGCTTGCCGGGAGCTGCCTTGGCTGGCGCCTTCTTTTTCGCGGCAGGCTTGGACGCGGTTTTCGCAGGCGTGGCTTTCACCGGAGCAGGCTTCGCCGGCTTTGCAGCGGCTTTCGCGGCTTCCTGTGGCTTGGCGACCGGGGCGGCTTTCGCGGCGATGGGCTTTGGCGCGGGTTTCGCGGGCGCCGGCTTCGCGGCCGCTTTCGGCGCGACGGCCTTGGCGGCCTGCTTCATCGGAGCAGCCGACTTGGGCGCGGGATGCGCCTTTCCGTTGGCCTGACCGTTCAGCGCCTTGGCGGGCGCTGCGACGGGTTTGGCCTCGACGGCTTTCATCGGCGCGACAGGCTTTGGGGCGGGCGCAGGCTTGGCGACGGCCTTCACTGGCGCGGCCCTCGCCGCCGGCGCCTTCGCGGCGACGGGCTTGGGCGGCGCGACAGGCTGGGCGGGCGCTTCCGCCTTCACCGCGGCCTTCACAGGCGCTTTAGCAACAGGCGCGGCGGTGGCGGGCGGAGCCTTCGCGACGACGGCGGGCGACTTCTCGACCTTGCCCTTCACTGGCGCGGCAGGCTTCACTGGCGCCTTGGCGACAACCGGCTTGGCCTCGGCCTTGACCGGTGCAGGCTTGGCGGCCTTCGGCGCGGGTGCGGATTTTTCGGCCTTCGCGGCGATGGGCTTGGGTTCCGCAGCCGGTTTGGCGGCCTTCGCCACCACCGGCTTTGCGTCGGCTTCGGCCTTCTTCGCGGCTTCGGCTTTGGCCTTCTTGGCCTTCGCCGCCGCTTTTACGCGCTCGGCGGCCGGGGGCGGCGGCGGCGGCTTGGCGGCTTCGCGCGCCTCGATCTCGGCGACGAGCGCTGGAAGAAGTTCGGTGGCCTGATTTTTCTGGCGGTGATCGCCCACGATCAGCAAGCGCTCGGCGTTCGTCCGCAGAGACGCAAGTGCATCATCGGTCATGCCGGGCAATTTGCTGATCAGGTTCATGTTTCCTAGCGCCGCTTGAACGGCCGACGCACGCCGCCGCCGCCGGGCGCGCTTTCGGTCTTGTGACGGAAGACGACCCGGACCTTGGTCGGATCATACGGCGACATTTCCACGGTGACGCGGTCACCGGCGAGCGTGCGGATCTTGTTCCGCTTCATACGCCCGCCCGTGTACGCGAGAACTTCATGGCCTCCTTCGAGGGTGACCCGGAAACGACCCTCCGGGAGCACTTCCGTGACGACGCCCTCGAACTCAATAAGTTCTTCTTTTGCCATCTGGCTCAGACCGCCTTCAAATTGACGGCGGCCGGCTTGCCCTTGCGCGGATCGGTCTCGACTTCGAAACTCACAGCCTGGCCTTCGCGCAGGCTCGTCATGCCTGAGCGTTCCACGGCGGAGATGTGCACAAACACGTCGGCGCCGCCGCCATCCGGTGCAATGAAGCCAAAACCCTTGTCCGGGTTGAACCATTTCACGACGCCTGTGGACATCGTTCGCTCCTTCAGAATGACATGACGCGGCGACTAGGCCTGTGACGACCTGGCTGGCGCCACCAGGCACGATGCCCGGCGTCCCCGCGTCCAACTGGACTTTGGCAGGTGTCGAAAAGGCCTGCGCCAAAGGCGCGAACGAGTGTCGAGTCAACCAAGTACCGCCGCTTAAATGGCCCCTGGAGGGCTCGAAAGTCAAGAATTCCACGGTGTTGACCAAGAACCAAGCGACTTCTCCAGCCAAGTTCGGCGACTATCTTCCTACGCCTTTGCGGGGTTTCGCCCCGTTCGTGACAAGCGCTGCGACCACGCTTAAAGCCCTGCCGCCATGAGCCATCCCCACCTCGCAGCAGCGACCGAGAAGCAGGCCCTCGAATTCGGCCTCTCCCGAGAGGAGTACGCCTCGGTACTCCAAAAGCTGGGCCGAACGCCGAACGTTACGGAACTCGGCATCTTCTCGGTGATGTGGTCCGAGCACTGCTCCTACAAGTCGAGCCGGGCGCACCTCGCCAAGCTGCCCACCACGGGTCCGCACGTCATCCACGGGCCCGGCGAGAACGCGGGCGTCATCGACATCGGCGAGGGGCTAGCCTGCATCTTCAAGATGGAGAGCCACAACCATCCGTCCTTCATCGAACCCTACCAGGGCGCCGCCACCGGGGTCGGCGGCATCATGCGCGATGTGTTCACAATGGGCGCTCGTCCCGTGGCGCTGATGAACGCGCTGCGCTTCGGCGATCCAAGCCATCCCAAGACGCGCCGTCTCGTGGACGGGGTCGTCCGGGGCATCGGCGGCTACGGCAACTGCGTGGGCGTACCGACGCTCGGCGGCGAGACCAACTTCCACGCGGGCTACAACGGCAACATCCTCGTTAACGCCATGTGCGTGGGCGTCGCCCGCAAGGATCGCATCTTCACCTCCGCCGCCGGCGGACCGGGGAGCCCCGTCGTCTATGTCGGCGCCAAGACCGGCCGCGACGGGATCCACGGCGCGACCATGGCCTCGGCCGAATTCGGCGACGATGCCGAGGAGAGCCGCCCCACCGTCCAGGTCGGCGACCCGTTCCTCGAGAAGCTCCTCATCGAGGCCTGCCTCGAACTCATGGAATCCGACGCCATCATCGGCATCCAGGACATGGGCGCCGCCGGCCTCACGTCGTCGTCCGTCGAAATGGCGTCCAAGGGCGGCTCCGGCATCGAACTCGACATCGACGCGATCCCCGCGCGCGAGACCGGCATGAGCCCCTACGAGTTCATGCTCTCGGAAAGTCAGGAGCGCATGCTCATGACGCTGAAGCCGGGCAGCGAGCCGGAGGCGCAGCGAATCTTCGAGAAGTGGGGCCTCGACGCCGCCGTGATCGGCAAAACGACGAATTCGGGTCGCCTCGTGCTGAAGTGGAAAGGCGAGATCGCCTGCGATCTGCCGCTCGGTCCCCTCGCTGACGAAGCGCCGAAATATGAGCGGCCCTACGTGACGCCGGCGCGCGTGGCGGGCAAGACGCCGTCGCCGCAGGTTCCCGCCGCGCCGTTCGCGCAAGCGCTGACGAAAGTCATGACGTCACCCGACATGGCGTCCAAGCGCTGGCTCTGGGAACAGTACGATCGCGACGTGATGGCCGACACCGTCGCCGCATCTGGCGGCGCCGACGCCGCCATCGTGCGCCTCCACGGCTCGAACCGCGCGCTCGCGATCTCGTGTGATGTCACGCCGCGCTATGTGCAGGCCGATCCGTATGAAGGCGGCAAGCAGGCGGTGGCGGAGTGCTGGCGCAATCTCACCGCCGTGGGCGCAATGCCCCTCGCCGTGACGGACAATCTCAATTTCGGCAATCCGCAGAAGCCCGAAGTGATGGGCCAGATCGTGGCCGCCATCGAAGGCATGGCCGAAGCCTGCCGCGCGCTCGACTTCCCCGTCGTGAGCGGCAATGTCTCGCTCTACAACGAGACCAACGGCGCTGCGATCCCGCCGACGCCCGCCATCGGCGGCGTAGGATTGCTCGAAGACATGGCGCAGCGCGCCGGCTTCAGCGGTCTCAAGGAAGGCGACGTGCTGGTGCTCATCGGCGCGACGAAGGGCGAACTCGGCCAGTCCATGTATCTGCGCGAAGTGTATGGCCGCGAAGACGGCGCACCGCCCGTCGTCGATCTCGCGGTGGAAAAGAAGAACGGCGATCTCGTGCGCGGCCTCATCCGCGACGGCTTCGCGACGATAGTCCACGATCTCTCCGACGGCGGCCTCGCGGCGGCGGTCGCGGACCTCGCGCTCGTCAACGACATCGGCGTCTACCTCGAACCACGCCGCGACATCGACGCGACCGCGTGGCTGTGGGGCGAAGACCAGGCGCGCTACCTGATCGCCGTGCCCGCCAGCGAAGCAGAGTTCATTTACACCACCGCCGACGAGGCGGGCGTCATAGCGGAACCCGTCGGAGTTGTTGGCGGCTGCGAGATCGCCTTCGGCGACGAAGCGCTCGATCTCGCCGACCTGCGCGCCGCGTGGGAAGGCTGGATGCCGGGGTACATGAACAAGGTCGCCTAGCGGCGCCCACTGGTCACCGCGCGCCGAAGCGCTACGCTCGCGCCACACATGGGAGCGAGACATGGGCCGGATCATCAGCGGTGCGCGCGAACTCACCACCGCGCAGCTTGAAGAGCGCGCCGCGCGCGCGGCG